>NZ_SHKN01000001.1:810165-1120550 GCF_004217115.1 Ancylomarina subtilis | reverse complement strand
GGGACATGTTTATCGATAATCCTAGAGATCATTCCATTGAGCATTTGTCGATGACGAATACCTTTGCCAGTCCTGAAAAGCTGGAAGAGGCACACCTGGCTTTGTATGAGGAAAAGGAGGCGATGAAGCTATCCGTGGAGAATAAAATCAAGACCTTAAGTGCAGAGAAGGCAGCACTTGCAATTTATTTTTCCGGCAAATGTCATGAATCTCTGAAAGTTGAAATTCAAACACCTGACAGCTCTTTTGAACTGATATCGGACATGTCGCTTGTGAGAAAAGAAGGGCAGAGTTTGAATGAGGCGATGGTTCTGAAACGCTTTAAAGCACTGAATGAGACGGAATATTTTATTGAAAGGCTTGATTTTAGTGGCTTGGGTGAAGGTTTGTTTATACCTTTTAAGGAACTGACCTCTTTGAAAAACCGTGCTTTGTTTTTATTGAATGGATCGAAAGAGATTATCGAACCTGTTCAACTTCCTCAGTTAAAAACGCTCAGTCCAAGCGAAGAGAAAGCCAAACTGTCTATCCTAATTTCCTCAGCAGACGATCTGCATTTGCTTGAAGTCAGTTCTGCAAATTACTATTTTCAATTGCCCAATTGTTTTAAAAATCGATTGGACGATTATCTCGGGCTTTTTAGAAAGCACACAAGCCTAATTCCCTGGTTTCCTTCGGTGATTATTGGTGATGATTACGATATGGCCTTGCAGTTTCTCGATCAGCTAAAACCCGGAATGCTTGTGACCAACAATACGGGCATTGCTTATGAAGCCTTTAAAAGAGGGATTGCATGGGTGGCCGGGCCTCAAATGAATCTTACAAATTCCTATAGCCTTTTGAGTTTGAAAGAGAACATGAATTGTTCCGGTGCTTTTATATCGAATGAACTCAATCGGAATCAAATCAAACAAATCAAGTGTCCTAAGAATTTTGACTTGCAGTATAGCATTTATCATCCCATTGTTTTGATGACATGCAGACAATGTCTGTTCCATCAGGTTACGGGTTGCGAAAAGAATCGAGTGGATGACACTTGCATTCAGAATTGTGAAAAGACCTCTACGATTACCAATATGAAAAAGGATTCTTTTTTTATTGAGAAGAGTAAGGGGAATTATCACAAGATCTATAATGCTTCAAAATTTTTGAATACGAAAATTGTGAAGGATATACCAAATCAGTTTTCAAGTTATCTGGTTGATTTAAGAGATATCGAAACAGGAACACAGCTAAATGTTGACAAATCGAAATTGATTCAACTTTTTGAAAGGACGATCAATGGAGATGCCGGCTCTGAGCAAGCACTTCATCAGTCGATTGATTCTACAACTTGTATTCAGTATAAAAAGGGGATTTAGATTTAGTAAAAATTCATGATCTATAACAAATTTTAAGTTCAAAAGATTAATCGTTTTATCTACTTTAGACGGGTAATGATGTGTGAAACATATAGCACAAAGGAATTCCTAACTCTCTAAAAGAAGACAATCAAATGATTTTTGGAACAGATAAACAGACTAAGCAAGATTTAAATTTATTCTCAAAGTCAAAGGGAGACCTCTCTGTTTTTGATTTTTACAATCGGACAAAAACCAAAGGAGGCTTGTTGAAATTGGAGAATTTAATGGAAAGCCCATCCTGCGATTTGAATGAAATCAATCAGCGAATAGAAACGATTCGATTTATTTGTGATCATCAAGTTAAATATAATTTTGATAAGGATGCCCTGGATTTTATAGAGCATTACCTGAATCAAAATACCGATATTCTTAGGAGCAATTTAATTGATTCCTCCCTTACTTGGGTTAAGAATCAAATAAAACCCTCCAACGAGTACTATATCATTACAAGGGGAGTTGAATATGTGAAGACCTATATTCAGGGACTTTCCGTCTTGGTCAATGGGTTTAATCAGGCAGATGTACCTGTGTTTTTTACAAAGCTGGTTCAGGCTGTTGGTGAATTTGAAGCCTTGCCTCGTATTAAGAAGATTCTCAATTCGAAACATGATCAATTCTCAACTCTCGAATTAAGTCACCTCGATAATTTGATAAGAAGCAATGAAAAGGGACGGGTGCTCGAGCTCTTGAGACTCACTTATCAGCTTGATGCCTATATGTCTGTTGCCGAAACGGCTGGGGAAAAGTCTTTGGCATTCCCGGAATATATAGAATCTGAAGCACCTTGTTTAAAAATTGAGAGTTTCTACCACCCTTTTTTGGAAGCTCCTGTTGCCAATGATATCGAAACGGGTAGTCATCAAAACCTGTGTTTTGTTTCGGGAGCCAATATGGCAGGAAAGTCTACTTTTTTGAAGTCGATCGGCTTGTGTCTGTATCTCGCTCATGTTGGTTTCCCTGTGCCAGCCAAATCCATGACTTGTTCTGTCTTTAAAGGTCTGTATTCTACCATCAATATATCGGATGATATAGAAAAAGGGCATAGCCACTATTACAGCGAGGTGAAACGGGTGAAGGATATAGCTTTGAAGATAAGGGAGTATAAGAAGGTCTTTGTTATTTTTGATGAACTGTTTAGGGGAACCAATGTGAAGGATGCCTATGATGCCACCTTGCTGGTGACCAGCGGGTTTGTGAAGATTAAGACTTCCCTGTTTTTTATATCGACGCATATTGTTGAGGTTGGTCATGAACTGGAAAAATTGGATGGAACCTGTTTCAAGTGTTTTAGCTCTCGCCTTGAAGAGGGGAAACCCAAATATGATTATAAACTTGAAGAGGGTATTTCTGCGGAACGGCTCGGTTTAACCATTGTTGAAAACGAGAAGATTATGGAAATTATTGAAGAGCTTGTGGCGGAGTCAGCTGCTAAGGTAAAAGTTTATTAGCATGAGGATTTCCCCCTATTTATGTCGTAATACGCAATTTTTAATAAAAAGAAAGAAGTGATGTATAAATTAAGTTTGGAACTATCAAAAGAGCACCCAGCATATTTATGGGCAAAGAAACAATCAGACTCAGTAAACGCCTTAGGACATATTGGAACACATATTGATTGCTATACAGCTTCACCTTCAGAAGCAATTTATGAATTAGAAGCAGAATTAATAAACTGCCTCAATAATATGCCTAAAATATCTGATATAGAAAAAAGAAATATCCAAGGTAAAGCATTAATTCTTTACACTGATGTTTTGAATAAACATGGATATGGAACAGAGAAATATGGTAAAGCAAATACTTTTTTATCAGAACCAGTTCTTGATTATATTTTGTCTCTGGAACCAAAGTTTATTTTAATCGACTCTTGTGGTATTGGAAATCATGGAGACGAACACATTAAATTTGATAAGAAATGTGAAAGACAAAATTGTTTCGTAATTGAAAATATCTTTATGAATCAAACTATTGCCAAATCAATCGCCAGTATTAAAATCAAAATTGAAACGAACAATTCTTCCACCGGGAAACCATGTGAAGTGTATGCTGTGACAAAATAAAAAAAGCTAATTTTCATGGGCGGTGATGCTCAGCTTGAAAGCTTAGTTCAATTAACCCCGAAGCATTGGGGCCAGCAAGCTACCAAAATGACTCACTTATTCTATTTTTTATGGAGTTCGGGATTTAAAAAGAGGTTTGCTTAAAAATATAAACAAATTTATTGCGGCTTGCTTATTTAGCGGTTTAATGAGATAACTCTTTTAATTACCCACGAAACTTGCAAGACCGTTGGGGATAGTGAACCGAATTTTCTGTGTAATTTTGTCTGCAAGTTAGCAGCAAATTTGTTCACAAAATATAAGACATCTAATAATGATGAAAATTGATAACCTTCTTAAGCAAGTCGAATTCATTAAAGAAATTGATAAGATCAAATACATCCAACGAAAAACAAAACTATTCAATAGTGACAGACATGAAAATGACGCTGAACATAGCTGGCACCTAGCTATGATGACTATTGTTCTGTCGGAGCATGCAAATGAGCAAATAGATGTATTGAAAGTATTAAAAATGGTTTTGATCCATGATATTGTTGAAATAGATGCTGGAGATACCTTTATTTATGATTCTGTTAAGAATCATTCTAACACAGATGAAGAATTGAAAGCGGCTAAAAGAATTTTTGGGATGCTGCCTACTGAACAAGCACAAGAGTTTATCGCGATTTGGGAGGAATTTGAGGAAGGCAAAACTGTTGAAGCCAAATTTGCCAAGGCAATGGACAGATTCGAGCCACTATTACAAAATACCTCTAACAATGGTGGGACGTGGTCTGAATTTAATGTTAAATATGAAAGTGTTTACAACAAAAAGAAGCTTATAAAAGAAGGCTCTAAGTCAATTTGGGGATTTGCTGAGGAACTTATAAATGAAAGCGTAGAAAATGGAATTCTGAAAAAATAGCTTTATATAAATCAGCTGCTAACAAAAGCTAAATTTCATGGGCGGTGATGCTCAGCTTGAAAGCTTAGTTCAATTAACCCCGAAGCATCGGGGCCAGCAAGCTACCAAAATGACTCACTTATTCTATTTTTTATGGAGTTCGGGATTTAAAAAGAGGTTTGCTTAAAAATATAAACAAATTTATTGCGGCTTGCTTATTTAGCGGTTTGATGAGATAACTCTTTTAATTCCCCACGAAACTTGCAAGACCGTTGGGGATAGTGAACCGAATTTTCTGTGTAATTTTGTCTGCAAGTTAGCACCCATAAATAACAAAAATGAAAACAGAAATTACGAGAGAAGACTTTTTACAATTTAACAAACATGTTCAGTCTACAATAAACCATAGAAAGCCTATTTTATTTGCCTTTTCATTTTTAATACTTTTTGTTATAGTAATGAATATAGGTAAACCATTCGATCTACTTTCTATTGTAACTGAAATATTTTTGATCACTGTTTTATGGGGGCTTATTTTTGTTGTTTTTAAGCAAATTGGTTTATCTAAAATTAAGAAAATGCCTAATGACAAAGGAGGAATACTTGGAGAGAGAACATATTTGATAGAAGACAAGGGGTTTAGAGAAATATCTAATTCAAGTGAAACTTTGACCAATTGGAATGGATTTAAAGAAATTCAAGAGTCAAAAGACCACTATTATTTATTCGTTGACAAAATAGCTGCTTATATAATACCTAAAAGAAGTTTCTCTAATGGAACGGAAGAAGAAGAGTTTATAAATACGATTAATGAAAAAATATTAAAACACAATACGGGTGCTAACAACTAAGCGTTCGTGTGGCGGTGATGAGCAGTTCGAAAGTTTAGTACAATTAACAAAACCAGCAAGCCAATTAAATGGGTTTGCTTAAAAATATAAACAAATTTATGCGGCTTGCTTACTTGACGCATTGATAAGATTATTCTTTTAATCGCGCACGCCACTTAGCAAGACCGTTCCTGTCAATACGAATTAGGGAGCATTTAATGAACCATCCAGCGCCAGTTGTAGAATAAAAGCTTGGTTTCTGAATAAATATAAAAGACACATGCGAATCGGAATAATAGGAGGGGGAGCAGCAGGTTTCTTTTCAGCCATAGCTGCTAAGGAAAACTACCCTGAGGCAAAGGTGGTGATCATCGAAAAATCAAGACAGCTTTTATCCAAGGTTAAAATATCGGGAGGGGGCAGATGCAACCTGACCAATGCCTGCGATCCGCAGGATTTGTATCAGGCTTACCCCAGAGGAGGGCGAAGTTTGAAAAAAGCCTTTCATCTGTTTAATAACGAGGATTGTGTTGAGTGGTTCGAATCCAGAGGTGTGCCCTTGGTCACACAGGATGACAATTGCATCTTTCCTGTTTCCCAGGATTCCCAGAGTATTATCGACTGCTTTCTGAAGGAATGCAAACGCTTGGGCATTGAGATTCAAAAGGGTTTGGCTGTGAAATCAATTAAGCCCCTTGATGAGCAATTCGAATTGGGTTTTGATACGGACAATGTAATGTCGGGGAGCTTTGATAAGCTAATTGTTACCACTGGTGGCTCGCCTAAACGAAAAGGATTGGAGTGGTTGGAAGCCCTGGGGCATAAGATTGAAGATCCGGTTCCTTCCTTATTTACCTTTAATATGCCGGATGAATCGGTGACCAAACTCATGGGGATTGTGGTGGAGAATGCTTTGGTATCTCTTCCGGGTACCAAGTTGAAATCAGAAGGTCCTTTGCTGATCACGCATTGGGGAATGAGCGGACCAGCTATCTTAAAGCTGTCCGCTTTTGGTGCCAGAGTGTTAAGTGAAAAGGACTACGATTTTAATATTCTTGTTAACTGGGTAAACCAGGCTTCGAATGATGCAGTTGTTGCTGACTTGAATAAGATTATCAAAGAAAATACCAATAAGATTCTGGCTAATTACAGACCCTATGCTTTACCTGACAGACTTTGGCAATTTCTATTGGAGAAAGGGGATTTGTCACCTCAAAAACGTTGGGGCGAACTGGGAAAGAAAGGCCTGAATAAATTGCTCAATTTGCTTACAAACGATGAATATGCCGTAAAAGGCAAAACGACTTTCAGAGATGAGTTTGTGACCTGCGGAGGCGTGAGTCTGAAAAGCGTGGATATGGCAAGCATGCAATCCAAAAAGTGCAAGAACCTTTATTTTGCAGGTGAAGTGCTGGATATCGATGCCATTACCGGAGGTTATAACCTGCAGGCTGCCTGGTCAACCGGATTCCTGGCAGGACAGTTAAAGTAAATCAAGTCCATTTTTGCGATCAGGATTTAAGTTAGCAGGCTGACAAGGCCCTCCAAAACATTTTCATAAAAAATGATTGAAATTTTGAGAAGTTTTTTCCTGGCCTCGGCAACGCAAGTGGGGTACCCATAGGTGAAAAAGGCGTTAAAAACAGAATGCTGTTTGAGTGAGGGACGAACGAGTTCAGTCTGTTTAGCCTTTGAAACGTGATGGGTCACTGAGTGCCGGTCCCGAAGCATTGGGATGATTTTTGTTACTTTTCATCAAGGCATTGGTAAATCAGGAATACTTTAATATGATATTATATATATGAGTAAAAGTAGAATCCGTCTTAGACGGATTAAGCGAAAAATCTACAAGATAATTCTAAAGTGTATATAATCACTTAGACTCAACTTTTAGCAGTGATCTTTCACCACTCATAATTTTGAATTAGCCATTCTTAATGATCAGATCAAGACTTTCCTGTTTGATAAGGGTAATGCATTTATCCTTAAGATGAATAATGCCATCGTTGTGAAATTTAGCCAGTGTATTTATGGCACTTTCTTTTGAACAGCCAGCTAAAGAAGCCAGTCCGACACGCGTTACCGGTAAGGTAAAAGTATTGCTTTTATAAATCTCTTTAAATTCGTTTAAGATCATAGCCAGAGAGCCTTCAACATTCTTTCCGGCAATACGACTTGTTCGGTGCATAATCTCATTGGTGAGTGACGACATATGGCGCATCAGTCTTAGAGCAAATTCCCCGTTCTCTTTAATCAGGCTTAAAAAAATATCCATATCAATCATTCGTATGGTGGTATCTTCCAAAGCCACTGCTGAAAAATCGAGATTTCGGCATGCAAAACTGCACATGATGCCTACGAAGGAATCGTTACTTAACAGTTTTAAAGTTGATAGTTTTGAATCATTGGTGACATCAAGTTTAGCCAACCCTTTTTCGATATATAGAATATGCGATGCCACAAAACCCTGTTTGATGATGGTTTCTCCTTTGGCAAACTGCAGTATGCTGGTGGATTTTTCCACCAAACTTTTTTGATTCATTGTTAAGGATTCAAAACAGTCTTTAGCGCTAATGGCCTGATGGTCGGCACAGTATCCGTTAGTCTGATATTCTAAACTCATTATTGGCATTTGTTTGATTTAAAATCACTTTTAAAATGGATGTGAAATTGCATCAAATATAGTGAATCTATGCTTCTTCCTCTGGTTTTATAGTCGATGAAGATCCTGCATTTTTGTGTTATAAAATATTCAAACAACTAAACTCATATACAATGTCAGATTTAAAATTCAGAGTAAAAGCACATAGCGAGAATCCAACTAAGACGGTCGTAAAAGCCAGAGGTTTTGAGATTATTATTGATGAACCTGCCGATTTGGGAGGAACCGATGAGGGTGCCAATCCTGTTGAATACATTTTGGCTGCATTTTGCGGATGTATCAATGTAATGGCTCATGTGATTGCCAAGGAGATGAACATCGAATTGCGATCGGTTAAGATTAAAATGGCTGGTGAACTCAACCCCAATCGCTTGTTCGGAACGTCTTTTGACGACAGAGCGGGTTATAAGGGAATTGAGGTTTCTATTGAACCCGATTGTGATGCCTCGCCTGAGGTCTTGGCTAAATGGCTGGAGGCCATCGAAGACAGATGTCCTGTTTCTGATAATTTGAGAAACATAACGCCAGTAAGCTTAAAGCTTAAAAAGAGAAAGCTCGTTGAGGCGTAATGACTTACAACACGTATGAAGATAAGCTGTCACCCCAGGGTGGCAGCTTTTTTTATTGTTTTGACAATTTTGACCGGGCGGTCATGAGATTTTCACCTGCTTTGGATAAGAGAGAGCCCTTTCCGGGCTGTTCATTTGAAGAAATAGACTAATTTTGTCTTGTAAATTCAATCACAAGAGCACATCTCTTTTTTTAAGGCTTTAAGTCTGATTTCATTTGTTTCCAAAATCACAAGAATAATGTCAAAGCAAGCATCAGCGATCGAAAGGATCGTATCAGGAAAAACCATTCAAATTAACCGTCCCGAACCCTTAGTGGATGTTGATGTATTGGCTTACAAACGTCGAATGGATCCCCTGGATGCTGTTGATGCCCTGATTGATGGTGATTATGTTTTAATCGTCGATTACTTTAGCAGTGGCTTAACGGTTTTGAATGTATTGAAAGACCACCTTAAAAAAGAATATGCCGATCAGTCTTTTCAGGGACAACGCGATTACCGGGATAAGTTTCGCGAGCTCTCTCACCGTTTGTTGTTGTTGGTTAGCAACAACAAGCTAAGCGTTAGAAAATCGCCGGATATAGGTTGGCTTAAAAGCCTGTACCCCGATATGAATGAGTTTTTATTGCCCTTTCCACAAGTGCAGGGCTTGAACAGTTCCTGGCAGTGGCACGAAAAAGGCATTTTTATACCTGTTTTAGGTCGCAAGATTCGCCCCTTTTTCGGGACTTATTTCCCTACACGATTCGAACATCTCATCCTTTTTGATCAATGGTTGAAACAGTATGAGGGCGAAAAGAAATCAGCCATCGATATTGGAATTGGGAGTGGTGTGCTGTCTTTGCAAATGCTGAAACAGGGGTTTCAAAAACTTTATGGAACCGATGCCAATCCTAACGCGATTGTAGGTGTCAACGAAGAATTGAAACGCTCCGGATTGCATGCTAAAGTGGAGTTGATGCATGGGGATTTGTTTGCCGATTGTTCTGAAAAAACAGAGCTGATTGTTTTTAACCCGCCCTGGTTGCCGGCTTCCCACAATTTGGAAGGGATAGATATGGCCATTTATTACGACGAAGATTTATTCCCTCGCTTTTTTGCCGAAGCCATCAAGCACCTGAAACCCGGAGGCAGAGTGGCTCTATTGTTCTCCAATATGATCGAAATCACCCATAAGGATGCGGAGCATCCAATTAAAAAAGAATTGGCCGAAGGTGGCCGTTTTCAGAAAGAACTGCTCTTGCACAAGGCCGTAAAAGCCGCTTCGACTAAAACCCAACGAAATCAGAACTGGCGTGATGAAGAGAAGGTGGAATTGTGGGTGCTGAAAATGATTTAGTTCTACTTTCGTATTTTGATGCAAGTCTAAAAGAAGAGTTTTAGTTCACCCTTTCGCCTGCCGGCACTTTCCCTAAATAGGGAAAGCTATTCATAATCACTTTTGAATCACCTTTCTCCCCTAACAGGGGAGATCCCGAAGGGAGAGGGGTGTAGGCTATATATATAAATGGACTTGCCAGATAAAAGTTCACCCTATTGCCTGCCGGCACTTTCCCTAAAAGGGAAAGCTATTCATAATCACTTTTGAATCACCTTTCTCCCTTAGCAGGGGAGATCCCGAAGGGAGAGGGGTGTAGGCTATATAAGAAATTAAATTTATCAGCCAAAGGCTGTATTTCTTCTTTTGAAAAGTTCACCCTATCGCCTGCCGGCACTTTCCCTAAATAGGGAAAGTGATTCATAAACTTCGTTACGGTTCCTTTTCAGGGAAAGATCGATTAAATGAATTCTCCCTTATTAGGGGAGATCCCGAGGGGAGAGGGGTGCAACTAAAATTTATTGATACGATTTTCTTTTAAAGGCAGGATCATCATCTTCTAGTCTGAAGGATGATATAATCTTATCTAAAACAGCTGTTGGGTTAACCAGTTCTTTATTTTTAATTCGAATCACCCTAATGTCTTGATCTTCTAATATGGCGTCTCGATTAGCATCCTTTCCCTTTCTGAAGTCATGAACCTTTCCATCCAGTTCAATTGCTAGTTTTTCGGCAATACAGTAAAAGTCAGGCACAAAAAAGAAATATTCATCATGGTCGGTATCATAAATAATGGCATGTTGCCTTAAAAATTTCCGTCCCTTAAGCTGTCTATTGCGAATATGCTTCCATAACAGCTTCTCTGATGGTGTTGTGTTACGTTTTAGTTTGTGTTTTATTTCTTTAATCTCGTGATATTTCATTCCAAAGATCTTAGACCATACAAAATACAAATTTTTGTTGAAAAGTTCACCCTATCGTCTGCCGGCACTTTCCCTAAAAGGGAAAGCTATTCATAATCACTTTTGAATCACCTTTCTCCCCTAACAGGGGAGATCCCGAAGGGAGAGGGGTGCAAAGGCTATATAAGAAATTAAATTTATCAGCCAAAGGCTGTATTTCTTCTTTTGAAAAGTTCACCTTATCGCCTGCCGGCACTTTCCCTAAAAGGGAAAGACATTCACAAAAATAGGATGTTTTACAAAAAAAAATATCTATCGATGCTCTTATTCTGAATGGCTTGTATTATCTGATGTTCTGTTTAAATGTGAATGGTTTGTTTTGTGTGATGAGTGGCATTTATTTCATGATCAATGATTTTTTATTTGGAGTATAATGAAATAATTCTTTAAATTAGCTCTACCGTTCAACCACAAGAACAACTAAGATTACAGATCATAAGACTAAAAGAGAATCTGTATGTTGCCCTCTGAATACTTTTATGACTTCTAAGTCGAAGTATTTCCTATTTGCTGAATCTCTCTGCACGATTTTGATCGTTGCCAGCAATTTTCTTTAGAATGACACTCTTATGACTTAAAATGATTTATTCCGGATGCTTTCTATTCATTGTTTGAAGCCAGCTGATTAAGATTTTAAATCAAATGATTAGGCTCTGAGAGGAGCTGACGCAATTTTGAAAGCAAGTAATTTAAATTTTAAAGCAGGTTTTGTGTTTCTGAAAGCAAGTAATTCAAATTTTAAAGCAGGTTTTGTGTTTCTGGAAGCAAGTGAATTCAATTTTAAAGCAGGTTTTGTGTTTCTGAAAGCAAGTGATTCAAATTTTAAAGGAACAAATTTAAATTTTAGAGGGGCTAATTCAATTTTGAATAGAAGTGCAAAAAAGCTTTGAATAAGAAAGCAAAAATAAAATTTAAAGCAAGACAGTTGTTTACACAAGCCTAAGCTGATCTCAGACAGCTTAGCTTAAGATGATTAAATCTGGCTGTGTCAGATGAGTTTATTATTAATCAAGCAGTGTGAACCAAATCGTGATACATCCTTTGATTTATTCGTACTGCACAAATTCATAAATGATGAATACAACAGATAAACTAAAATTAGATTCTTATCAGGAGGTTGAACAGGTTCTTGATAAAAATAGCGGTATTTACGAATCGGATGCACCAACCAAAGGGGAGGTGGCAAAATTTACAGTTTATAAGACAGGTTTATTTGCCCTTGGCGAAAAGATGGATGCACCGGCTGAGTGGCTCGTTGTGAATAAAAAGGAGATTAAAAACAAATTGATTGCCAGTTTGTTTCCTTTCTCCAATAACCTGGTTTGTTTTGCCAATAGTAATGGGAATACCTCAATCCTCGAACAAGTTGATATTTCGAAATCGGTATTGGCTGCTTTGAGCGAGCTAAACTTAATTCAATACACCGAGTCGTGTATCAAGATTGCTCAGGATAACCTGGCTCAACTGACTGACTATGCCATTACTCAGGAAAGTATTATCAGCTTGCAAACCGATTTAGGAGACTTTCTTAAAAACCGAACCGATCGTTTGATTCTGATGGAAGATAAAAAGACCTCTAATAAGGCCTTTAACGATCTGAAGAAAAAAACCAATCAGTTTTTAAAAACAGTGCTCGATCGCAGTATCGAAAGATACCGACAGTCGCATCCCGACTTTGTGAACCATTACTTTGCGGCCCGACAAACAGCCAAGGGAATTCAACACCCTTACGAACTGATGGGATACCTGACCGATGAGGCCAACGGACAAGTGATTGGTGAGGGAAAAGTTACGGCAGAAAAACTCGGACTTCGTGTAGACATTAGTCCGGGAGGAACGTTCAGATTTAAATCATTCCCTACGGGCGATCATAGGCTTAAAATTGAATCGATTGGTTACAAAACCCTTTATGTGCCTATCCGACGTTTCCAATCGAAGCCATGTAAGCTTAATATTAGCCTGCAGGCCTTGCCTCTGTTGGAACCCCATGAGGTGTAAAATAAAATAAGGTGCCTCTTTCTATTGCGACAGTTCAGTGGTTGAACCATTACTAGAAAGAGCCCAACTAAGCTGTGGTTAGAGAGCCACAGCTTTTTTTGTGTCCTGGCTTTATGAAGCAAAGCCTAAATATTCTCCTTTTCCTCAAACTGGAATTTGTCCGTATTTAAACTTGACAGATTTGACAATACGAATCTTAGTTTAGATTTAATACCTTAGTTAAAATTTTAAATATCTTATAAGACAGGCTATTTGAGATGAATCATAATATGGTGTTGTTATTCCTCCAATAGCTCAGGAACAGCTTTTCAGAAGAGATATAAGAAATAACAGCCATATGATTGATATAAACAAGTTAGGGGCAAGGCAAAAAACACACTACAAACTTGAAACATGAAATAAAATGTCAAAGACTTCAATACCTGAAAAAATAAAGACGCAATTATGGACTTTATCGGCTGGTAGATGCGAATATCGAGGATGTAATAAACCTCTATGGAAGGATGAATTGTCTATGGCAAAAATGAACAATGCTTATATTGCTCATATTGTTGCGGACAGTCCTGATGGACCAAGGGGAGATGAAGAACGTTCTCCATTACTTGCAAAATCATTTAGTAATCTAATGCTAATGTGCGATGCACATCATAGACTAATTGATAAAGAAGATGTTGATGGACATCCAGAAAATTTGTTAGTTGAAATGAAAAAAGAACATGAGAAAAGGATTGAATTGCTTACTTCACTTTCATCGTCAAAGAAAACACATGTAATTTTATACGGTGCAAATATTGGTAATCAAGGTTCTCCTCTTAACTATGAATCTGCATTTCAAGCAATAATTCCAGATAAATTCCCAACGGAAAGCTATGGAGTTGAATTAAGTATAACAAATAGCATTATCAAAGATAATGAAGATTTATTTTGGGAGTTAGAATCCAAAAATCTTGAACGACAATTTAGAGAGAAAGTTGAGAATTTAAAAATACATAGCCCAATCAAATCTTTTTCAGCATTTGGACTTGCACCTCAGCCACTACTTATAAAGTTTGGGACATTATTTAATGACTTGTATGATGTGCAGGTATTTCAAAGGCATAGAGAACCTGAAACTTGGGAATGGCAAGATGAAACCGATTTTGATGATTTTAATCTAATTGAGCCAAAAGAATTTGATGGATTACCTGTTTTAAATATATCGTTAAGTGCTACAATTACAAATGATAGAATTGAAAAACTCTTTGATTCAAAAATTTGTATTTGGACAATTACCCATGACAGTCCGGATAATGACTTCTTAAAAGGCAAGATTATCTTATCTAAGTTTAGAAAAATATGTAGGCACTTTTTTGATATAGTTAAAGCTAAACATGGTCAAGATAATAAGTTGCATGTATTCCCAGCAATGCCTGTCTCTGCTGCAATAGAATTCGGTCGAATATGGATGCCAAAAGCGGATATGGATTTAATAATTTACGACCAAAACAAAGAAAGAAATGGTTTTTACAAAACAATAGAAATATAAAACTAAATCCTATGTTAACAAATGAAATTAAAGCCCAGTTTAATGAGATATTAGAAGAAATTGGAAACAATCTTGATATTTCAGAAACCCAATACAAATTCGCGGTTCAAAGTTATCAAGCTGTAGGTAAATGGCTTGCTGACGAAAAATCATTATTATCACCTTACAAACCTGAAATTTTACCGCAGGGTTCTTTCTTGCTTGGTACTATGATAAAACCAGTTAATGATTCAGATGAACTAGATGTAGATTTAGTTTGTAGGTTGGAAGGGAAAAAAGCAGATTGGGCACAATATCATTTAAAGAAAATTGTTGGAGATAGGCTTAAAGAAAACAAAACTTATAAAGAAATGCTTGATGAAGAAGGTCGCAGATGTTGGACTTTGAATTATGCTGATTCTTCCAAATATCACATGGATGTCTTACCATCAATCGTCTCAGAAGGTCATAGAGTCATCCTTGAAAAAGCATTTTCTGCAATAGACTTTAAGGATTTTGAAAAAACTGCAATAAGAATTACTGACAACCAAGAAGATAATTACTTCAATGAAACCAATCCTGATTACTGGAATAAAAGTAATCCATTTGGATATGCAGCATGGTTTCAAGAAAGGTGTAGTATTTCAATTCGAAAATCTGTTTTTCTTAGCGAATCAGTAAATCCATTGCCAACATACCAAAAAGAAAAACTTCCTCTTCAACGAGTAGTACAAATTCTTAAAAGGCATAGGGATATAATGTTTGATGGAGATGAAGATAAACCAATTTCAATAATTATCACTACTTTATCTTCTAAAGCATACAATAAAGAGACTGATATAATCACAGCATTAACCAATGTTGTTGAAAACATGGAATCTTTCATCGAAACAAAGTTTTCTGTAGAGCATAACAAATGGATAAAATGGATAGGTAATCCTGTTAATGAAGAAGAAAACTTTGCCGACAAATGGCCTGAAAATCCTCAAAAAGAAAAGAATTTTTACGAATGGTTAAATAAGGTAAAAACAGAATTGTCTTCATCTTTTGAATTAAAAGAATTAAATAAAATTCAAGAATCATTTTCGCCTATTTTTGGAAAAAGAATAACAGACAAAACATTTAGTAATATCAGTAATAAAGGATTATTAAAATCAACATCTACCCTATTATCGGCAAATGTAGCGCAACACATAGACACCGAATTACCCAAAAAACTTCCTAAAACCAAAAGAGAAGGCTTTCAAAAATGAAATGGTGGGAAGACAAAAAGCATATTTTTGCCAGAGAAAAAATAAGGCTAAACATTCAATGGGAATCAAACGATTTTGAATTCTTTATTCGAAAGGAATTACTCTGGTTATCTGGTACTATATATCTTCCAACTAAAATTGGAGGTTCTATCAAATTTCCATTTGAACTCAAATATCCTCAAAATTATCCTTTTTCTATTCCTTATATTTATCCCAAAGGAAGGGAAAAGGACTGGGTAGGAAATCATCAATTCATTAGTACAGCTTTCTGTCTGGACATTAGAGACAAAACTTGGAATTCTTCACTTTCAGCAGTTGATATTATAAAGAGTTTGGAAAAGTTGTTATTAGCAGCTATAGATATGATTGAGAATAAAACAGGTAAGTTAGATGTTTACGAAGAAGTTGAGCCAACTAAATTAGATATCACAAAAAGAATTATTAGATGCATTGTCCCATTTCCTCTTCCTCTGCCTAAAGATTCTACAATTGGGAAATTTGATTATTTCAGTCCAATGGGAGAAAGTAGGATAATTGTAAGTCCTATATTACCAGTAGAAAAACCAAATGAAGATTATTTAAAAAAAATTATAGAAAGTGAGTACTTAAAAATATGGGGTATAAATCTATTTTTTTCAAAAAACGTTGGAACCTGGATTAAAGCATCTCAAAATCATCTAAACACAATTGTGTTTATAGAAGACTTAAATAAGTTCGTTGAGTTTTTAAATAATCAGCAAATCCTTACGGTTAAAGAGGCACAAGAAAAAATAGAAAAAGATAAAACTGAGCATGTTGTTTTTATTACTGATAATAAAGCCGAATTATACGCTAAAATCAATCACAAAGACAGTAAAGTTGAATATTTTGGATGTTATAATCCTGATTTAACCCAACTCAACTCAAGGACTCCCGATTTTAAAAAAACTACATTAATTAGCAAAAAGAAAGTCGCCATCATTGGTTGCGGTTCTTCAGGGAGTGTTATAGCTGAAGAATTTGTGAAATCTGGTATTTCAGAATTGACACTAATTGATGATGATTATCTAACTGTGGAGAATGTAATTAGACATACATGTGGTCTTGAAGATGTTGGCTTAAAGAAAACGCAAGCCTTAAAAAATAAATTACAAAGAATTAATCCATTTATCAAGGTTGATTGCATTGAAACTAAAATTATAACAATACCAAGTCATGTAAGTGAAATAATAAAAAGCGCTGATATAATCGTAAATGCAACGGCAGAGATAGAAGAAGTAATTAATGAATTTTGTTGGTTATATAAAATACCATCACTGCATTCTAAAGTCTATCCACTAGGATATGGTGGAGAGATTATAAGAATAATTCCAGATATAACACCTTGTTTTGAATGTGTGAACAATAAGTTATCTAGAATATTAGAAACACAAGATGGTTTTAATGACACTCCAGAAACTAAGTTCATTGATTATAACGAAACAGAGGAAGGTGAAATACTTCCTACTCCGGCACTAAGTATTGACGCAAAATATATTTCGCTTTTTACTGTAAAAATGGCTCTAGAAATTCTCCTTTCAGAAAATTTAGAGGTGTTTAAATCTAAACCAAATATAATTTTATGGGGAAATGAAAAAAAATGGATTTTTAAAGAAGAGTTTGAATGTATAAAAGTTGACACAACAGGCTTTAAATCATATTCAAACTGTTTTGTTTGTTTTGGCAACGAGCAAATTGAGAATGAACTTGGTTTGACAGAACAGGAGATTTTAAATTTTGCAAATGATTCAATTTTAAAGAATGATGAAGATTAATTTTAAAGTTACTCCTGATGTGGAAACTAAAATAGAAAGAGCTTTAAGAAAATCTGGTGATTTTGAAACGGGTGGAATTCTAATTGGCAAAAAAGTTGAAGATAATAGTTTTGAGATAATTGATGCCTCTGTTTCAGATGAAGACAACAAATACTCGATAGCCTCTTTTATTAGAGGTGTCAAAAAATCAGACTTACTTTTAAGAAAACACTATAAGAAAAGAACAGGATATTATATTGGAGAATGGCATTCTCACCCCAAATTTAGCTTGTCTCCTAGTCATCAAGATATTGCGACGATGCTAGGCATTCTTGCCGATGATAACTATGGAGTAATGTTTAATATTCTTATGATTACTAAATTGAATAACGATAAACTTGATTATCAGGGATATTTTTTTCATCGAGATTTACCTGAAATAATTGTGCTTGAAAAAAAGCCCAGCCCCTAACATTTTGTATAAGTAATGGCAGGCAATGTGGTAAATATCAAGGTTAGTAACCCCGGCTGCTGCGCGATTAGCTCCACGTTGTTTCCCAGCTGGTGCGCGATTTTATCGCGTTCCCTCTTGAACTGAGTTGCAGTTTACTTGCTACGTTGCGTGAGACTCCCTTCGGTCGGTTGACAGGAAAGAAGCCCCGGCTGCTGTGCGATTAGCTCCACTTCGTTTCGGTTCTATCGTCTTGCTTTTGTTTAGAAATAAATCCACACGATAGAATCGTGCGGTAGCGGGGGTAGTTGGATTAACAATAGACACACTAACAAAACATTAAAATATGAAAGATAAAATAGGTTTCAATGTCATTTTTGCCCTAATGGCATTCACATTAGGTTTGGCATTGATTAGAGAATTTGATTTTGAAAATTTTGTATTTAGAAAGCAAGTATTAGGTTTTCTTTACCTGACAGTATTTATTATTAGTACATTTCTAACATTTAAGAAAAAAAGAAAGAAACTGAAAAATAAAAACTGTCACTAACAACTAAGCGTTCGTGTGGCGGGAACCGCCCCGGCTGCTGCGCGATTAGCTCCACTTCGTTTCAGTTTTATTGCCTTCCTTTTGTTTGGAAATAAACCCACACGATACAATCGTGCGGTAGCGGGGGTAGTGCCACCTAATTGGCGACTATTTTGTTTTATATGGCAAAATCAAAACAGATCAATAGTCTCTGTCGTTCATCGGGCATAAAAAACCGGCAATCCGATTATCATGACCACATCATCTGCAATGATGAGGAATATCAACGTATCAGGGCCTATATTATCAATAAGCCTCGAAATTGGAAGACCGATAAATTCAAAGGATAAAACCCATCGGATGCATACACGATTGGCCCAAATCACATAGGGGGCGAATGCTTGTAAAGATTTTAGTCCATTCAGCCAATTTGTGCGAATTTCGTGAGAAACAATAAATGTCATTTTATGGAATTTGATAGCTTTGTGCTTTCAAATCATGTTTGAACAATTTGGCAATCGATAATGAGCTGAGTTGTTGGATGTATCACCTGTCATATCAAGAATGAAGCCATAATAATGCAAACACACACACTGAATCTTCAAGATATATTGCCCTTAAGCTGTTCGCGAACGGGTTATTGCTGCTTTGGAAAAATTATTTACATTAATCCGTGGGAGCTGCTCAGTCTTGCCAACGAGAAGAAAATTACGGCAAGGGAATTCCGCGATCGTTATAGCGATTTTGGAGGAATTCGTTTGCGCTTCGATGGCAAAACAGGTTTCAATAATCAACGGGCTTGTGCTCAATATGTCGATAATTTTGGATGTAGTGTTCATGGGGGGCGTCCACTCGCTTGTCGCTTGTATCCACTGGGTAGGCAGGTACAAAGCGATGACGTTCAATATATGTACCAGGGAGACGAATTTCCTTGTTTGGAAGCATGCTCGGGAGTATTGGAATTAGCTCAGTTTCGTGTCGATGAATACCTTAAAGGGCAGCTGACCGATAAGTTCGAAAAGGCTCAGGATGGCTATTTGGAACTGATGCAAAATATAGCAGATATAGCCTTTGAATTATTTCTTGATACGGGTTTGGCAGAATCGGGAGATAGGAAAACATTGGCCCTGTGGAGAAAGATGGGGAATGAACCCCCGGAAGTATTGGCAGAGAGGATAGGACCTGAGTGGGTCGATTGTTTGATGATACCAGATATCTCGGATGATGATCCGCTTGCATTTGTTGCAAAGCATAATGACTTGATTCTATTAAAAGCACAAGAACAATTTGGAGCCTTGCAAACAATTCAGGAAGTCCACGAAGCTTCTGTATTAATCATGGGCGTTGCATTACATTTGGCTCGTGGCTTGGGTGCAAATCCCAAAGAGCTTGCTGAACTCTGGATAGATACGGCAAAGAGGCATGGTGGTCAGGAATAATATGACCTGTTATGGGGATTAGATGATTTGAGCGTAAGCTGTCAGCCTGCCGTGAGGCGTGATTCTATACTATCAACAATGAGCAAACCAGGATCAGACTGACTTGATTCTTTTATTCGCGAAACAAATTTTCAAAATGTGCTCATGAGCCCTTCGGTGTTGTCTGCTTTTTGGAATCTCTTTTTTTATAAATGAAAATATGTCAGTGTATTATGATGGTGTTGAATGATATATGTGTTAAATTTATGTTGTGTTTGAATCTGATTCGTTTATCATTTTTCTATTCATAGCTAATATTTGTCAGTAGATTTTTATCGAATAGATGGATGTCAGCTTGCATGAGTAGGCAATGAAACATTCACAAAGCTTGACCCTTATCTGGTTAAATAACAATAGATATGAACGTGTCAAAACTCATAAATATAGACTACAGACGATTAATTGATATCATTCCTTTGGGGGTGGTGTATCGTTCGAGTGACGGGTATATTTTGTCTGCGAATTCAATTGCAGAGAAAATTATGGGCATGACAACGGAAAATATGAAGGAGTTCAAGTCGCTTAAATCCAGATGGAAACCAATAAAAGAAGACGGAAGTGATTTTTGTGAGGATGAATACCCGGTCTTAGTTGCTCTTAAAACAGGAAAGCCGGTACACGACATCACTATGGGGATTTATAATTCTATTGAAGATAAACACTATTGGATTAATGTTAATTCGATTCCTGAATTCAGGGACGGAGAAAAGATCCCTTATCAGGTTTGTTCATTTTTTAGTGATATTACCGAACAAATTCGTGTTAAAGAGGCTTTGAAGACAAGCGAAGAGCGATATAGAGGCTTGTCTGAAGCGGCTTTTGAAGCCATATTTATTTCGGAGAAGGGCGTTTGTATTGAGCAAAATTCTGCTGCTGAGAAAATGTTTGGCTACAAATTAGAGGATGCACTTGGACGAATGGGCACTGAGTGGATTGTGGATGAAGATCGGCAATTGGTTATGGATAAGATGATTTCCGGATGTGAAGAACCCTATGAAGTGACTGCCTTAAGAAAGGATGGATCGACCTTTCCTGCTGAGATACAGGGCAAGATGATGCATTATAAAGGCAAGTCTGTTCGGGTAACTGCCCTAAGGGATATTTCCGTCAGGGATACGCTTTTGAAGGACTTAATTTCGTCAAAATTAAAGGCAGAAGAAAGTGATCATCTGAAATCGGTATTTCTGACTACGATGAATCATGAATTTCGCACCCCTTTGAACCATATACTCGGTTTTAGCGATATCATACACGAATCGACCCATGATAATGAACTGAAGGACTTCGCCAAAATGATTAACCAGAGTGGTTATAATCTTCTTGAAATTATTGAAAACATCTTTATGTTGGCTCAGGCAGAACAAGGTGAAGTTGGCATCATGAATCGACCGTTTAAGATTGAGAACCTTTATCACAATTTAATGTCAAGTCTGCAAACGATATTAAATAATTCGGGCAAAAGCACACAGGTAAATTTAGATTTTACTCCTGATAAACACCTACTAAAGTATTGGATAAGCTCCGATAAGCGTAAGATTGTTGAGGTGATGCTGAATCTCTTTAAAAATGCGGTGAAATTTACTGAACAGGGCTCTATTGAGTTTGGATTTTATAAATCGAATGAAAAGGAGATCACTTTTTTTGTTAGGGATACAGGGATTGGAATTGCTGAAGATAAACAGGTTTTGATATTCGACTTTTTTAGACAGGTTGATGATGCTTATACAAGAAAATACAGTGGGGTAGGAGTTGGATTAGCGATTTCTAAGAAAATTGCTGAAGCGATGAATGGTCGAATTTCAGTTCAATCAGACTTGGGAAAAGGAGCTTTGTTTGAGTTTTGTTTTCCCGTTGAATTCTCTTCATCGAATAGCAGGAATTAAGACATTTTTGAAATCAGATTGTTCGGTGATTCATTCAATTTTTTTTATCTAAATAAAACTTAATCCAACTTTGCTTTCCGGGTTCGTTTTCTCAGTTTAAACAGTCGATCGGCGTAGTAGGCTTTGAGTTCCTCGGCAAAGTGCATGGGATTTTCGTAATCTTTAAGCACCCTGTAGGTTTGCCTGTTTTTGGCCAGAGCCAGTTTCTTTTCGAGGGCTTCCTTTTCCTGTTGCAAATAGAGATCTTCAATAGAAGAATAAGAGCGTTCACTGTTTAAATCCTCAGCTTGTAATAGGGCATTCCCCGAAAAAATATGAGAATGGAAGGCCTGGAGTTCTCTTAAACTGCCCGATCTGTAAATATCAATCAGTTTACTGGTGATTTCAGTGGCTAAATCGATCTTATCTTCATTCATCGAAAATTTATCGGGATGTACATGCAGCATGGCTTCGCGGTAGAGGCGTTTTTTCTCTTTGTCTGTTTCCTTTGTTTCAGGTTTTGCGTGTTCCGTTCTGTTTTTTTTAATTGCAGGTTCGGGTTCTTTATAATTCTTGCCTCGTTTTTTTTGTTCCAGGCGTTTTTCTTTTTTTGCTTTCTGCATTCGCCTGTAAAGATCACTGAGTTCTTGTTCCTCAATAATCAGATCGATGAGGATGGCACGAAGCCTGGCTTCAAAGGCTAATGTTTCTTGTTCAACCCGCATCAATTCCTCACTTAAAGCCTGAATTTGTGCTTTAAGTTTGACTTGCTCCTGTAGCGTATGTTGACGATCGGGGTAATTCTGCTTGTTCATGAATCTTGTTGTAAGGCTGCAAAGTTGAGCAAAATAAATCGAGATACGAATTGATTTAAGGAAACATTAGCGTCCTAAATGTTTTTTATTCATGTGCGTTGTTTTATTGCTAGCAATACCTTTATACTAATGATAATATTAGGGGAGGATTTTTGTGAGTCTCAAGAGGTGGCATCTTTTTTAAATATTTTTCGTTTTACGAAAGCTTTAGAAAGACCGGGAAGTTGAGAACTTTGTTCGAAAATCACCCGGCCGCACTTAAGCTTGAGGCAAATAAGGAATATATTTAAAAAGCAGCCTTGATTTTTTTTGCTTCGTTTTTTGGATCAAGCCAAAAAATGAAGTTTGGTCTATTCGCAAAGCTCATGATCTCGCAAAAGATCAGTTGGGGCGAAGCGCCAATTAATAGGACATTATTGTTACGGAAATTAACAATCATGGCTTTTGTTTTGTCGAAGGTATCGATTGATTCAACAGATTTTAATAAGTTTGGACCAGCATATGCTTAAACTTTGATGTGAGAAAATTATGGATTATAGAGATGAGGTTTTTTTATCGGTTGCAGAGAATCTGAGTTTCTCGAAGGCTGCAGAAGATTTGTTTATAAGCCAACCCGCTGTAACCAAGCATATCAAAGAGTTGGAAGCCAAATTGAATATGGCCCTGTTCGAACGAAGAGGGAATAAGGTTTATCTCACCAAAGCGGGCAAGCTCACCTATAACTATTTAAACAGGATTAAGCAGGAATACCGGGAAATGGAATTTGAGCTGGGACGCCTGAATGATACCTTTAAGGGCACATTGCGGATAGGAGCCAGTTCAACCATATCGCAATATATCATACCTAAAGTGATTGCTGCCTTTCACAAACGCTATCCCAAAATTGAGCTCTATTTATTAAACGGCAATTCGTTTGAGATGGAGCAAAAACTGTTTGATAACGAGATCGATTTGGCCCTGGTTGAAAATGCGTCTTCTCAGGCCAGTATTAAATATATCGATTTTCTCGACGATGAACTTGTTATTGTAACAGCGAGTAACAGTGTGTATGCCAAAAAGAAAAGCCTTTCAGCCGACGATCTTCAAACACTGCCTATTGTTTTGAGAGAGAAGGGATCCGGGACACTCGAAGTGATTCAGAAAGCATTGTCAAAATACAGCATTCCCATAGATAAACTCAATATTTTAATTCATCTGGGAAGTACCGAAGCCATTAAGAATTTTTTGTGCGATTTCGATGGCATTGCCCTTGTTTCAGAAAAGTCGATTGAAAAAGAATTGAGACTGAAAGAAATCACAAAACTTACTTTAAATAGCATTCGTTTGACTAGAAAGTTCAGAATCGCACTTCTGCGTGGCCATGAGGTTTCATCGACTAAATTATTTATTGAATTCCTTTCTGCATATAACTTCTAGTTATTAGCCATAAGAATTAAGTATTTGCTTTGGTTATAGCTTGGGCGTAAGTTTGTCTTAAAATAATGAAGACAAACATGAAATTAAATCAAAGACACACCAGTACGCTCTACGGGATCATTCTTTTTCTCTGTTTCCTGCCATTTATCTCGCCAGCCATAGCTTTGGCCTTGGGGATCATGCTTTCGTTTCTGGGTTTAAAATATGAGAATGCGGCCAAGTACACGGCTTTTTCTCTACAAGCTTCAATTGTGTTAATGGGTTTTGGTATGAATCTGACTCAAGTGATAAACACATCAAAGGTTGGTTTTGTGGATACAGCCATCTCGGTTGTATTTGTGATGACTTGTGGTTTATTATTGGGAAAATTTCTTAAGATTGATTCAAAAATCAGTCTTTTGATATCTGCCGGCACAGCAATTTGCGGGGGGAGTGCTATTGCCGCTGTTGCTCCGGTGATTCGGGCTAAGAATGCTCAGATTTCATTTGCTTTGGTTGTGGTCTTTATTCTCAATGCCATTGCTTTGCTCATATTTCCGGGCATTGGGCACTATTTTCATTTAAGTCAGGAAACCTTTGGTTATTGGGCAGCTATTGCAATTCACGATACCAGTTCGGTGGTTGGTGCCGGAGCCACTTATGGTGCCAAGGCTCTTGAAATAGCGACAACCGTAAAATTAATAAGAGCCTTATGGATTATACCTTTATCATTAGTGGTTGCTTTTTCACAAAAGGATAAGACGGCCGGAAAAATAAAGTTTCCCTGGTTTATAGGTCTGTTTATAATGAGTATACTGCTTGCCTATTGGCTGCCTGGTTTTGCAAAAACCTTTTCTCATCTGCACTGGTTAGGTCAACGGGGGATGGTTGTTGCCCTATTCTTAATAGGTGCCAATATTTCTTTTTCTGAAGCCAAAAAAGCGGGATACAAAAGTTTTGTTCTGGGAATTTTACTATGGTTACTAATAGGATTGGGTTCGTTTATCATGTTAACATCTAAATTCTGAATGCGATGCTTTATTTTTGGATTATACTGATTGTATCAGTGGCAAGTTTGGTTAAGGGGATTACGGGTTTTGGTTTTGCTTTGGTGGCTTTACCTCCTCTGATGATTTGGTATTCGCCCAAAGAGTTAATTCCGGTATTGATTCTTTGCAATCTGTTTTCCTCCCTTGTTATTGTTTTGCAAAAGAAAGATAGAAAACTTGTGAACCAAGAGTTTCAAATTCTGATTGTGTATGGGGCATTATTTACGATTGTGGGTGTATTATTACTCAAGCATATTTCGGAGCACACCCTTATTATTGTGATGAGTGTTTTCTTTATCTTATTGTCGATACTGACTTTGTTAGGTGTTAAATATACCCTTAAATTATCTCGTTTATCGTATAAGCTAATGGGCGCATTCCTAGGTTTCTTAACGGGAAGTATATCCGTTAGCGGACCGCCGCTTGCTCTCTTTCTTCATTCTGCAAATGTTGATAACCAGGAATTCCGCGAAATCTTTTCATGGTTTAGTATTGTAACGGCATGTATTGCTCTGGTGGGTTATTATTTTGTGGGACTCTTAAGCATGACAACCTTTAAAATGACGCTCTTATTTATTCCCATACTCTATCTGGGTTCATTTTTAGGGAAAAGATTGAATCATCGCATTTCACCCGTTTTGTTTAAAAACATGAGCGTGATTATTACGCTGCTTTCAAGTTTGTTTTTGATACTAAAATAGGCTGATAAGCTGCTGAAATCATAACTTTCTATTTACATTTAGGGCTTCATAAATAGTTGTACAAAGAAATGAATCAAGAACAGATTATAGAGCGGACCGTCGATTTTGTTAAAGCCGTATTGGCTGATGCCGAGGGAGGACATGATTGGTGGCACATTTACAGGGTATGGAAATCAGCTAAACAAATTGCACAATCAGAGGAAGTCGATTGGTTTGTTGTTGAGCTGGGAGCCTTGCTTCACGATATTGCCGATTCGAAGTTTCATGGCGGGGATGAATCCGTCGGTCCTCAAAAGGCACGTGCTTTTTTAGAGTCTTTAAATGTGGATGAAGCTGTGATTGTTCACGTTGAGAATATTATTTCGAACATCTCATTCAAAGGGGGGAATCAGATTCAGCACTTCAAGTCAGCTGAGTTGGACGTCATTCAGGATGCCGATCGTTTGGATGCTATGGGAGCCATTGGTATTGCACGAACCTTTAATTATGGCGGTCATAAAAACAGAGAGATTTACAATCCTGATATCGAGCCAAATTTGAATATGAGCAAGGAGGCGTATAAGAATTCTGTTGCGCCAACATTGAATCATTTCTATGAAAAACTGCTTTTGTTAAAGGATAGAATGAACACCAAAGCGGGGAGAAAGATGGCTGAAAAACGTCATGCCTTTATGGAAACCTATTTGGAACAGTTTTATCAGGAGTGGGAAGGTGTTTTGTAAAGTTCTGCAAGTTAGATGAAACCGTTTTTAACAGACCCTAATTTTAGCCAGTCAGATGATTGATGTATGATGGAGAAGATCAGATTAACAGACATAAGTCAGCTCTGGTTTGACAATGCCTGGGCATTGTATAAGGATGCTTTCCCTATGGATGAGAGACGTTTGCTTAAACGACAAGCTTCCATAATGTCTCATCCCAATTATCATTTTGAAGTGATTTTAGAGGATGATTGTTTTCTGGGTTTACTTTTTTGGTGGGAATTTGATGATTTACGCTATATCGAACATTTTGCGACGCTTCCAGGTCATAGGGGAAAGGGGTATGGTAAAGATATTCTGAATGCATTCAAGCAAAGGGATACGAGACCTGTTGTTTTGGAAGTCGAACGTCCTGATGATGAGCTTAAACAAAGGCGAATTCAATTTTACGAACGCATTGGTTTCGTTTTAAACGATCAGTATTATGAGCAGCCTGCCTATCGGGAAGGAGGGCAACCCTTACATCTGCTGTTGATGTCATATCCTTTGGGGATTTCAGATGCGGATGTGGCCCATTTCATTAAGGATTATCACCCGATTATTTATGTACTTAAGTCGGATTGAAAGTGAGGCTTACTGATGGTCTTGTTCTATTCTATACATCTGTTTTTTTGATTGAAAAGGGTTAACTTAAGAAGATGAAAGTCTTATCTCTTATAATTTGTATCATGATTGTGAATAATTTGATTCTTTTTGATTTTAACAAAGATACCACACTTGCCAACTGGCAAGTTGTAAACGATGGGGTAATGGGAGGGGACTCCGAAGCTCAATTTGGAATTAACTCAGAGGGGCATGCTGTTTTTTCAGGAGAGGTTTCTCTCGAAAACAATGGCGGTTTTACCTCTGTGCGTTATCGTTTTACACCAATAGATGTCAGAAGCCATCAAAAAGTAGTCCTGCGAATCAAGGGAGATGGTAAGACCTATCAATTCAGACTTAAATCAAGTTTGAGTGATGTTCATTCCTATGTCAAACTTTTCACAACAACAGGTGAGTGGCAAAGTATCGAAATTAATTTTGCTGATATGCATCCCCGCTTTCGGGGGAGAGTATTAAATCGCCCGAATTACCCGGGAGAAAGCCTGTGTGAAATTGCTTTCCTGATTGCCAATAAAAAGGCAGAAACCTTTAGCCTGGAGATAGATGAAATTAGTTTAAACTGATAGCCTTCTTCCCGTTGTTTATTGTCTGTTTGCTTGCATGTGTGTAATCATTTTAGCCGTAATCTGTATTATTTTTAAAAGAATCATAAATTTGAAGAGAATTACATTGGCAAAATTCTTATTTTAGACTTCTTAATTCCCCAATTCTAAAATTTTACTTATGAAGTTGATACGCTACATTGCTTTAGCTTGCTTTTTATTTATATCTCTTCAATCGTTTTCATCTCTTAGAAAAAAGATATTGGTGCTGCATTCTTACCACCAGGGTTTGCGGTGGACCGATAATGTCAATTCGGGAATTAAGACCGTTTTGGATTCTTTGGGCAATCAGTTTGAATTGGATTACGAATATCTGGATACCAAACGAAACCCTTCCCTCGAATACCTTAATAAGATCACTGAACTGTATGATCTGAAACTTTTAAAGGAAAAATACGATGCGATTATTGTTTCAGATAATAATGCTTTATCCTTTGTCAAAGATCATCGGGAAAAATATTTTCAAAACACGCCCATCATCTTTTGTGGAATCAATCATTTTGCAGATGAGATGATTGCCGGGATGAAAAACATTACCGGTATTGCTGAAGATTTGGATTTGGAAGGGACTGTCGATCTGGTTTTAAGCACACGACCCAATACGAAGCATCTTTTTGTGATCAACGATGATAAAACAACCACTGCTAAGTTGAATAAACTTTTGATGCGTGATCTTGAAGGGAAATATAAGGGTAGACTGAATTTTATTTATCACGAGGATGAAAGTTTAAACGAGCTGGTTGATAAGGTTGATAAAGTACAGGGGGATACCTCAATTTTGCTGTTGACTTTCAACAAAGACAAAAATGGAAAGTTTATTAGTTTTCAGGATAATTTAGATCTGATAGTCCCTCATAGCAAAGTGCCTGTATACATTGCATGGGCTTTCTTTATTTCAGATGGGGTTTTTGGGGGAAAGGTGGTCAGTGGTAAATTGCATGGGCAAATGGCGGCCCAAATGGTTGTCAGTATCATTGAGGGGACTCCTGTTGATTCTATCCCGATTTATCGAAAACCACTTGATGAATATGTGGTGAATTATAAAGAACTCAAGCGATTTGGAATAAACGAAGCGATACTTCCTTCAGAGACACATATCCTTAATAAACCTCAATCTTTTTACAGTGATAATAAGGAATGGATTCAGATTGTTTTGGGGATTCTCCTTATTGCAACAGCCATAATTTTGGTTCTGTCACAAGCGATCTTACGAAGAATTAAGGCAGAAAAAGCCTTGTTGAGAGAGCAGGGCCGATTGAAGATATCAGTCATGCACGAGCGTTTAATGGCTAAAATTGGACGTTTATTAAATGCGTCCGAGGATTTTAAAAACGTTTTGGATGATGTTTTGAAATTGATGACGGATGAAATGAATGTCGCTCGTGTCAGTCTTTATTCTTTTAACGACTCATCAGATGCCGCTGTGAAAATCAAGAGTCGGGTTTTAACCAAAGGCGATCGTATTAAGGATGTTGATCGGTTTTATTTTTCTGAAATAGAACATGCAATTAAGCGTGTGAAGATGAATCTGAGTGTTGTTTCAACGGATTTATCAAATTTAAATGAAAAGGAACAGGCTTATTACAGAAAAAGAAACATCAAAGCCGTAGTGCTTTTACCGGTTGTGGTTGGGAATGAAGTTTTGGGTTTGATGGGTTTCTCACAGAATGAGGTTCACAAATGGACCCGTGACGAAATTGGTGTTTTCTTTTCGACGGTGAACATGATAGCAAATGCCTGGGAGCGCAATTCACTGATGAATGCCAGACTTGAGGCTGAGCAGAAGAATGTTGAAGCCATGCGAATGTTGGAGGAGTCGTCTCTTCTGGCTTCAGTTGGGGTCTTGTCTGCAGGAATTACCCATGAAATCAATCAACCCCTGAATGCCATTAAAATATCGGCAGACAGTGTCCTGTATTGGCAGAAGAGAAATCCGGGTCAGTTACCTGAGATGTTTGTTCGGAAAATCAACACAATTTCGGAAGAAACCTCACGAATTGATGCAATTATCAAGCACATGCGAACGTTTTATGACAAACCCAATGTGGTTGAGGAAAATACCATCGATATGGTTGAGGGGGTTAAAAGAGCCTTGTCTCTGGTAAAACGTCAGGTTTGTGATCACAGTATCGAATTGGTTGATGAATTGCCCCAAAGTTCCATTTTGGTTAATGCCAATTATGTGCAGTTTGAACAAGTTGTTGTGAATTTAATCGTGAATGCCATTCAATCTTTGGATCAGGTTCAGAAGAAGGATAAAAAAATCAGACTTGTTGTCCTTCAGGATGATACCCATGGGGTATTGGAGGTGCATGATAACGGGACAGGTATCGATCATGCAATTCGTGAGAAAATATACGATCCCTTATTTACGACCAAAGAATCCGGGAAGGGGAGTGGTCTGGGAATGGCAATAGTCAAATTGTTTATCGATCGGTTTCAAGCAGAGATATCCGATTACAATAATGAAGATGGAGGGGCTAGTTTTATTTTAAGATTTAAATTGCTGAATCGAAAATAGATTGGTTTTTTCGAGCTTGAATCTGTTGGGCGCAAGTAAACTTGTATATTTGCTTACAGCTAGCCTTTATCTTGAAATTAGTCGGATAATAGTGTAAAAATGACATGAAATAATAGCCATATGAATATTCTTATTGTTGATGATGATAAATCCAGTGGATCTGCTGTTGCAGAATTTATTGACGAGCAGCTGGGTTACAAAACAAAACTTTGCCACAATGGGGAAGAGGCTTTGCTTGCTTTAAAAGAGGATAATTTCCAGATGGTTATATCTGATATGAGAATGCCTGGTATTTCCGGTTTGGATCTTCTGAAAAGAATTAAACAACTCCCCAATGGCTCGGCAATCGAAGTGGTGATTATGACGGGGTTTGGTGATCTGGAAACCTCGATTGAGGCTTTGCGTAGCAATGCTTACGATTACCTGCTTAAGCCTGTTAATGTTGAGGAATTAGCCATCCTTATTGAGCGGGTTGTTGAGAGCATTCAATTAAAAGCAGAAAAATCGGATTTAAATAAGCAGGCCAACACGGATCTTTCGAATGTGAAAAGTGAAGAAGGAGAACGCGTGAAATATTACGAAACCACAATTCGCGATATCACCAGTGTTGGTAAAGTGGGGGTCTTTTCTGATGCCATGCGTAGTGTGGTGAAGATGGCGGAACAGTTTCATGAGGACAGAACAGTTCCTGTTTTGATTGAAGGAGAAACAGGTACAGGGAAAGAAGTTATGGCGCGTTTGGTTCATTTCGGACAGGAAAGCGATATTCTTCAGCCTTTTATTTCGATCAATTGTTCAGCCATATCGCCAACACTGTTCGAAAGTGAACTGTTTGGATACGAAACGGGGGCCTTTACCGGCGCACGGAAAGAAGGAAAGCTCGGTAAACTGGAATTGGCACAAGGCGGAACTCTGTTTTTGGATGAGATAGGAGAGATGCCTTTGGATATGCAGCCCAAATTGTTGCGTGTCTTACAGCAAAAGGAGATGTATCGTGTGGGAGGCAACAAGGCCATAAGTTTGGATGTAAGGGTGATATTTGCCACCAATAGAAATCTGAAACAGATGGTGGCTGAAAAAACATTCCGAAGTGATCTTTATTATCGCTTAAATACAGGCAGACTTTATATTCCGCCCTTAAGAGAACGCAAAGAGGCCATTTTATCCTTTTCGCAAGTCTTCTTGGATCAGTATTCAAAAAAACGTGGGCGTCGCTTCCGTTTCATCAGTAAGGATGCAAAAAAGATGTTACAGGAATACGATTGGCCTGGAAATATCAGAGAGCTTAAGAATTCTATAGAGAGAGCAACGCTGCTTTATAACGATCTGGAACTAAAACCAGAACATTTGCGCTTTTTGCATGCTGATGATAATGACTTTGAGAGTTTAGAACATGTTTTGGTTCCCGGAAGAATTGTTTTACCTGATAACGAATTGGATATTGAGCAGTTGGAGTTGGAAATCGTTCGGAAAGCCTTGAAGAAGTTTGATAACAACAAATCTAAAACGGCTGATTATTTATGCATTACCAGAAGTGCACTTCGTAGCAGGATGAATAAGCTTTAGATCATTTTATGTACCTTTAATATTCTCATCGAAGAACACGATCAACCTATTTATATAAAAGCCAATCCGATATGTTTAAGTACATGTGGGGTTGGCTTTTATTGTGTGCAATTTGGAACACCTGTTCATTTTCGAAAGGGGATTTGTTGGGCTGTGCAGAATTGAACATTGGGATTTTCTACTTTACGACAGCTCCATGTTTTGTAAGTGTCAGGTAATTAGACTGTAGTGATTTGCTATGTTCATTAGAGCTTTCAATTAGATCTTTGGCATTTCTTTTGCCTCCTCATAAGCGAAGTCTTACTTAAATTTAACGGATATGGATGTCAGTACGAATACACAATTGAAAAAAAATGTTTGCGGTAATCAAAATGGAAGTCTTTTGGATTTATTTCTGCTAAACTCAAAAAGCTTAGGCCATGATTCCTTAAAAGTTGATCGTAACTTGTTTCTTGAAGCGGCAAGCAAACCCAATGTTGAGTTTGAATTTATTCGGTTAAAAAGTTTTGAGCTCAATAAAGCATCTTTAAACAGAGGGGATTCTAAGAATGCGATCCTGGAGGCTGATTTTGGTATTGCTGATTCCGGGAAATTGCTTGTCGATACAGAAGATTCCGATGTTTTAATAAACTTGCTTCTGGCTGAATCCTTGCATATCATTCTTCCGTCCAGTAAAATTCTTTATTCTATGACAGAACACGAACTTGTGAATGGAAGGCCAGCCGTAGAACTGTTTCGGGGTATTGCCAGCCATACTGCCACATCCTATAATAATGAACTGTGTTTCTCTTCAAATAAGCTTCAAACCATCGTTTATATCATTGAAGATCTTTAAGGGTTTTAAACAAGGATGTGTTTCAAAAAACCTCTCTATAGAGAGGTTTTTTTTATTCTGCAAATTGATTGTGGATACTCAGATGATTCCATTTCGATTTCCATTTTTAATAGAGAGAACCCTTATTTGTCGATTTCGGGTTAATGATTTTAAGTTCTCTTCTGAGGTTTTAAACCCCACCTATTTCCTGTTCAAAATTAGCCAACTGTTCAGAATGGCACAGTGCGTATTTTGTTAGTGTTCAGAATGGAACAGTAGCGAAAACGATTGAAATGGACATTTCTGAAAACCTTTCCGTTGCCTAAAGTGCTGTCATACAGTATTAAAAGTCTTAGAAAGATTCTATATAACAATTGAAGTGGTTTTTTGGCACTCCTCTTGGTTAGGGAAGTCACATCAAAACAAAAAAACTAACCCCGAATACTATATGAAAGTTATGAAATTACTAGAACAGTTTTTGGAAAAATCGACTCTTGTTGGGAATGAAAACCGTTTGGTGAAAACGCTAGATTTCCAGAATGATTTTAAAAGGGAAGATTATGAATATATCCATATGCCCAGCCTGAATTTATCTCTTGATAAGCAAACGGGTGAAGCGGGTATCGGAAGAGCATTAATCGAGGCAGATTATGCGATTGGTGAAACAGGCTCGGTTGTTATTGATAGTTGCAACGAGAATTTAAGATTGGCAAGCTGTCTGGCTGAAAAATTGGATGTGATTCTCCCTTTAAGCAAGCTGGTGGAAAGTATGCATGATGTGACCGATTTTCTCGAAGAAAGGACATCAGGGAGTGGTGGCTATGTCGCTTTTATTACAGGAGCCAGCCGAACAGCAGATATCGAGAGGGTATTGACTGTTGGGGTACACGGTCCCAAGGAAATGACAGTGATTATTTTGAACGATTTATAAGCCGAAGCCATGACAATACATACAAAAATAGACGAAAAATTAAACGATAAAGTTTTGTATCAAAATCTTAAGGGATTTGCTACAGCCTATAAGGCATCAAAAGAGAATGCCTATAAAGGATTGGATTTTGAAGCCTTACGAACCAGAGTTCATGATTTAAAGGATCGTGATTTAAATAAAGTCATGCAACAATTCAATCAGTTTAAAGAAAACGTTGAGAAGCATGGGTGCAAAGTCTTTCAGGCAAAAACCGGTGATGATGCCTGCAGATATATTGCCGATGTGATGAAGTCTCATGGAGCCAAATATATGGTGAAGAGTAAATCCATGACCTCTGAGGAGATTCAATTGAACCAGTACTTGGAAAAAGAAGGCTTGAGTCCTATTGAAACCGATTTAGGTGAATGGATTTTGCAAATTGCCAGTGAGCATCCATCCCATATGGTGATGCCTGCCATTCATAAAACGCGTCAGCAGGTTGCTAAGATCTTTTCAGATTATACTGGGGAAGAAGTTGATCCTGACGATATAAAAGCCATGGTTGAAATCGCGCGCCGATTCCTTCGGGAATACTATTTTAAAGCGGGGATTGGCATGACAGGTGCTAATGTTGCTGTTGCCAGCACAGGAACCATTGGTTTGGTTACCAATGAAGGCAATGCACGCTTGTCATCTACAGTGCCTCCTGTGCATATTGTTTTGGTCGGTTACGAAAAGCTTTGCGATGATTTCGGACAGGCCCTGGATATTGTTCGTGTTCTGCCTAAAAGTGCAACCGGACAGATTATTACCTCTTATACAACCTGGATTAAGGGAAGAACGCCATCACATAAAAATGCGGATGGAATTAAAGAAACGCATTATGTGTTTCTTGATAACGGTCGATTGGCCTTTTTGGAACATCCAAAATTTAAAGAAGCATTAAAATGTATTCGTTGTGGCAGTTGCGCCAATATTTGTCCTGCCTACGAAATGGTTGGGGGACATGTTTATGGCGACCGCTATATCGGTTCTATTGGCTTGATTCTGACAGCACTTTATCAGGGCGATGAGGCTGCCAAAGACATTCTTAAAATGTGTATTGGTTGCCGGGCTTGTTCTTTCAATTGTCCATCAGGTATCGATCTTCAAACTTTGATCTCAGATCTGAAACTGGTTGTCGGTAAGAAGTATGGTATCAATCCTGTAAAAAAGAAGGTGTTTAAATCGGTGGTTGCAAAACCTAAGCGAATGAAATCGCTTTTAAGCCTGGGTGCTAATTTCCAGTTTCCTTTAACCTCAACCAACAAGTTAAATCAGGAAAAAATAATCAAAACAGTTCCTATGTTGCCTAAGGAAATGGATTTTAGGAAATTTCCTGCATTGGCTTCCAAAACCTTTAGCAAACGTTTCTTTAAGGACGGTCACGATCAGTTTTCATCAAAACGTAAAGTCTTCTTTTATCCCGGCTGTGCCATCGAATATTTTTATCCTGAAATGGGATTGGCAATGGTTAAGTTGCTTCAGAAAAGTGGTATTCAGGTTGATATTCCTAAAACGGCAGCCTGTTGTGGTATTCCTGCAATAGCCTCGGGGGATCCTGACAATGCCAAAACAATGATTTTTAATACCCTTGATAAGCTTAATGATGCTGGTGACTACGAAGCCTTGCTGGTTCTTTGTCCAACATGTGGCGGAGCGATTAAACATGAGTTTTTGGATTTTACAAAAGCTGATCCTGATCGTTATAAAAAGGCTTCTCAATTGGGACAGATGGTGACACCTGTAGGGAAGTTTTTGGAAGATCAGGGGATACAATTCAAGGTGCTCGGAAACAAAAGGGTGACTTATCATACTCCTTGTCACGATTCCAGATCTCTGAGCTATTCTGCCGAAGCTTTTCTTTCATCGGTACTTGGCAAACAATTTATTCCCCTTACCGACAGTAATGTGTGTTGCGGGTTTGGCGGAACCTACTCTTTGGATTTCTCCAGTATTTCGAATGGAATTCTGAACAAGAAAATTGAAAATATCGAAGCGACCAACGCTGAGATTCTTGTAACCGATTGCCCGGGTTGTGTCATGCAGATAAATGGTGGTCTTATGCACCAAAAGAAAGCAGTAAAGGTGATGCACCTTACCGAATTTATCGAAAATCATCTGGTCGTTGTCGAATAATTACAAACAAAAAAAATTGCCCTATGGAATTTAATGTAAATAAGATTGAAACGAATGAAAACCTATTGAATTTGAGACGCAAACTTGTTGCCTTGGATGGCATTATGAACCCCATGTTTAAACTCAAATACCTTCAGGAGGATGATGATCAAACTGTAGATAAGGATCATCAATCAAATCAAATGGCTATGAATAAAGCCTGTAGTAACTAACCCATACCTAAATCATAATTTATGAACGCATTATTAGCATTTTCCCCTATTTTATTGACCATCATTCTGATGGTTGGCTTTAACTGGGGGGCAAAAAAAGCATTACCCTTAGCCTTATTACTTGCAATAACGATCGCTTTTGGTGTTTGGAAAATAGATTTGCACCATATTTTAGGATATTCTGTCTTCGGATTTTTAAAGGCCTTTGATATCCTTATTATCATATTCGGGGCAATCCTGATTTTGAATACCATGAAGATATCGGGAGCGATGGCAGCCATCAATAATGGCTTCAATGGCATAACCACAGATAGGCGTATTCAGGCCATTATCATTGGCTTTATGTTTGGAGCCTTTATCGAAGGTGCCGCGGGATTTGGAACGCCGGCAGCTTTGGCAGGCCCTCTTTTAGTTGGTTTGGGTTTTCCTCCTTTGGCTGCTGCTATGGTGGCTTTAATCTACAATTCGGTGCCAGTTCCATTTGGTGCTGTGGGGACACCCATCAGCGGAGGAGCCATGGTGACCTTAGAGCAGAATCTTGCGGGTGTTGGCGCAAACGTTGAAGGATTTAAGTTGATGCTGACCAAGTGGATTGCCATACCCAATGCTATGGTAGGGATTTTTATTCCTCTGTTGGGCTTGATGATTCTGACACGATTCTTCGGAAAGGATAAATCAATCAAACCCGCTTTAGCGGCGGCGCCATTTGCTTTGTTTGCAGGTTTAGCTTTTGTTATTCCTTACGTTTTGATTGCTGCAACTTTAGGTCCTGATTTACCTTCCCTTTTAGGAGGATTCATCGGTTTAGGTATTGTTATTTTTGCCGCTAAAAGAGGCTTTCTCGTGCCTAAAAAGAAATGGGATTTCCCTGCCAAATCAGAATGGGAGTCTTCATGGATGTCCAACGAAACTATTCAGGAGCCAAGCCAAACTAAGATGAGTCTTTTAAAAGCCTGGTTGCCCTATGCAATGATTGCCATCATTTTGGTTGTGACACGAATTCCATCCCTGGGATTAAAAAGTTTGTTGGCTTCACAAACCCTTAGCTTATCGAATGTATTGGGGATTGAAGGGCTTAATTATGTGCTGAAATGGGCCTATCTGCCTGGTACGATCCCTTTTATTTTGGTTGCCTTAATTACGAATGTAATCTACCGTATGAAGACCAAAGAGGTGGTTGATTCGTGGAAAACCACATTTAAACAAATCAATGGTGCTGCAATTGCTTTGCTTGCCGGAGTTGCCATGGTTCAGTTGATGTTGAAGTCGGGAACCAATGGTGCTGGACTGGAGAGTATGTTGACGGTTATGGCAAATTCGATTGCTGATTTGGCTGGAGCCGCTTACCCGGTGATTTCGCCCATCGTTGGTGTTTTGGGTTCTTTTATGTCGGGTTCTGCAACTGTATCCAACTTACTGTTTGCATCCTTGCAATTCGAAACAGCTTCTATTCTTCAGATTCCGGAGGTTTTAATTGTAGCGGCACAAACCAGTGGTGCTGCACTTGGAAACATGATCTGTATTAATAATGTGGTTGCTGTTTGTGCTACTGTGGGTTGTGTCGGAGCCGAGGGAAGTATTATACGTCGGAATGCAATTCCTGCCTTCATCTATTATCTTCTCATCATGTTAATTATAGTGGTTTTGATCAGTTTGGGCGTTGACCCAATGCCATTGTAAGCTTATACGGGCTATAGAAATTGAATATATCAGTTTGTCGATGAGCTAAATTTAAGCTTAATCTAAGATTGGGATCATACTAAAACATAAAAAAATGTTGAAAGGAAATTATAAGAAGTTTTACGATGAAATAAAAACAACGATTGAGGCTTCGCGTTTATATACCGATGAAATTAGAAATTTAGCTTACGGAACCGATGCCGGTTTTTATCGCTTAATTCCTCAGATTATTGTACGGGCTAAGAATGAATCTGAAGTTCAAAAGGCCTTGCTCTTAGCCAATAAGTATGAATTGCCTGTAACGTTTAGGGCTGCAGGAACGAGTTTGGCTGGGCAGGCAATTACCGACTCTATACTCATTGTTGCCGGTAAAAACTGGGAAGATTATGAGGTGTTTAAAGATGGAGAACACATTCGAATGCAACCCGGTATTGTCGGGGCACGGGTGAATCAGATTCTGGCTCCTTATGGTCGTAAGTTAGGGCCCGATCCGGCCTCCATCAATTCCGCCATGATTGGGGGAATTGTGATGAACAATGCTTCGGGTATGAATTGTGGGACACACGAGAATTCGTACAAAACAATTCTTTCAGCTCGGTTGATTTTTGCTGACGGAACCGTTCTTGACACGGGCAGTTATGAAAGCAAAAAGAATTTTATGAAAACGCATGCTTCTTTTATTCATAAGATTGAAGAGATGCGCGATCGGGTGCGTGCCAATCAGACCTTGGCTGACCGGATTCGTTACAAGTACAGCATTAAGAATACCACAGGCTTGAGTATCAATCCTTTTATTGACTATACGGATCCGTTTCAGATCATTGTGAATTTGATGGTAGGCTCAGAAGGGACCTTGGCTTTTATGTCTGAGTTGACTATGAAGACGGTTGTCAATCCAAAATTCAAAGCCAGTGCCATGATTTATTTTCATGATATCGTAAGCGCATGTGAATCGGTATTGAGTATGAATCTTGGACCTGTGCACGGAGCTGAGATGCTTGATAGAGTCGCTTTGCGATCGGTTGAAAATGCAGATGGTATTCCTCCATTTATTAAAGATTTTCCGGATGGCGTAACAGCGATTCTTGTTGAGACTTTGGCTAGTTCTAAAGGGGAACTCTATGCGAATATCAAAGAAATTAAATCGCTTTTAAAGGGTTTCGAAACCGTTCGTCCTATTGAATTTACCGATAAAGTTGAAGAATACTCAAAATATTGGAATATCCGAAAAGGGGTATTCCCGGCCGTTGGCGGTTTACGCGAAAAAGGGACCACATGTATTATCGAAGATGTTGCTTTTCACCTGAAAGATTTACCACAAGCCACTTCAGACTTGCAGGATCTGATTGCAAAACACGGTTATAAGGATGGTGTGATTTACGGGCATGCTCTGGAAGGGAACTTTCATTTTATATTCAATCAGAATTTTGATAAACCTGAAGAGCTCGAACAATATAAAAGGTTTATGGCTGAGGTTGATCATCTGGTTGTTGATAAATATGACGGTTCGTTGAAGGCTGAGCATGGCACAGGACGAAATATGGCACCCTTTGTCAAACACGAATGGGGAGAAGAGGCTTATCAATTGATGAAAGAGATCAAACAACTTTTCGATCCCAAAAAATTATTAAACCCGGGTGTGATTATTAACGATGATCCTGATTGTTACATTAAGAATTTTAAGACATTAGCACCCGTTCATGAAATTGTGGATACCTGTATTGAATGTGGTTTTTGTGAGGTGAATTGTTTAACGGCGGGTTATTCACTTTCAGCTCGTCAGCGTACTGTGGTGCAACGCGAAATCAGGCGATTGGAAATGACAGGTGAAGATGCTGAGCGCTTGGAAGCATTGAGAAAAGGCTTTGTTTATTTAGGTGAACAAACCTGTGCCGGTGATGGTTTATGTGCTACTTCATGTCCCGTTGGTATCGATACAGGTAAGTACATCAAATATCTGAGATCATTAAATGTGGCCGGAGATCGACCACAAAAACAGAGTCAGTGGGTGGCTGACAATTTCCATAAATTGGGACCCGTCATTCGCGGTAGTTTGAAATTTGTGAATGGTGTCCATACTGTCATGGGGTCGACTCTATTGGGAGCTGTGGCTGGCGGGTTCAGAACCCTGAGTGGTAAGACGATTCCACTCTGGACGCCGGCAATGCCTAAGGGGGCTAATGCGCCTAAACCGCATCCGGTGAATAAAGAAAACCCCTTAAAAGTGGTGTATTTCCCTTCTTGTATTGCTCAAACCATGGGACCTGCAAAGGGGGATCCTTACAAACAACCCTTGCATATTGTAACACAAAATTTGTTGGAGAAAGCGGGTTTTGAGGTGATTTTTCCTGAGAAGATGAGCTCTTTATGTTGTGGTACACCCTGGGAGAGTAAAGGCTTCAATAAACAGGCTGATCAAAAATCTTCTGAACTTGAGGCCGCTCTGAACAAAGCATCTGAGGGTGGAAAATACCCCATTCTTTGTGATACATCTCCTTGTTTGTATCGCATGCGTCGTGTGATGGATGCTAAATTAAAGCTCTACGAACCGGTTGAATTCATTTATGAGTTTTTAATGGATCGATTGACCTTTACAAAAGTGAACGAGGTGGTTGCCATTCATGCAACCTGCACGACAACAAAAATGGGATTAACGCCCCAATTAAGAGCTGTTGCCGAAGCCTGTGCTCAGCAAGTGGTGATGCCTGGCGAAGTCGGTTGTTGTGGTTTTGCCGGAGACAGAGGCTTCAATTTTCCGGAGATTAATCAATATGCTCTTCGCAAGTTACGTCCCGTATTAAACGAGGGAAAGGTTGTTGCCGGATATTCCAACAGCAGAACTTGTGAAATTGGCTTGAGTCATAATGGCGGTGTTCCGTATCAGTCAATTATCTATTTGGTTGATCGGGTGACTCAAGCACAATGTTTTGCTGAAGAAATAGTTTAAGAACGTCTTTGGGACGATGTCCCGCTTCAAGTAGTCGTGATAATGCATATAAGACAGACCCGATATTTTATCTGAAAATTTTTATTAGACATAGCTTTAAAAAGACAGAATAGGGTCTGTTTTTATGTGCATTTAGAAACCTGTATTTAACCCTTATAATTTAAAACCCCAAACACTGATGGATGTTTATTATATAAACTGAAGTGTTTTAAATGAAAGATGATCATGAAAAAAATTGTGTTGCTATTTTTTGCTCTGGTTCCAATTTTAGGCTTAGCGCAAAAGAAAGAAGAGATAAAAGTAAAATTAAGCGGTTTTGTGTCGGCTGAAGCCATATTGGACACAAGAAAAACAGTCAATTCTCGTGAGGGTGATGTTTTATTGTATCCCGCCTCCAAGTCGGCAGACATTAATGGGACAGATCTAAATGATCGGTCACAGTTGTATATGACCAGCATCCATTCCCGATTGAATGTTGGTATTTCGGGTTTCGAAGCTTTCGGAGCAAAAGGGTCTGCGTGCATACAGGGAGATTTTGTCGGAACATCGAATGATAAAATTGGTTTGTTTCGTTTACGACATGCCTTTGTGAAATTAAATTGGGAGAAAGATGAGCTATTGGTTGGAAAATATTGGCATCCCATGTTTGTAACCTCATGTTATCCTCATGTTTTGCATTGGGGAGGTGGTTTACCTTTCAATGTTTTGGGAAGAGCCCCTCAGTTTCGATACACTCGAAAGCTAAGTAACAAAGGCTATGCGATGTTGGCTGTTTTATCAGAGATGGATTTTAAGAGCACGGGCCCCGAAGGTGCTAATGTAAAGTATGCACAACAAGCCAGTATTCCTGAAATTTCAGCTCAAGTTAAGTACGATTTAGCAGAGGGATTTAGTTTGGGAGCAACAGCAGGCTATAAGTTTTTGAAGCCCATGCTTGTAAACGCAATGGGAGTAAAAACAGATGAACTCTTGTCAAGCTATCAAATGAATGCCTGGATGTCTTTAAAAACAGATAAAATTGCCTGGAATTTGCAAACCATTTACGGACAGAATATGTACAACTTCGTAATGATTGGGGGATATGGCGTCAAGAATGTGAAAGCGAATGGCGATTACGAATACACCAATATAAAGACCAGTTCTGTTTGGTCGGATGTATACACCACTACAGGAAATGTGCGTTATGGTTTGTTTGCGGGTTACACAAAGAATTTGGGTGCAGATGATAATCTGGCAACAGATGCCGATGGTTTTGTGGGGCTGTATAGCCGTGGTTCAGATATCGACTATGTGTATCAATTCGGACCTCGTGTAGAGGTGTACTCAGGTCATTTCATGATTGGAACACAAATTTTATATACATCTGCAGCTTATGGAACAACTCAGGTGGATGGCACAGTTAATGATTCAAGTGAAGTCGGAAGTACTCGCTTTCAGCTACATTTTAAATATACTTTCTAGTACGGAATAATTTTAGGTTTAAGTAATTTGTTTTTCACAAAACCGGGTTTTGTTGTTTGAAATCCATCTGTGTCACTAGCCTCAGCTTTTGGTTGGGGCTATTTTTTTTGAAAGTAATTTGAGTTGTGATTTTGCCTGATAACAGGAAGCTAAAAAAAAACCAGCAATAAGATTAAGGCTTATTGCTGGATTTTGATGTTGGTTTTAATTCTTTAATTTCCTTAAGTAGTTGATCAACAACCAACGGTCTTCATCATCTCTGATTTTCTTTTCATACGAAGGCATTTCATCCCGACCAAAAACGGTTTTGTAATAGAGTTCTCCATCCGTTTGATCTTGAAATTCTTTTTTTGTGAAATCCGGCATGGGTGTTTTCAACGATTTACTTTTCGTCCCGTTTCCTATACCCGTTTTCCCATGGCAGGATTTGCAGTGGACCACGTAGAGTGTTTGACCGACTCTGCCAGAATCTTTGTCTTCTGCAAAAGGGTTCTTCATTTTCTTATACTTTGAGGGAACTTCCCAGCTCTCATTTGTTGAAAATGGTTTAATAAAAGCCATTAAAAACAAAGTTGAGACTCCAATTAGTACGATAACTAAATTCTTAGTGTTCATAATTTTTGTTTATTAATGATTATTCCTTTTTAATTAGATACATTTCGTAACAGATATAAATAATAATGCCCCATACGGCCAACAACAATGAGTTAACCAGTAGGAGTAGACTCAGAGGGGCATTGGCCCTTGCGGCCCAAAGCGATCTTTTTTCCTCGCTCACATCGTAAATAACAGGTATGCCCCATTTAACTTCGGTGTGTATAAGGGTATCCCGAATGGTTTCGGCATCTTCAATCTTTATTATAAGTTTGAGAATTCCTTTTGAATCACCAGGAAGATCCGATGGCATGTGAATCTCAACATAACCCTTTTCATCAGTTGTGTTGAATCGATCACCCACAGGTAAATAACTAAACAGACGCTCAACATAGAGCGAGACATCCAGCTCTTCAACAGGTTTAAGTACTGAATCCCCTTGTTGGAAAACCTGAATAGCGACTCGCTTGTCAGCTTGGTCATCCAAAAATTTATAATGGATTTCAGCGGGTTTTTTCTGAGAGAAAACCGTTAGGCTACTTAGCATTATAATCAATATAATGAGCTTACTGATCAGATTGTATTGGAGCATTATGGCGATTGAGTTTTTCATATTTCATTCGATTGGTCTTCTACTTTATTTTGATGATGGATATACTCCTGAATGGGGATGATCGGGAATAGTTTGAGCAGAAGGGTGATAATAAGCAGAACGCCGGCAAATGAAGCCAAGGTGATAGCCCATTCTTCCCAGCTGGGATAATAATGCAAATACGATTCATCCACATCCTGAATGGGTAAGTAAGGGTGTTGAAGTGAAGGGATAACAATAAGAAATCGTTTAAACCAGGCTCCCATAAGGATGAAGAATGAGATGATCATGATATTAAATGGTTTTCGTCCGCGCTTAAATACTAAAAACAGTATGGGAAGCATTAGACCCGGAATCTGAACGAGCCAATACATGGCAGCATAATCACCACTGAAAAGTTCAGTAATATGTTCCCCTTCAACGCCAACCATTTTAAAGGCCGGTCCCAGATATTCATTGATATTGAAATACAAATAAACCAGAGATAACAAGACCAGGATTTTACCCATTTTATCGAAGTGCTCATTGGTGATAAAATCTTCAAGCTTGAATGTTTTACGGATAAAGAACATGGCAATAATAATAACGGCCCCTCCCAGCATAAAGGCTCCGGAGACAAAATAGGGGCCTAAGTTGGTACTGTCCCAGCCCGGGCGCCAGGTTGTGGCAAACAACCATGATGTGATGGTGTGGATGGCAAATGCCACTGGAATCACCATGATTTCGAGAATTGTAGAGGTTTTTTTTAAACGGTTTAGTTGTCCGGGTTTATTTTGCCAATTGAGAGCTAGAAATTTGTACATTTTTTGTTTCCATTGGGCAACGTGTTTTAAGCGGTCCCGACAAAGTGCAATATCGGGAAGCATGGGCAGATACAATAGTAAAACGCTAATAACCAAATAGGTCATAATAACCAGAACATCCCATATAATAGGAGATTGTATTCTTCCGTATAAGATAACATTAAAAAAACGATCGGGACGTCCCATATCAACAATGATGATAACGGCTGCACAGATGATGGCAGCTACCGCAATGATTTCTGATATTCGGGTTAATGGGTATGACCATTTTACTTTTGCCAATTTTAAAATAGAACTAACCAGAGAGCCAATCAGACTGACGGCTACAAAAAAGACAAAATTAGAAATGTATATGCCCCATGATGTGTAATCCCTCATGGACGTTACCACAAGTCCCAGTCTGAGTTGTCGGTAATAGGCAAAACATCCTATAGAGATGATGACTAAAAGAACTGCAATCCATATTTTATAAACAGGATTGTGTCGGCCTACAGAATTTAAGAGCTTGTCAATCACTTGATCATTATGCTTCTTCATATTGCTTTGTTTTCAGATATTAAGCTTCAGTGTCTTTAAATGGGAATAGGCGGTCAACCGGAGGCAGGTAGTATACATTGGGTTCGGTACCCAAATCCTCCAGATATCTGTATCCTGCCTTTTCACGAAGGAGCTTGCTTAAGCGAACGGTTTCTTCACCATTGGTAACCGTATCCTCATTGGCATCACCAAAATACAGCACCCCATTGGGACAAGCTGTGATACAATGAGGAAGTTTCTTCCCTCGAATCATATCCGGGCAAAAGTCGCATTTTTCGACCGTTCCAATTTTACTTGGTGTACTTGCCTCGGGAGAATATTCCAGGTTCAACACCTCTTTACTTTGCTTGGGTTTTCCCCAATTAAACACACGAGCGGAATAAGGGCAGGCTGCCATACAAAATCGGCAACCAATGCATCTTTCATTATCGATAAGAACAATATTATCTGATCGTTTAAAGGTTGCGCCCACGGGACAGACTTTAACACAAGGTGGGTTGTCGCATTGGAAACATTTTTTTGGCATCCAGTAAGGTGCCGATCTGGGATTATCCTGAATTTTCAGAACTTTAATAAAAGGTCGGTCCGGGGTTAAATTGTGATGATGTTCGCAGGCTTTGATACACTCTCTGGCATTTTTGCATTTGGCTAAATCAACCACCATGACAAATTTCCTACCTGGAATCCCTTTTCTGGATTCTTCAACAGATGCAGGATGGGGGTGCGCCATGGATAAATGGGCCTCATTAACCTCCATAAGTTTCCCGTCAGGGGTCATCACTTTAATCTTTTTTCCTTCGGGGTGAGATGGAGATGTACATGAAAGAAATTTAACGCCAAGTATTGAACCGACCCCCAGAAGGCCTGTATATTTAATTAAATTTCGTCGGGTAAAACGGTCTGAGTCCTGTTTTTTCATTTTGCCGAATTAATTAAATGTGAAACGAGTTTGCGAAATATCAGCTGTTTAGCTTCTTATAAATATACAAAATAATAGGTCAAATGCCATTGGTTAAATTTGGGAGAATTATTTTGTGTGTTTTTTTCTGAAAAAAATATGATTCCAGTTAAGGGAGTAAGATTGCTGCTTATTTTGTTATTTTAGAGCTTTAGAAGCTGATGCGATCTTAGAATTTAAGTTATGCATAAGGGGTTATGAGAGATTAAAATTGAAAATATTTGAAATGGAAGAAAGCATAAGAATCAATACAGAGCGTCTGGTTTTAAGAGGACTTAATGCTGATGATACTGAGGCGGTATTTAAGTATCGATCGGATGCCATTACCAATCAATATCAGGGATGGATTCCCAAGACGCTTGATGATGCTCGTTTGTTTATAGCGAAAATTGCCCCAGATATCGATCAGTACAATTCCTGGTTTCAGTTTGGTATTATTAAGAAAGAGGATGGTGAATTGATTGGTGATTTAGGCATTCACTTTTTCGATGAGGATAAGTACCAGGTTGAGATTGGCTGCACTTTGGCTAAAAATCAGCACGGGAAAGGCTTTGCCAGTGAGGCTTTAAACGCAATCATCCGTTACCTGTTTCGGGATTTGAATAAACGACGAATCATCTGTTCCATCGATCCCCGCAATGCCAGCTCAATTAAAATGGTCGAAGCTTTGGGCTTTCGGAAAGAGGCGCATTTCAAGCAGAGTATCCTGATTGATGGTGAGTGGTTTGATGATGTGATCTATGCCCTTTTGAAAGATGAATGGGAGATGAATACGTAATAAGTTATAAGGATGAAGAGAAAAACATCATTTGGAACCATGGAGATCCTTCTTGAAAAAGACGGTCAAATTGTATCAGAAGTTCTCGTGTTTCATAAAGAAGGAAGAGGACATAAGCATCCCCTATGGGAAATATGCTACATCACCGATGGGGAAGGCATCATTGTAAATGGAGATAAACGCGAACAAGTGAAAAAAGGCTCCGTCTGTAAAATATCGCCCCATACCGATCATTGGATGATTCCTCAGGATTACATGGAGGTTTTATTAGTGTATTCGCCCAAATCATAGAAATCGAATGGCAGCTTTGTGAGCATTATCCTTAAAATAGTCGTATTTTTGCAGATTACTGATTGTTTATTATAAACGATTCGGTATAGATTATTCACATACAGATTATAAGAGCTATGCTTCCGGATAAGAAAGAACACGCCAAAATAAAATCAAGATTACACCCTCGCAATAAGAATCGTGAGCGTTACAATTTCAAAGAACTAATTGAGACCTGTCCCGATTTAGAATCCTTTGTTGTGCTGAATAAGTACGACGATCAATCCATCGACTTTGCCGATCCTAAGGCAGTTAAAATACTGAATAAGGCTTTGTTAATGCATTATTATGGCTTGAGTGATTGGGATATTCCTGAAAACTATTTATGTCCGCCTATTCCGGGTAGAGCGGATTATATCCACCATATTGCCGATTTGTTGTGTAGCAGCAATTACGGTGTGATGCCTGAAGGAGACAAAATTACATGCATGGATATCGGGGTGGGAGCCAATTGTATTTATCCCATTGTGGGGCGTATAGAATATGGCTGGTCTTTTATCGGTACCGATATCGATCCTATTGCCATTGCTTCTGCGAATAAGATCATCGAATTGAATCCTTCACTAAAAGGGCATGTTGAATGCCGCCTGCAGCCCAGCTCTAAGGATTATTTCTATGGCGTATTCACTCGTGAAGAGCGTGTGGATATGACGGTTTGTAATCCGCCATTCCACGCTTCGGCCGAAGATGCACATACGGCATCAAAACGTAAGGTGACGAATTTGAGTGGCAAGAAAGTGCAGGCTGTAAAGTTGAACTTTGGAGGACAAAACAACGAGTTGTGGTGCGAAGGCGGAGAAGGTCGTTTCCTGAAGACCATGATTTCGGAGAGTAAGAAGTTTGGTAAGAGCTGCTTTTGGTTCTCAAGCCTTGTTTCCAAACAATCGAATTTAAAATTAGTTGATAAAACACTAAAAGCAATGGGAGCAGAGAAAGTGGAAGTTATCCCTATGGGACAGGGGAACAAAACCAGCCGTATTGTGGCCTGGACCTTCCTAACGACCGAAGAGCAGAAGGAGTGGAGAGAGACCCGCTGGAAATAAATAAAAGCATCTTAAAAATATAGAAGAGGATGATCAGTCATGATCATCCTCTTATTTATTTCCCACATTTGAAATGAAGCATTAACTTCATTCTGCTTTTTCTTATCTTGTGTGTTCAATACAAAGCACACCTATGAATATATTACAAATCATACCCGGTTCTGGGGGGAGTTTTTATTGTGGTAACTGTTTACGCGACGATAAGTTTCATCTCGCCATGAAAAAGCAGGGGCACCAGGTGACCAAATTGCCCATGTACCTGCCTTTGTTTTCCGATGAACACGACCTTAATGAGATTCCTGTTTTTTATGGAGCTATTAGTATTTACCTAAAGCAATTGTATCCTGTTTTCAGACATGCTCCTGCCTGGGTTGATCGACTATTGAACTCGGGTCCCATGTTGAAGTTGGCTGCACGTATGGCCGGATCGACCAATGCCAAAGGATTGGAAGAAATGACCGTTTCCATGTTGATGGGCGAGGAAGGCAAGCAAAAAGAAGAATTGAACCGGATGGTCAGATGGATGTCGGAATATTTAAATCCCGATGTTATTCATTTGTCGAATGCTCTTTTGTTGGGCTTAGCGCCAAAACTGAAACAAGCATTTCCGAAGTCCATTCTCATCTGTTCCTTGCAAGACGAGGATGTTTGGGTTGATGCCATGAAAGACTCCTTTCGGAATAAAATTTGGGCGCTAATGAGCACTAAGGCTGAATATGTAGATGCTTTTGTTGCGGTCAGCGATTTTTATGCAAGTGTTTCCCTTGAAAAAATGAACATTTCCAAAGAGAAGCTGTTCACTAACCATTTAGGTATTGATCCGGAAGAATATAAATATATTGCTGTTGATCAGAAAGAACGCAACATTGGATATATCTCCCGAATGTGTGAAGCCAATGGTTTCGACATTATAGTGGAAGCCTTTATTCAACTAAAAAAAGATCCGGCTTTCGACGATGTGAAACTGATTTTAACCGGTGGATCAACAGGTGAGGACAAAGCTCTAATCAAACAAGTCCGACAAAAATTAAAGCAGGCAGATTTAACAGAACAGGTGGTGTTTCATGACGATTTTGATGGAGCAGGCAGGCATGAATTCTTCTCAAAGGTCAGATTAATTTCCGTTCCTGTGCGAAACGGGGAGGCCTTTGGTTTGTATTTGCTGGAGAGTATGGCTTCGGGTGTACCCGTTGTACAACCTAGCTTGGGTGCCTTTCCCGAAATTGTTGGAAAATCAGGGGGCGGTGTCATTTATGAAAACAACAGTCCGGAAACACTAGCCTTAGCTTTGAAAGATCTTTTAGTTGCGGATGACCAATTACAAGAACTATCCGCTAATGCGCGAAAAGGGGTGGAAAAGGAATTTAATATCTACGCTCAGGCAGATAAGCTTATTGGTATTTACAAACAATTTTTAGAGAATAATAAATTGTCAGTTCAGTAATATAAATTCCTCCACCCACAGATAGGGTGTATCCTGATTATTCGCGATTTTTGACGGGGTGGTGTTATTTGAGCTGTAATGATTCGCGTCTGTGCAGATGTGGATATATTCGCGGTATGAAAAATAAATGAAGTAGCATTTAATAAAATGCTACTTTTGTTTTTCAAACACAAAACAACAAACGACTAAGAAGAAAGATGAGTATCGATTTTATATTTATGTTGACAAAGGATGATCAGACCGTATCTGATGCAAGAGGTTATGTGAAGGAGATTGCAGCTGCAGGAGCAAAGCATATTGGTTTCAAGGATATTGGTTTGCCCATTGATGAATTAAAGAGTCTTGCAGGGGATCTGAGAAAGGAAGGCGTTCAGGTTTATCTGGAGGTAGTGAGTTTGGATGCCGAGAGCGAAAAGAGATCAGCTAAGGTTGCCATGGATCTGAATGTTGACTACTTATTGGGAGGAACCCGACCGGAACTCATTGCTCCTTTGGTTAAAGATCACCCCTTAAAATATTATCCTTTTGTAGGAAAGATCGAAGATCATCCAAGTATTCTGACTGGAACGATTCCCGAAATTGCAGCGCATGCTGCAGCGATTACAGCTATTGATGGTGTAGATGGATTGGATTTGCTGGCTTACCGATTTACAGGTAAAGATATTCCTTTATTGATTCAGGAGGTTTGCAAAAGCTCAACGAAGCCTGTTATTGTCGCGGGCAGTATCGATAGTCAGGAGAGAATAGGGGTGGTTAAAACGACCGGAGCTTCAGCATTTACTGTTGGGACAGCTGCATTCGATATGGAATTTCCCTCTGAGATAGTCGGGATTTCAGGACAGGTTCAAACGATATTAGAAATGAGTAGACAGGAGTTTATTTAGATGCTCTCATTTAGAGCGAATAAAAAAAGAGGATCATCCGTTAAGATGATCCTCTTTTTGAATGCTAAAGAAATTTTTGAATATGAGCTTATTGTTTAACTTTAGTCATTAAAGATTCAAGTCTAAACTATATTTATATGATGCAAAAGCCCTCGAATAAAACCTACTCCCCACTCGAAGAAAAGATAAACATCTATTCGCATGCTTTCGGTTTTTTAGTTTCATGTATCGGTTGTGTTGCCTTAATCAGATCCGCTTATTTATATGGTGAAACGCAGCATCTGCTTAGCTTCGCAATTTTTGGACTGAGTATGATGATTCTTTTTGCCGCATCTACTTTTTATCATCGGGCGACAGATCCCATAAAAAGAGCGCGTTTGAGAATTTTCGACCATGCTTCTATTTATGTTCTGATTGCGGGAACTTATACGCCCTTTTGTTTGGTGACTTTACCTGAGAGAACAGGACTCATTGCTTTTGCAGCCGTTTGGCTGTTTGCTTTACTGGGCATTAGTATCAAGCTTTTTTTTACGGGGCGATTTTCTTTGGTCTCAACCCTGATGTATCTATTTATGGGGTGGATGGTCGTTTTCATATATAAGCCTCTTGTCGGAAATCTTGCCGAAGGCGGTTTGTATTGGCTTTTTGCCGGAGGTCTGGCTTACACTATTGGCGCCATTCTATATAGCATCAAACGAATTCCGCTCAATCATGCCAGTTTTCATGTTTTAGTGCTGATGGGTTGTTTTTGTCATTATATGAGTATTTATTTGTATGTGATTTAAGCTTATCGGAATTTGTTGGAAACAATATGGCCACCCTTTTTGATGATTAAAAGGGTGGCCTTATTGGGTTTCAAAAAGGGATTGGCTATTGGTTTTGTTTGACGTAGACTGTTCGGTGTGGGAATGGAATTTCAACACCTTCTCTGTCAAATCGTTCTTTAATTGATTTAAACAGGTCACATTTCATCACAAAGGCATTGCCAGAATTCTCCGCCCAAATATAGGCTCTAAGAACCACGCTGGAATCTGCAAGCTGAATGACACGCACACAAACGGGATGTAGGTTATCTTTGATTTCTTCTTCGGTTCGGTTATCCATAAAATTTGGATGCGACATTGCTTCCTCTTGCATGATGAGGCTTGCCAGATCTATGGACGAGGAGTAACTGATTCCAATTTCGAGGAACGAGCAGATTTTAGGATCTGATATTGTCGAATTTAAGATGGTTTCCGAACTGATAACTGAGTTGGGGATAATAACGCGTCTGTTTTCAGGATTGCGAATCACCGTATGACGCAGGGTGATGTCTTCAACATTCCCAAAGTTTAAATCGCCAATCTTAATATAATCGCCTACTCTAAAGGGTTTAAAGATGACGATAAAAATACCACTAATGATATTCGAGAAGGCTTGTTGTGATGCGAAACCCAATATAGCAGCAAAAATACCGGCACTGGCCAGCAAGCTAATACCTACACTTTTCAGTTCAGGGATGGAGTAGAAAATTATAATGACAACGGTGATAAAGATTAAGAAACTCACCGCATTCTTTAGAAAATTATAATTGGTTGGATCAACGTTTAGCTTGGTGGCAGATTTCTTCAGAACACGGGTCATAAAGAATCGAATCAGTTTTGATGCAATAAATCCGGCTACTGCAACACATGTTATAAACAAAAGCTTATAGCCGAGCCCAAGATCTTTTAGAATAATTTCAAGCGTTTCCATTTTCAAAACGAATATTGATTAAATTTAAAATAATTATATTAAAGGTAATATTATTCATAGCTGTTCAAATCATGCCACAAAAAAAAATGAAAAAAAATTCCTCTAAAAAAGGAATGCCTCCCGGCTCTTTAGTTCATGTAGGGCAACAAAATCTAAGTCAAGCTTCCATTCAGGAAATTCGATTTAATGCCGATGAATTCCACTTTAAAGAATACAAAAGTAATTTGGAAAGGGTGAAATTCAATAAAGATGATTCTGATTTTGTGACATGGATCAATTTAAAGGGCGTTGATGTACCTGCTTTGGAAAATATAGGTCTTCAATTCAATATCCACAATCTGGTATTGGAAGATATTTTAAACACCTTTTTGAGACCCAAGTTTGAGGTGTTGGATAACTATTGTTTTCTCTCTCTTAAGATGGTTAAAGCTGAAAAAGGTCCCTTATCCTATGCTTCCATTCCTGCTCATTTTGTGTTGGGTGATAAGTTTGTTCTTTCATTTATCGATTCTGAAGATCCCATTTTTGATTCCGCGATATCACGACTTAAGAATCAAGGCCGAAATATTAGATTAAAAGGTGCCGATTATTTAATGTTTGTGCTTGCAGATTTGGTTGTTGACTGCTATTTTGAACTGATTGAAATGGGGAACGATACCCTCGAAACGCTTGATGATTATGTAGTTCAAAATATGGGACATGATATTCCCGGCCGGATAAGGGAATACAGACGCATTTTGCTTAGAGCACGTCGTAGTATCCTCCCTTTAAAAGAGGTGTATGACCAGATTATTACCCGGGAATTGGATCTGATTGATAAGGATAATATTAAATATTACAGAGATACGGAAGATCATGTAATGTTTGTAATTGATCAGTTGGATTTTTTAAGAGATAATTTAAATGCCATTAATGATTCCTATCAATCCATGCAGGATAATCAGCTGAATAAAATAATGAAGTTGCTGACCTTGGTATCTACCATATTTATTCCTCTAACTTTCTTAGCTGGTATTTACGGTATGAACTTTTCCAATATGCCGGAGCTGAATTACCGATATAGTTATTTCTACCTTCTATTTATCATGCTTGTAGTGGCAGTTGGAATGGGAATCTGGTTTAAGAAAAAGAAATGGATGTAATCCAGTTTTAGAGCGGATTACAGTTGAAAATAACAATTAAGGCTATTCGGGTTCTCATACAGATTGAGGATCCGAATCGTTTTTTCTTTACTCCCGAATTAAGTATTCTCGATGTCGGAAGGAATTAGCGCAAAAGAAATGCTAGTCGTTTAAAAACTGTTCAGGCGGCGAAGGCGGAGAGTTGAAATTTCATTAAAATTAGGACGACTACTTTGGGTAATATCATCAAACTTCAATTGAAGTCTAAATTATAGAAATGATTTTACTGATCATGTCATCTTTCTTTCACGGGAAAATGATTGCATCCACCACCCAATAGAGAAATAAATCTTTATATGTATGATGCCTTATAAACAATCCTACGAACTGACTTCCTATGTTCTAAATCTTTTTTTTTTCGCCAGCCATAGTCAGTTATTTTTTAATCAATTTGTTAAATTTTCGTGTCATCCCTATAAGTTGTTGGAGACATTGGAGTGATTTTTATATGTACGAAAAAATAAGCATTAGCATTTCGATATTAATGAGTAATGTTACCCATTAACAGATAGTTTGGTGATTGTTAGTTGCTGTTTGAATGAAATATTAGGAGGGGAGTTATTCGTATGTATTCTTTCCTTGATAGAAAATGACATTGAAAATTACCACAATGAGTGTTTTCATTCACCTATCTATATGTTGTATAGTATTTCTTATAAAATTTTGATCTAATTTGATAAAAGTCGTCTTGTGCGACTTAATTGTCTGAAAAATAAGGGAGTACGTGAGAGGTTTGTAGTGGTGTCGATTGATATACAAACGTTTACGGACATGAGTTGGTGTTTTTAAACAGTTTATTATTTCAATGAAAGTATTTATATTCGTCCATCAATAATGAAATAATTCTTTAAACTGGATTGTAATTTAAACAAGAGGTTTAAATTTTTAGGTTTAAAATTGAATAGCAATTGAAGTATAATAGAAATTCCTTGAGATTTTCTTAGCAAATTACTTGAAAAAAAATATAAAATGAAGGTATCTGAAAAGTTAGATCTCTTAAAGAAAAAAAGAGAAGAAGTTAAAAAGATGGGCGGAGAAGCTCGTGTTGCCAAGCAACATGAAAAAGGTAAGCTTTCCGCACGTGAGAGAATAGACTTGCTTTTTGATGAAGGAAGTTTTAGAGAGTTGGATATGTTTGTGGAACACCGTTGTACGAACTTTGGCTTTGAAACAACAGAAATTCCTGCTGATGGCGTAATTATTGGTCATGGTTTAGTGAATGGACGAACAGTCTTTGCTTACTCTCAGGATTTTACTTCGCGTGGAGGATCTTTAGGTGAAATGCATGCTGCAAAAATCTGTAAAGTAATGGATTTGGCAGTAAGTGCCGGAGCGCCTATTGTTGGACTTAATGATTCTGGTGGAGCACGTGTAGAAGAGGGTGTTGATGCACTAAAAGGTTACGGTGAGGTATTTATGCGTAATTCGAGAGCTTCTGGTGTAATCCCACAGATTTCCGCTATTATGGGGCCTTGTGCCGGTGGTGCAGTTTATTCACCAGCTATGACAGACTTTGTTTACATGGTGAAGAAGCAGAGTCACATGTTTATTACTTCTCCTTATGTAATTAAAACAGTAACAGGTGAAGAGACGACTTTTGAAGAACTGGGTGGAGCTATGGCTCACAATGCCAAAAGTGGTAATGCACACTTTGCTTGTGATACCGACGAAGAAACAATCGAGGCTATTCGCGATCTTTTAAGTTATCTTCCTAATAATAACCTTGAGGAAACACCTCAATTGCAAATGGGTGACGATCCGGAGCGTGTTTGCGACGAACTGGATACGATGATTCCAGACGATCCAAAAACACCTTACGATATGAAGGCTGTTATTGAATCAGTCCTTGACCAGGGGGAATTCTACGAAGTACACGAGTACTATGCAGAAAATGCAATCATTGGTTTTGGTCGATTAGACAATCGTTCGGTAGGTATTATCGCAAATCAACCTTTAATTCAGGCAGGTTGTTTGGATATTGATGCCTCTGATAAAATTAGCCGTTTTGTTCGTACTTGTGATGCATTTAATATTCCAATGATCACATTTGTAGATGTTCCGGGATACCTTCCAGGCGTACAACAAGAGCTAGGTGGTATTATTCGCCACGGTGCAAAACTACTTTGGAGTTATGCAGAAGCTACTGTACCTAAATTTACTGTGGTAACACGTAAGGATTACGGTGGAGCTTATTTGGCAATGTGTTCTAAGCCATTGGGAGCTGATATGGTATTCGCTTGGCCAACTGCCGAAATTGCAGTAATGGGTGCTAAAGGTGCTGTAGAGGTTATTTCTACTTATAAAAAAGAAATTGCTGCTGCTGATGATAAGCAAGCTAAGACTGATGAGAAAATTAAGGAGTACGAAGAAGCATTTAACGTTCCTTATTTGGCAGCTCAGCGTGGCTATATTGATGATGTGATTCTTCCAAGTGAAACGCGTGCTCGATTGATTGATGCATTGAGAGCGATGCATACAAAAGCGGAGGTTTTACCAGCTAAGAAACACGGAAATATTCCATTGTAAGAAAGACTTTAATAAATTAATTATTTATACCAATAATTATGACTCGAGAAGAAAAGATTAAAAAAGCAGTTCTTATAGCAGTTGCTCACCACATAGAGTTAGAGAAAGCTGAAGCATTAAAAGTTGGAGGTTCGACTAATGGTTCTTGGGCACGTACTGGCATTAAAATGATGATGTCTAAACGTAAGACTGTACAGCTTCGTGGTCGAAGTCTACGAAGTGCATAATTCTATTTTCCTGTTAGTTGGGAAAAGTAATAATTGATAAAAAAAATAAGAAGATGATATACGATAAGCACGGGGTTTTACAAATGACCCAACTTAATTTTGACAATGATCGTCCAAAAGCTGAAAATCCAATTAAGATTAATGACGTAAGTTTACGTGATGGTCACCAGTCGCTTTTCGCTACTCGCGGTCGTACAGAAGATATGTTGCCTGTAGCAGAAATGATTGATGAAGCTGGATATAATGCGGTTGAAACATGGGGTGGTGCTACTTTTGATACGATGCACCGTTTCTTGGGAGAAGATCCATGGGAGCGTCTAAGAGTATTGAAAAAGCATATGCCTAAAACACCATTTTCAATGCTTCTTCGTGGGCAAAATGTGGTAGGATACCGTAATTATGCAGATGATGTGGTTCAGGCTTTTGTTCAGCGATCAATCGATAATGGTATGGATATCTTCCGTTGTTTTGACGCACTGAATGATTTCAGAAATTTCGAAACTGCGGCTAAAGTTATTAAAGATAACAAGAAGCACTTACAAGGTGTTGTATGCTATACGTTGAACCAACCTCGTTTGGGTGGTGAAGTATACAATATGGAATACTATATCAACAAGGTAAAAGATCTTTTAAGCTTTGGTGTAGATTCTATCTGTATTAAGGATATGGCTGGCTTGATCGCTCCTTATGATATTTATAATTTGGTGCGCGAAATCAAGAAATTTACAGATACCCCAATTAACTTGCATACTCACTTTACTTCAGGTATGGGTGACTTGGCAATTTTCAAAGCGATTGAAGCAGGTGTGGATATTGTTGATACTTGTATCGGACCTTATGCTTACCGTACTTCTCATCCTGCTGTTGAGCCAATGATTATGTCGCTATTGGGAACAAACCGTGACTCAGGAATGGACATTAATAAGATTAATGCGATTGCTGAAGAAATGGAGAAATACATTCCTAAATACAAGCACTTAGATAATAGCCCTAAGTACGCTACGACGGATATCAATGTGTTATTGCACCAGACTCCGGGTGGAATGCTTTCTAACTTAGTAAATCAGTTGAAAGCTATGGATGCACTGGATAAGTTACCAGAAGTATATCGTTTACTTCCAAAAGTTCGTAAAGATCTAGGTAATATTCCGTTGGTTACGCCTACATCTCAAATTGTTGGTGTACAAACAGTAAACAATGTATTATTCGACTCTTATGAAGGAGAATATGCACAAATTACCAAAGAGGTAAAAGACCTTTGTTACGGATTGTATGGTAAAACGACTCATCCAATTAATCCTGAGGTTCAAAAGAAAGCTCTTGAAGGTTATCCTCGAGGAGAAGAGCCTATTACAGCTCGTCCAGGATCTATTCTTGAGCCAGAGATGGAAGAGGTTAAAACTGAATTCGGAAATCTTGCTAAAGATATTGATGACGAAGTTTTATGCGCACTTTATCCTATCACAGGAAAACGTTTCTTGAAATGGAAATATGGTTTGGAAGAAGTACCAGCTGATGTCAAAGCAAAAACTATGGCAGAAGTTGAGAAAGAGCAAGAGTTAATCAGAAAAGCCCTTTCTGGCGAACTGACTTCTAAAGGAAAAGGTAAGGGACGTGAGCTTGAAGTTACTGTTGATGGCGAAACCTTTACTGTAGAAATCAATGATCCTAACGGTCCAGCTGCACCTCAATTTAAAGGTCGTAAGAAAAAGGAATCTGCCGCTGACGAATTTGCCACAGGAAGTGTTGTTGCACCAATTCCAGGTATGATTGTGGAGTGCAAAGTGAAAGTTGGTGATGAAGTAAAAATTGGAGATACACTAGTGGTACTTGAAGCGATGAAGATGATGAATAATCTTGATGCTAAAGCCGAAGGTACTGTAAAAGAGATTAAATGTGATTCTGGTGATTCTGTTGCTAAAGGCGATTTGCTTTTAGTAATTGAGCCAAAGGCCTAATGACTATTTAATAATTGAGTATGACCCCCTGAATTTATTTTCAGGGGGTCTTTTTTTGTTTTATTTTCCCAGAAGTTTACTCTCTATGGGCCTCACCTGCGTTGCCAAGTTCATAGATTAAAAACAGTCTCACATTTCCAAAAATTTATTGTCACAAAACTACTTTGGTGGGCGAAGGCGGAGAGAGGGGGCATGACTCCTCTGAATTTATCATGTTCCCTCTAGGGTTCAAATTCACGAAAGTTAAGTGTGAAAAAAAATCCATTTTATATAAGATGTCGCTTTGCAAATGCTCTCCCAGATCCTGATTTTAAATACTTTTCATATTCAAAAGCTTTATATCTATCAATGAATGTAGTATAAGTAATAAGATTTAGTGGACGGATGTTTTTTGTAGATGGAACGTGGCCATTATTGTGTCTTTCCAGACGTTTGTTAATGTCTGAAGTACAACCCGTGTATAATTTTCCATTCGAGCATTGTAGAATGTAGACGTAGTACATATTTCAAAGTTTGGTAGAGTCTTGAAATTACGAACTTATCATGAATTCGTCAAGCTGATATTTTTTTTTATAACGATTTTGTGTTCGTTACGGTATTGATGTTGAGTGTGTTCTGTTGAAAGTTTATCCGCTGTCCACCTAAGTAATAAATTGCTATGGTGGAGAATCTAGCCTGGAGGTTTGATTACCTAATTGTGTAGGAAATTTTAGCGTAAACAAGGAAAAGCTTGTTGTCACAAAACTACTTTGGTGGGCGAATGTATCCGCCGAAGCCTGGAATTTAACTCACCCGACTTTGCATTTGGGTTTAGTGCATAAAAATAAGCACATGGACACAGTGAATTGTATTGGGGGATGAATATGATGAGGATGTATCCGCCGTAGCCCGGTATTTAACTCACCCGACTTCGCATTTTGGTTTAATGTATAAAAAAAGCCCGACACAGCTAATGCTACGTCGGGCGAAGGCGGAGAGAGAGGGATTCGAACCCCCGGTACGTTGCCGCACAATAGTTTTCAAGACTACCGCATTCGACCACTCTGCCATCTCTCCAATACGTGTTGCTATCTGTTTTGATAACGGGTGCAAATGTAAGTCAAAAAAGATTGTTTCGCAAATATACAGGCTCATCTGGAGGAATATTTTTTTGTTAAAACAAGCAATTGATTGACATTAATGATTTTAATTTGCTCGTTTAATTGAAATAAAAAATGAGATTCCGTTTTTATGTCCGAAATTGTAAGAGTGTTTAGGGAATAAATCTGTTCGGTCTAATTTTTGTTTGAGATGGAAAGTCGGGTTTTCCCTATTTGTGGAGCAGGCAAGTCAATTTATTTTTGCGGTCTGAATGTGCGACAACTATACCTTAAATAAATTAAACTGTGAGTTAAAATGAGTATTGAAAAAAAGAGTACGATAAAGGAGCGCTTTTCCAGAGCTTTTTGGGTAGCCAATTCGGTTGAATTATTGGAAAGAGCTGCTTATTATGGGGTTTTTATTGTGATTACAATTTACCTATCCCGAATATTAGGATTTACAGATGTGGAAGCGGCTATGATTTCTGGTTTATTCTCTGGAGGTTTGTATTTATTGCCAACTTTTAGTGGAGCATTAGCCGATAAAATGGGATTTAAGTCTGCTTTACTATTAGCATTTTCCCTTTTAACCGTTGGTTATGCTGGTTTAGCTATTTTCCCAACCATGCTCGAATCCGCAGGCCTGGTAGAATATACCAAGATTACAACATTTACAGGATTAGAGAGCAGTTTGCATAAATGGTTTATCATCCCAATTATTATCCTGATAATGATTGGTGGATCATTCATTAAATCGGTAATTACAGGTACCGTTGCTAAGGAAACGACTGTCGCGAACCGGGCGAAAGGTTTTTCTATTTTCTACACAATGGTAAATATTGGAGCCTTTTCCGGGAAAACGATTGTAAAGCCATTGCGTGAGGCAATGGGAAATGAAGGATTAATTACCTTAAATTATTTCTCGGCTGGAGCAACTTTACTTGGACTGATAGCCGTTTATTTCTTTTTTAAGACCACTCGTCACGAAGGAGAGGGCAAGACCATTCGTGAAATCTGGGATGCCTTGCTGAAGGTGCTTGCAAATGGACGTTTGGTGGCTTTGATTTTGATTGTAACCGGATTTTGGATGGTTCAGCACCAACTGTACGCTACCATGCCAAAGTATGTTTTGCGTATGGCAGGCGAAGGCGCTTCACCCTCCTGGTATGCTAACGTTAATCCTTTGATTGTTTTCCTTTTTGTGGGTCTGATTACTCAGATGATGAGAAAGAAGACAGCTCTGTTTTCCATGACCGTTGGTATGTTCATAATGCCGGTCTCAGCTTTGTGCATGGCAGCTGGTAACCTTCTGGATGTTGAATCAATTGTTAGTATGCATCCGGTTGCCTTTATGATGATTATAGGGATTGTATTCCAGGGTTTTGCCGAATCCTTTATTTCGCCACGTTTCCTTGAGTATTTCTCCTTGCAGGCACCTAAGGGTGAAGAAGGAATGTATCTCGGTTTCTCTCATCTGCATTCATTCATCTCATCAATTTTAGGTTTTGGATTATCGGGATACCTCTTGTCAAGATACTGTCCGGATCCAAAGTTGTTCGAGAGCCATGCTGCATGGGAACAAGCTTCAGTTCATGCTCATTATATCTGGTATTATTTTGTAGCCATTGCTGCGACATCTGCTATTGCCCTGATCATATTCGGACGAGTAACCCGAAAATTGGATGCCAAGCAAGCGCTTGAAGAAGCCTAGATATAGAATTCCTCTGAGCTTGCTTCGAAGCCTTATTGTCTCCCCTGAATTTCAGGGGAGATTTTTTTTGTCTTTTTGTGAATAAAAGAGGATTGAAATGACGAATATACTGTATACAATAGTCGATTGAGTGCCGGTTCTGAACGATAGGGATGATTTTTACTCGCATTAAGATGTTCGTGAGCTTGCTTCACTCGGTTGTTACTTTTCATCAAGGAAAAGTAAATAAAGAGAAAAAATGTTTAAAGAATAATTCATCCAACTAAAACTATATAGTAGTTCTTTTATCGCACCTATCCGGCATGATTATTTATGCTTAACATTCTCCCAATGCGCTAAAACAAAGCGCAAATCACTCATGCTAACATCTTTTCCCAAATCGCGTTTGGCATCGTTGAGTGCATGTATTTCGTGTGTGTCGAAATAAGCCATGATGTTTTCTAAGGTCTCATATTCAACAAAATTACTGACATCTAAGGCATTGATCCCCACATAATAGGTCAGGTGTTCTTCAATAGTGGAACGAGTCAGATCGCGCATGGCTGCAATCACCGGAATACTCTTGCCCTCTTTAAACATCTGATAACTTTTCTCTTTGCTACTTACTTTCTTTGGCGCTTCAGTTTGTGCGGATGAAAATATATCGGGAGTCTGCGACAGATTGTTTTCCTTTTTGAAAGCATCTACCAGTTTCAAAAGTTCCAGTCCAAATTCGTCAATCTTTTTAGGGCCCATGCCTTTAATCTTCTTAAAAGCCATTTTATTTTGAGGCAGACTGTTGCAGATCTGAACCATCACCTTCAGACTGATGATGGAAGCCACGCCTGTATTCTGGGCATCGGCTTTGGCATATCGCCAATCTTTAAGCTGTTTGAAAAGTTCTGGATAGTCCACAACAGCCGAGTAATCCTCTTGCTTTGGCATGCGTTTGAAGCTGATGGTTTTAAGATGCTCTTTGGCCTTAAGTTCCAAGAAATCTTTTAAAACAAAACCATGCTGACAGTAAAGCATACAGGCCAGTTTCACACGCGTTAATTCCACAATTCGAAGACGCAGTTCTTTCACTGTTTTCTCCAAAGCCTGATTATCGGTATCGAAATAGCCCTGATGAACGGGTTCAAGAATATAGAGTTCAAGCTTGGGAATAAAATATTGGCAAGCCTTGTTCAGACGTTCCTGAAAAAGCTTGTCGTTTTCCAGATTGGCTGAATCGCCAAACATCTGAAACAATTGATTGGCGAATTGTTGCCCAACCTTAACCAGCTCGGGTTTAATCTGATCGATGACGGCCTTCAGTTTTTCCTTGCAATCGCCCTGAGAAGTGGTGGGGTAAGCCTCAAATACTTTATTCAGTCGATAACAATAATGGTAAACCAAATCCATATCGAAGAGTTCCTTGAGCAGAGAGAGCTGATAGTCGCGCTTGGCTTTATATAGGTCTTCCTGTTTGGGCGGATTCTCTTGCATGGCCTTATTAAAACTGGCTACCGAGCTGTCGCAGATAATGCCCTGAGGATTGATGCGTGTTTTCAGCACCATGCCTTCAAGCGATTTGCAGCGCGACAGGGCTACATAGACCTGTCCGTGTGCAAAGGCCGAAGCGGCATCGATAATGGCTTTCTCAAAAGTGAGACCCTGCGATTTGTGAATGGTGATGGCCCAGGCCAATTTCAAAGGGAATTGTGTGAAGGAGCCAATCACTTCTTCCTCAATCTCCTTGCTTTCTTCGTTAATATTGAATTTTATATTCTGCCAGGTTTCCTTCTCAACCTCAATCACATCCTCGTCGCCCTCACATTTTACGCTGATGCTATCCTTATCCATAAAGGTAATCACTCCAATTTTGCCGTTATAAAACCGTTTGGCTGACTGCGAATCGTTTTTCACAAACATCACCTGAGCCCCTTTCTTGAGTTCCAGTTCTTCCAGGGTAGGGAAGGAATAGTCAGGAAATTGGCCATCTATACTGGCCGTAAAACTTTTTTTGTCAGTTTCAAGCTTTTCCAGTTTAATCTCGTTGATTTCCTCAGCCTTACGGTTGTGCGTACTCAGTGTAATATAGGCATCCTTATCGTCCGGATCGAAATCGGGTTTGTAATTGGCATTCAGCCTGCGGCGCGACTGATCAGAGAGTTGGTTGTTGCGTATTTCGTTGAGAATACGAATAAAGGTTTCGTCTTTCTGACGATAAATATGTTTGAGTTCGATACAGATATGAGGTGATTTTTTCAAGGCACGCGAACTGAAAAAGAACTCGGTTTCGTAAAAACGACTCAGTATTGACCATTCCTCCTGTTTCACCACGGGTGGTAGTTGTTGCAAATCGCCAATCATCAGCAGTTGAACACCGCCAAAGGGCAGTTTCGATCTGCGATATCGACGCAGTACCGAATCAATCCCATCCAACAAGTCGGCACGAACCATCGAAATCTCATCAATCACCAATAAATCGAGAGACTTGATAATATCGATCTTGGTTTTGTTGAATCGTTTTTCCGGTGCTTGTTCCCCCTTATTGGTGTATTCATCTTCGGGAATAATGGGACTGAATCCCAACTGAAAGAAAGAGTGAACCGTAACCCCGCCCGCATTAATAGCAGCCACACCCGTAGGGGCAACCACAATCATGCGTTTGAGCGATTCCTGACGCAGGCGGTGCAAAAAAGTGGTTTTACCCGTCCCGGCTTTTCCTGTGAGAAAAATATTGGTGTTGGTGTTCTCTATATAGTCGTAAGCCAGTTTCAGCTCTTTGTTCTCTGCCATCTGATTGTGAAAAATGATAATCAGTAAAATTAATACATTAGATGGAGAATGGGGGTAAAGGGGAAAGGAAAATCAAGGATAAAGCTTTATCAAGACTAAAATAAAATTAAAGAGTAAAGGTTAAAGTAAGAGTTTGACGCAGATTCTTACTGATTAAATATGGTAATTGTATGGCTTGTTTGCTGATTTATTAATCAAACGAATTCTTATTTCATCCAGGACAAAATTGTTTTTTGTATAAAAACAAAGGCGTGTTAAAGTTTAGACAAGAATATTTTCATTAACCCAGTTTTGGAATTTACTTTTGTATTTCTCGCTGACAGAAATGTAGATTTTGTCATCAAAAATAATCCTGTTTCGATCGATTACAGAAATTTTAGTCAGGTTCACAATATACGACCTGTGAATACGCATGAACTTGTAATCAGGGAGTTTATCTTCAATTGATTTTAAGCTGCACAACGACATCACTTCGGTTGAGTTGTCTAAATGAATCTTCATGTATTCGCTTATGGACTCAATATATTTGATGTGATTTAAATCAATTTTAATTGTTTTGTAATTCGATTTAATAAAAAGAAAATTGTTTTCTGTTTTATCCGGAGTTGTAATGGGGTGATGAATTTTAAACCTGGCTTTAGCTTTATGTGCTGATTTTAAGAATTCGGAGTAATTAAAAGGCTTAAGTAGATAGTCAATGGCATTTAAACGAAACCCATCAATTGCATGCTGACTGTTTACGCTAGTGAAAATCACCATGGGAGGATTGTCAAGTAATTTAACAAAGTCGATACCATTTAAATCGGGCATGTCAATATCAATAAACATCAAATCAACTTGCTTTTCTTGTAAAACATCTATAGCCTTTTCAGGACTCGTATAAATTGCAAGCTTCTCAAGAAAGGGAGATTTATCGATATAAGATTCGATCTGTTTTAAAGCTAAAAGTTCATTATCAATAGCAATGCATTTTATCATAATGGTTCTGGGTGTTTGGAAATACACGTAAACTTAAATTCAACTTTATACGAATGAAATCAATTGATTTTAAGATTAATCAACAAATATATGTTTTTAATCAGTAAAAATATAATATTTGTCAATTAATTGTTATGGTTAAACTGCATTGAATGGTTTTAGCTGAATGTGCGTTAAACGATTATTGCCTTTTATGAGTTTCATATCATCATGCTATTGCCAATCATTTCTCATTAAACCGATATTTATTGCATATAAGAAAGTCCGGTTCAATACCGGACTTTCTTCATTTTTGCATAGACAAATAAAACGGTTTGAGTTAATTGATATGCATCGGACTTTTAAAAGAAAATAGCCTTAAGTTTTTTTTCAAATTTTATTTTTTGATAAACTTTTTGGTTATAAGCTCTTTTTTCGTCTCGACTGAGATAAGGTATAAGCCCGTTGGAAGTTCTGAGATGTTAATTGTGCTCTCATTATCTTCCATCTTAACAACTTTTATTAAGTTTCCAGTTGTACTATAAATTTTAAGGCTACCATTTGTTTTAGCATTTGTAACCTGTACATTAATGTACGAGCTGGCTGGGTTAGGATATATATTAACAGCAGGTTTTGTTACGATATTATTAATATTAGAATTCGTAGCGGTAATACCGTAAGTTGTACCAGGTAGACAGAAACTCGTCACCTCTGATGATCCAAATGATCCGCCTGATGCTAAGATCGTTCCTGTGCTGGTTTCAAGTTTGTATGAACCGTTTCCATAGGCACAGCAAATACCATCACCGTAAGCATCCGAAATAGTGAACTCATAACATGCATCTGCTAAATCATCAATGGGAATAACAAGAGTTGATTCATCTGCTTGCGAGTTATATGTTCCTCCTGAAGCAACAGTTGATCCATTACTATCTTTTAGTGCCCAGCTTGTTTCTTCAGGATATTTATCGAATGTAATCGTTAGTGTTAAGTTATTGGAACTAGCTGTTGTCGTTGTTACATCTAACGAATTACTTGCAGCTGAAATATTGTCTTTAGCATCTATAGCAGTGACATAAAAGCTGTATGTCGTAGATGCTGAAAGACCTGTTACACTTGTTGTGGTATTTGTTGTTGTTGCTATTAAATTTTCATCTTGATAAACCCGATAATTTGTTACAGCAACATTATCTGTTGAAGCTGTCCAGTTCAAGGTGCATGATGTATCTGTGATATCCGAAGATGTCAGGTTTGTAGGTGCACTTGGAGCTTCTGTATCCTCTGATGGTTCACCAAATGTCACGCTGTAATCTTCAACTTCACCATAGCTAAATGTCTCACAAGTCGTTTGTGCTCCATTATATTTCATAGAAATTCTCATACGTGTTGTCCCGCTTGCAGAGGCGTCTATGGTCATGCTTCCATTGACAACACCACTATTTACAGCGCCTGCATCATATACCAATTCGTCAGCGCTAAAGGTAAAGTCCTTATTATAATCTATCCAGATTTTCCAGTATTCATTATATGCTGTACTGGCATAACCAGGCGTTAAAGTTAAATTAACTGTTGCGCCAGGCTCAAGCGTTATGATTTTATCTGTAAAATCGGAATATCCCGTTGCACCAGATGAATTTGAATCTGTTCCAATAGCAACTTCCGAAATCCACTCATAACTAAAATCACTACCTTTTGAAGTACAGTATGAATCATCAATCTCACCGTAAGGTGTACCAACACCAATAGCATACATGGCATTGGTTACCGAAATTTCTTCCTGCGAACCTGCTCCATAAAGATCTTGAGCTGCTTGTATAGCAAATGTTCTTGCATCTGCGTAATTCGAGCTTGAAGTCATATATTGACTTTCAATTCGAAATGCAATTTGTTCTGCTTTATCAATTCCAATAGCTGCTACCTGATAAGCGTCACCCTTATCATTTGTTCCGGAACCACCTTCGCTTATTAAATAAAACCAGTAGCAGAAAGGACCATTGTTTGTGTGAACTCCACCATAATCATTATATCTGCTGGGACTGCTTGAAAGGGGGGCCCAATTTGTACCTTGATAAGTATCGGGTAAACCTTTCGATTTTGGATCACTTATTGAGCGGAGTGCTGAACCTAAATCTTCACCCATTGCCCATGTGTCTTTGTTTGGAGCATATTTGTGTTCAATCGCACAACCCCAAATGTCACTGAATGCTTCGTTTAAAGCACCTTCTTCATTTTGGTAGTTAAGATCAGCAGTATATGAACAAACAGCATGTCCGAATTCATGACCAAAAACATCTAGAGAGGTTAAAATATCAAAGGAGCTTCCATCGCCAAAAGTGAAAACAGAACCATTCCAATAGGCATTGTCATAATTCACATCGAAATGAACATAGGTTTTCATTAACGCACCATTACCATCAAAACTATTACGATTAAATGTGTTTTTAAAATAATCATAGGTCATCATGCCTGCCCAATGAGCATCTAAAGCACCATTATCTTTATTCGAATTATCATACTCAGCTTGAGTCCAATTGTTATCATTATCAGTAAAATCGACTGCATTTGTATAACTTGTTCCCTGGTTACAGTTGTAAGTCACGATACCATTACCTCTGGTGTAATCTCTTAATCTGTAATAGTTACTATAACTTTCGGTGTTGATTGTTTTTGTTCCACTATAGCGTGTGACTCCAGAACCGGTTTCATTAGCTCGGTGAAGACGCGCATTCGTATGAACAATCTCTCCGGTATGTGCATTTACATAGATAAAATCACGACTTAAAGGTTTTGTCGCATAAATATCAATTTTATAGGCCAATACCATTTCGTGAATAGCCTTAGGATTTTTGCCGTAATCATGAGCAACAATAACGAGTTCAGGTTCTGTGTATAAATCTTTGTTGTCCGTGCTCATGTATTCTTCAGCGTTAACAAAAGCTTTTGCTTTTTCACGGGCATCATTTACGGTGAGAGTAGGCGTCGTGTTAATCTCATTGATTAATTTATAGTTACCATTTAACGATTCGATGAGTTTATTACGACTATGAACGATATAAATACCATTTTCTACTTTGATTCCCTTATGATATTGTTGGAATCTCTCATGAGTATAGCCATTGCGATCATTTTCTGATCTTAACGATTTATACGCATCATTTGTTGACATATTAAACAAACCAGACAATACGGCTTTCGTTTCTGTATTGGAAGCAGCTTTCGTTTTGCCTTGAGTGTTGAATTTAATAAATGTTGGGTGACCGTTTCTGTCAAGTTTCTGTTTTTCGATTTCTTGCGCATAGGTCGAATGACAGATAAATGCAAAAATAAAAATAAGAGTAAAACATTTTTTCATAATTAAGGGGGATTAGGTTAATAAACATTTCATAACATAAACTTAAAAATGAATTGATCGTTTCGTTAAAAAAATCAGTAGAGAGTTATTTATTATCTGTAGATAGGTGAATATTATCAGTAAATAGAAAAACGCATCTTCAATAAGCTGTAATCGTGCTATCTTTTGTCTTTCCGGTAGTTTGCGATCTCCAAAAATGAGAAATGGGTGGCGAATTGAATAGTCATGCTCTGATTATAAGTAAGCTGTAAATATCAGGCTATGAATGGAACCCGTATTTTACCAAACTTGAATCAGGTTAATAAAATTCTCTATCAGTTTCCTTAGTCTTCAAAACCTTTCTCAATTCTAACCACCTTCCCAAAACAAGTTTGGGTACTTCTCCTTGAAAAGGAGGAGAAAGAAGAGCTTTTTAATTTATTGCAAACTCACTCAAAATCAGCTAAGAGTTTTCCTTCTCGATTTCTGAGTTTATTGAAGAGGAGTGGAATTATAAAGAAATAATAAGATTCGATTTAGCTAACAGTTTCCCCTCCTTTATGAGGAGGGGTGGCGAGTTTACTCGACGGGGTGGTGCTTCACACACACAAGCCTTAACTTAATTTTATTCTTTCTATTTAATGTCAGTTTATCATTTTACTTTAATTGGGAATACTGTTTATACAATTGTTTTCATAAATTTATCTCCTCTTGCAAAAATGTAAGCCGTTTTATTGGTTTTGAGCGTTATATATTACCGACACTTAGGTTTTTGATATTTAAATAGATAGGGAGTTGTAAGGGCATAGCAACTTACATAACCCTTGTAGCAAATAAAGATGAATGGTATGAATAGAATAAATAAGGCAACAAAAATTATCTTCCTAATTCTCTTATGTAATGTCGCCCTTAGCACTCACTTATTTTCTCAGAACACATACAAAAGAAAAATATCCATCAGCGAATGGGTAAAGGAAATGGAAAAGTGTAAAGACGAGGCATATGAGTTAGAAGATACCGAAATCTTTTATGATGCGACACAAGATTCTTTGTATGCTCCTATGCTATCCAGATACACTAAGCCAACAGATAAGGACAAAAAAAGTGTAAAAACGATATTGCCAACAATTGCAATTAAGAATTGCAAATTACCGAATAACAAAACCTGTCAAGTTAGAAACCTAATTTTTCAGAATAATATCACTTTTTATTATTGCGAGGGAGCTTCTCAACTCATTTTTTACAATTGCACATTTAAGCAAGGGCTGGATTTTATGCATTCAAATTTGGGAACCATAGAATTTAGTTATTGCTCTATACTTCAAAGAACTGTCGTGCTTGAATTACAAATTAGCGTTCTTTTATTCAGTAATTGCTCACTCTATACCGACCATAGGATTATACAAAAACGTTACGGATTTGAAGAAGAAAATCAAACTTATCAGTTTCTTTTTAGGATTAGCCAGAATGAAAAGAAGATAAATTCGTTTGCTTTGTACAATTGCAAAATATTGCCCACTGAAGTGATGCCAATACTATATTTTAAAGGTGGGAAATATGATGTTATTCACTTTCAAGGGATCGATTTTTCCAACAGTATTTTGGACTTTACAGCCTGTTCAGTAAAGGAAAATCTTACCGTTCGCAACTGTAAGTTTAAGCAACCCTTTGGAATGCATCAGTTCAATCTTCCTAAAGACAATACCTCTTTTAATTGGTGCCAAATCGATTCGGTAGGTCTTGGATTGTATCGGAATTATGAGCAAGCACCCTTAACCCATAAAACAGACACCTTAATTTCCAATATTTACTATTTCAATGAATTAAACAACTCCTATCGAAAGTTTTATTCGATGTACCGAACCCAGGGGGATATGGAATCGGCCAACGCCTGTTATAAACAGTTGAAGGATATGGAAACGGCTAAATATCACCATTTGTACCAATTGGATCGAAGTACTAATAAGTGGTTCAATTGGCGATTTAACCAATTCCTGAAATATTTTTCAGAATATGGAACCAATCCGGTACAATCCTTGATTATTTCAATGTGGGTTATTCTTATTTTCGCTGCAGTGTATTTCTTTTTTTACAGCGATTGGGATGGTATAAATAGAGCCTTTTTGATTAAAAAGCATAGAACCATTATGCAATATTTCAGCTCGGAACAACGCCTGGAAGATTTTTATACCGAGAATTATATAGAGGAATTTAAAACCTTTGCCGAATATAAAAAAGAAATGAAAGAGAACAAGGCGCTTGTCCCATTGTTTATTGTTTTGTTGGGAAAGCCTTTGTATCTGTTTTCAGTAATCAAATACAAACTTGTAAGCTTTATCTACCGAAGAACGGAACTGCTACAAGGGCGATGGATCGATCTTAAATCTGCACGCAAAGTGTTTGTGGGGCTTACAGTGGTCATTTCTGTCTTGATCTACCTGATTTACCTTGGAATAATTCGTGCGCTCAATTCCATTACGCTTAGCATTAATTCTTTTTCTACACTTGGTTTTGGAGCAATACCTGTAAAGGGAGCCTCGCGATACATAACCATAATCGAAGGATTTCTAGGCTGGTTCCTGTTGAGTATTTTTAGTGTTTCACTAATAAGTCAGATGATACAAAACTAGTGGGAGAGCATATTTGCGGGCTCTAACACGTGCCTCTGTATTGAGCTTGGCGAAATATAGGGTGCCCTAATGCTCGCCGAATTGCTTCCTGAACCTGTAGAAGGAGAGAAGAAATAGGTGGCAAATTGAATATAATGTTCTGATTGTAAGTAAGGTTTAGATATCAGGGTATGACTGGTACTTGTTTTTTACCAAACTTGAATCAGGTTAATAAAATTCTCTATCAGTTTCCTTAGTCTTCAAAACCTTTCTCAATTCTAACCACCTCTCCAAAACAAGTTTGGGTACTCCTCCTTGAAAAGGAGGAGAAAGAAGAGCTTTTTAATTTATTGCAAACTCACTCAAAATCAGCTAAGAGTTTTCCTTCTTGATTTCTGAGTTTATTGAAGAGGAGTGGAATTATAAAGAAATAATATGATTTGATTAACTAACAGTTTCCCTTCCTTTATGAGGAGGGGTGGCTTGCGCAGCAAGGCGGGGTGGAGACACATGCCTTAACTTAATTTTATTCTTTCTATTTAACGCCAGCTTATCATTTTGCTTTAATTGAGAATACTGTTTATACAATTGTTTTCATAAATTTGATAGATTCTATTTTTATTGAAAAATAATAGAATAACATAAACCTGTACAATAGATTCTTTATACGGAAATAAATGTCAGGTTTTGTGAATATATAAACAAGTTGGCATTAATTAAAACAGACCCAATTCAAATTACAGATTGGTTAATGATTAGAAGTTTATGAAAGGAAAAGAATTAATTATAGAATTGGCAAAACTATTCGATTCTGACTGGACTCCTTGTAACCAAGGAAATAGTTCAATATGGCTAGAGAAGAAACTTGATGATAAAATTCTCAGCATTAATTTCACAACGACTAGAACATATGAAGGTTTTAAATTCGTTGGAGTTATGTCAGGTTCTGTGAGATTTCTTGAAGTGGAAGATATTCTTTCTGATTTATATAAACAACATGATTTAGGGTATGAATTAAAAACCATTCATACAAGTTCTAAAAGACAAGATTATATAAGTGATTATGAAATTGTAAATGTATCAGATTTAGATAAAATTAAAGATTGGATTACGGAGTCTTACACTAACGATATTGTTTCTTTTTTTGACTCTTATAATACACTAAAGAAGGTAAATGAACAGATTGATTCGCTCAAAAAAGAAGATTTGAGCAGTTTTGTTTTTGCTCCACCCGTGATAAATATTTTTACGATAAAAGGATTGTTAAGAACGAAGGATTTTGGAACTTATTCAAGTTGGGCGTTAGATGTATATGAGCAAATGTCGGTCGGAAAAGAAGATAAGTTTGAAGGTAAGTCACTACGAGTTTTGAAAGAGTTAAAAAAATTACTGACTGAGGAATAACTAATGCCAACAATGTATAAAAAACATAAGTGGCTCAGTGGTTTACGGAATATTTGCACATTTAATCAACTCCGCCAAATCTGCGATTTGACGGTTTGTTTTAAAACTTTAAATTTGTGTCAAAACGCAAATTTGGCTCAGTGCAACTTGACAGGTAAGAGCTTCAAAATCACTTACGATTTTTTATACTGAACGTTAACACACACCACAAATAAAACCTCAGAGAATATGAAATGTTCTGTATGTTCAAGTGAAATAAATGATAAATATTGCTCAAAGTGTGGACAATATTATAATGGTGGTAGAATTAATTTCATAACATTTTTAGGAGATTTATTTGGTAGTATTTTTTCATTAGAAAAATCTTTTTTCCGAAATATTCGAATCGGATTAAGCCAACCCAAAACATTAGTTTTAAACTATTGGAATGGATTTCGGAAATTTTATTACAGTCCTGGAAAATTCTTCACAATGGCATCCTTATTCATTTTATTACATTATATTTTCGCTAAGGATTTTTTAGGAGTTAGTATCACAAGTAAGGCTTCCACTCAATTTATTCTTCTCTCTTTTAATATTTTCATATTAACTTTTTTAAGTTTCATAACCTTTTTTAAATATAAAAGGAACTTATACGAACATCTGGTTTTAAATATTTACAATGTAAGTTTATGGACTATAGTATTTGTTCCAATATCTATAACCTTAAATTTATTAAACACCTCTAATTTTATTGAACAATTTTTTTTCATTCCATACCATTTACTGATTATTATTTGGAATTCAAGAGCATTCGATATGAGTAAACTAAAGCGCATTACTTATGTTATTCTTAATTTAATATTATTTTACGGAATTATATTACTTTTAATATACAAGTTTGGTGAGTTTTGAAAGAATAATTCTTGAAATTGAATAAGAGTTACATTTATGAAATTAATAGAAATATAGAAGAAATTATAAAACACTGTTTACAACAAAAGTTATATGTAATGCGGGGTTAGCGGGTAAATCAATCGCAGTTCTTCGTTGCAACACCGCCAAATCTTTGATTTGTCAATTTATAATTTGAATTAATGTAAATAAAAGTTTTGGCTAAGTGCGGATTTGAAAGTGAATTGTTTCGAAAGCCCACAAAACTTCGCAAGCCCGTTGGCAATAATATAAAAATGACAAAAGAACTAATGACCATAGAAAACTCTCTTATGGAGACGATAAGTGATAATGGAGCTAAAGACATTATCTCTGAAATGGGGGAATTAACTTTAGATGCGATAATTGAAAATGATACTATTGATCAGATTCCTATTATAGGTACTTTAAAAAGTATTTACAAAATTACGAATAGTATCTCTGATCATTTATTCATCCAAAAATTATTGAAATTCATAAATGAACTTGGCAATCTTTCTGAAAAAGAGAAAGCTGAAATGAGATCTAAAATTGATAATGACAAAAAGTATCAAAATAGAATAGGGGAAAGTTTACTCGAAATAATTAATAAGATTGACGACTCGGATAAACCAGAAATAATTGCCAAAATTTTTAAATCATTTATTAGTGGTTTTATTGAATTAGAAGAATTTATAGAATTCTCTCAAATTGTTAATCGGTCATATTTACCAGATTTAATGAACTTGTGCATTTTTAATTCTGGACAAACTTTATCTAATGAGTACAGTGGTAGTTTGTTGAGCGCTGGTCTAATACAAATTAGACAAGTTACTAGTTCTGGTGAGGTTAGTTTGAGAAGTTTATCTGAGCAAGAACCTTATGAATATATATTGAATTCAAAAGGTGAAAAGTTAAATGCTATACTTATTTCTTGAGAGGGATAAAATACTATTGCCAACAAAAGCTAAATTTCATGGGCGTTGATGAGCAGTTTGAAAGTTTAGTTCAATTAATAAACACCAGCAAGCCAATTAAATTGGTTTGTTCAAAATATAAACAAATATATGCGGCTTACTTCTTTAACGGTTTACTCATTTCGTTTCGTGAGCTCCCTTTGGTTGTTGGTAATACAGCACTAACCTTTTACAAATAATGAAATATAAACTATGAAACTTAAAATCCTAATCCTTATTGTGCTAGTGATTTCAACACAAGCAATAGTTGCACAAAGTGAACTGAAGACTGTAAAAGCAAACTCACCACAAGTTGATATTAAAGATGGCAATACTCTGAAAAAAAATGCTTGGAGAATTGCACCAGATGCTAATCCGGATATTTATACGACGTCAGCAAAAAAGGTAACCTTTTATACAGATATCGATTCAATCTCATTTGATATTGAACCTAACCAACAATATGATTTTGTTATTTTACTTAATGAGAAAGATTCGGCAAGAACTCGAATAGTTTGGGAGCCATCAAAATTAGAAGTATTAAGAAAAGCGAGCGAATATAATAATTCAGATAATCGCTATATTCCCGAATTTACATACCAATCTCAGGATAATTCAAATCTTATTAAAACTCGGGAAACCTTAAAATTAGACTCGATAGCAGGAAATGGAAGTGAACTTTTACAGATTTTTAATCTTTTGCATTGGGTTCATAATATCGTAAAACACGATGGAAATAGCTATAATCCAAAGAATAAGAATGCTATTGAATTAGTGAATGCTTGTAAAATTGAAAATCGCGGAATAAACTGTAGAATGATGGCAACAATGCTCAATGAATGCTATTTATCTATGGGAATTAAATCAAGGTATATCACCTGTATGCCTAGAGAAACTAAATTTAATGATTGCCACGTAATAAATATGGTTTACAGCACAGAGTTGAACAAATGGATTTGGATTGATCCAACATTTGATGCGTATGTAATGGACGAAAAAGGGAATTTGCTTGGTATTCAAGAAGTCAGGGAAAGACTAATCCAAGGGCTACCATTAGTTCTGAATGCTGATGCAAACTGGAATAGAACGAACTTACAGTCAAAAGAACATTATTTAGAATTTTATATGGCTAAAAACCTTTACAGACTTCAAGTTCCATTAATAAGTGGTTATAATACTGAAACTTCGGAAAGTGGAAAAGAGATCACATATATTGAACTTTTGCCTTTAGATGGGATTGAGCAAAATCCGCAAAAAAGTGAATTTACAAATAATAAGACAGGTGTGAAATTTGTGAATTATAAGACAAATAATTCTGATCTATTTTGGGCTAAACCTGAATAATAAGCACTAATGCTCAATATTTTGTTTTAAGTAATGGCAGGGCAAGTGCCCTCTACCAATTACCGCAAACCTCAAAGAAATAACCCAAAGCTCGTCAGCTTTGGGTTTTTTAATGCCCACTCATCAGCTCCCTATCTTTGGCTCATTTTAGGTGTGAAAACTATAAAACAATAAGATATCTTCGTTTTCGAATAGTGTTCTGTTTAGCTGATGTTTAGGGAAAAAGATCAGGATTGAAATGGAGTGTGAATATTTTTTGAAATTATTTGATACGCAAATAACAGATTCTTAATTGTTCGGGAATCTCAATAAAATCAGAGGGTTGAAACATACTTTAATGCATGTTTTTAGTTGATGAATGAGCTTTTTTTCCTGACAAGTGAATTTTTGGTTTGGAGCTTAAAGAATAATTTATTTAACTTTGTTGTAGAAAATGATCCATAGCTTATTAAGTATCTGAATCATAAGTTTGACTTATAAGAGCTATTAATTCTCTAAAAGTTTCTTCCGGAAGAGCTTTTTATATTGATTTTAAGTAATCGGTATACTTATAATTTAACAATCCCACCAAAAATTGGAAATAAGACGCCTTTTATTTCTAAACGGAGGTTTCTGATTTCGACTCAGAATCTGATGTTGTTAATTTGTTTGTTTTTATTTCCTCGATAGAGGAAGTTGTTTTTAACATTGATAAAAATGATTCTGACATAAAATAGGACGTTTATAACACAGAAAATCAAATCTTTTCATTCGTGTTTCGAGTAGGTCGCACAGGCCTTTGTGTTGATGACATAGACTGTGGTGTTGGTGCATAAACCTCTAGGTTTGATGATAGAAATGCCCGGGGTTGCGAAACAGATGGCGGTGAGGATAATATGGCTTATGGCGATGGCAACACAGAGGCCTGTGTTTATGACACAGAAATTGATTGGTTAGATTGTTCAACCTTTAAATTATAAGTATTCTGTTTTTTGTTTAGAATGATGGAAAGGATTAAGCGTATACAATTTTGAAGTTTAAGAGAGCTCGGTTTATAAGCATTTTTGCGAAATGTGATAGACTAATTATTAATCTTTTAAATCTGAAGTTATGAATAAGAAATTTATACCCGTACAAAAAATGTTGTACCAGTTTAATGATTTTGTAACAGAATTTAAGTCAAAATTAGAGGCGATCCCATTGGTTTGGACGCTTATAGGCAAGTTGTTGAAGTTGGGAGTCGATCTTAATGAAGCTATTTTGATTCAAACAGCCGATAACAGGGGATACACCCTTGCCAAAACACAGCGACGAGAAAATTTGGCTCATAGTTTAATCAGTATTATGAACCTGATTTATACCAACTGTTTAAATAAGAATCAGTTGAATGATATTGAGAACTACAAGAGTACCTATAAAAAATTGCTGCGGATGTCGTTTCTGAACATAAAGCATAAGGCAGTTAGTATTATTGAGTACTGTGATATGAATACTGAAAGCCTGGCAGAGATGGGCATTAGTGCTGAAATGCTTCAGTTGTTAAAGGACAATTGTTCGGCTCTGGAGTCATATATGGCTTTGCCTCAGGAGATGATTAAGAAAAAGGAAAGTGCCACGCTCACAATCGAAAGTCTGGCTAAGGAAATAGATCGTTTACAGATCGATCAGTTGAATAAACTGATGGAGAGTTTCTTCAAGTTATCCGATCCTGAAGTTTATGCCGCTTATTTGCAGGCGGTCCGACGGGAACGCATCGCAAGTAGAAAAATGGCCCTAATCGGGTCGGTGAAGGATAGTCGGACCAGAAAACCCGTTCCGAATGCCCGGGTTTTGATTCCAGAGGCTGAGATTGTGCATAGCATAAGAGGTGCAGAAGGTGGTTTTCGCATTTCACATCTCGATGCCGGGACTTTTCCAATTGAATTTAGTGCAACCAATTATAAAAGCCAGATCATTACACTGGTTCACAATTTTGGTGTGACCGATCGTCTGGATGTGTTTCTGGAACCGGCATCTATTGATCACCTCTGATTTTTTTGGGGGTGACGATAGCTTGTGTAAATGTTTGATTCTTTGGTGGGATTGGCATTTACATATCAGTAAAAGGTGTGATTGGAGAAAATCACACCTTTTTTATGCCTCTCATTAAGGATTCCTAATTATGTAGATGGGTTCTATTTTAGATATGTTTCTGATTTTGCGATAGTTCGATTGATTGTTTGCTTTTAAAATTTTGTAATTTAAGTTGTAATCTGTAAGTTGAGATATCAGTGGGGACCCTATTGATTATGGGAAAACTTGAAGGTGCTTGTTCGGTGATTTTCTTGTGTTGCTTATAGATTGATAGCATTATAAAAAGAAAGTGCATGGTCCTTAAAAAGACCTGTATGCCCAATAAAAATAAACTAAAAATAATTTAATGGCATTTATAGATTATTATAAGATTTTGGGCGTTTCGAAAACCGCAAGTGTAAAGGAAATTAAAGCGGCCTATCGAAAACTCGCCCGGAAATATCATCCGGATTTAAACCCCGACAATAAGGAAGCTGAGATCAAATTCAAAGAAATAAATGAAGCCTACCAAGTGTTGAGCGTGCCCGAAAATCGCAATAAATATGATAAGTATGGTAAGGATTGGAAACAGGGTGAGGAATATGAAAAAGCCCAATATCAAAGGCAACAACAGTCTCAGCATGGATTTGCTCAGCAAGGGTTTTCAGGTCAGGAATATTCGGATTTTTTTGAGTCTATGTTTGGAGGAAAACGATCTTCTTACAGGCAGGCTCATTATCCCAAATTTAAAGGTCAGGATTATCATGCCGAATTGCATTTGGATTTAAAAGACGTTTATACAACGCATAAGCGGGTATTAACTGTAAATGATAACAATATACGGCTGACCATACCCGCAGGTGTGGAGAATGGTCAGGTGATTAAAATAAAAGGAAAGGGAGGCCAGGGATTGAATGGCGGACCCAATGGCGATCTGTACATTAAGTTTATCATTATCAATCGGACACAATTTAAACGGGATGGTAATAATTTATATTTAAATGTTTATCTAAACCTGTACACGTCACTTTTAGGCGGCGAGATTATGGTGGATACTTTTGATGGCAAAGTGAAACTAAAAATAGCACCTGAAACACAAAACGAAACTAAAGTAAAGTTGAAAGGGAAGGGCTTTCCTGTTTATAAGAAGGAGGGCGAATTTGGCGATCTCATAATCACCTACCTGATTAAGATTCCTACAAACCTGAGCGAGAAAGAAAAGGAGCTATTTAAAGAATTACAAAAAATAGGCTAATATGGAAAAGAATTTAATTGAAATAACCACCCTTTGTTCGCACTACGAGATTGAATTTTCATTTATTGATGCTTTGTACCAAACAGGACTGATTCAAATTGTAATCATTGAACAAGATCAATTTATACATCAGGACCAAATAAGTGACCTCGAAAAAATGATCCGTTTGCATCACGAGCTAAACGTTAATATTGAAGGCATCGATGTCGTATTTAATCTTTTAGAGAAAGAAAAGGCATTGAGAGACGAATTAAATGCTTTGAGAAACAGATTAAGACTTTATGAAAACGATTAAGTCAAATTTGTTGTCGGTTTGCTCCAAACTTCTGCAGGAGCATAAGGGGAGCAATTCCGGGAAAGGCTCCTGAGGGAACTGGTGTATGTCCTGGCGTCTTGTTTGCCCTCTTGTTTTATTATCTGATGACTTATAAAGCCTTGGGGTGCGAATCGTTTTTTCAGAATATCGCACCAAGTTCTCAACGTCCCGTTCTTTCTGAAGCTTTCGTAAAACGAATATGGCTTAAAAGGGGCCATCTTTTGAGCCGATCATAAATAAGCCTTCCACGAATAGACTACAGCCAAACATTTTAGTGTCAATCCCATGAGAAATTCCAGTGAAGACATTTAGGGCCTTCTTGTTATTGAATAGACCCCATCCAATTGAATTGTTAAATCCGGATAAATATTCGTTTTCGAATAGTGAGTTTCAATACGAAATAAAGAAATACATCCTGATATAAAAAAAAATCGTTCTGTTCGAAAATAGAGTGAGTCTGTAGTAAAATCAATACATCTAATGTGTCGTGAATGTTGTTTTTTCATTGATAAGTGACCGAATTTCAGTGGTTAATGTTTAGTCGATTTGGAGTTTAAAGTTTTTTTTCTTTAACTTTATTTTAGAATATGATATACAGCTTTTTAGCTGTTTGAATTATTGAATTGAATCAAAAATAACGGTTGTTCTTATAAAAGCTTTATGTGTTGGTTTTATAAAGGTACAGCAGGTTTATTTTAACGATCCCACCAAAAAGAAGAAATAAGATTCTCCCTTTTTCTTCACAGATGACCTCGATTTTAAATCAAGGTCTAAGTCATGCCGTATAACTTTTTTGTAGTAATTGATATGTTTTATAGAGATTCAATTTTAAACACGAATGCATTATCGGTTTTATGTTGCCGATTTGAGTTAAAACCCCTTAAAATAAGAGATATAAAAAAGAATCGTTTAATGAATAGAGATTTAAAAAAGGAAGGAGGTCAAGTGACTAAAGCTTAAGCATAAGCGAATATCACAAGATATAGGTTTTAAGTGCGAATTAAGTATCCATATCATGTGAGCAGTCGCCTATGCCGTACTCAATTTTAAAATAAAATTAAAAACAAAATTATGAAAATTTCAGAATTACTAGCTAGCGCTAAAAAAGAAACTGGTGTCAATTTTAATGGCCTATTAAGAAAAACAGCTCGTATTAAGCACGGTATGGGGGCAGATCTAAGTGACATTTTAGGTTGGGATATTGTTTTGCGTTCAAAGGATGGGGACTGTTATTCTTATTATTCCGCTCAGGCGCCTTTGATGGGAACAACAATGGCACAACCGGTTATGTGTCCGCTTGGAATTGTGGCGTTTGACGACTATAAAATTGGAATTAAAGAAGCCATTCAAATTTTCCACACACAAAATGGAGGCGATAAATTTACTCAGATTTGCTTAAGCTGGCCTTTGGTTCATCCTGCTGCAATTGAACCGCACTGGCATTTTAGAACCAATTTAGGTAATGATGTTGTTATTGGAGCGAACTCGGGTCAAATCAATTGGGCTGAAGCGAGAAGCTTGACCAATCAGATGGCGAAACAACACTAGTTGAAGGTTTATATTCCGGCGTTTCCCGGAGCATTCTCAGGTCTTTTCCTACGAAAAAATCGGATGATTATACCGAAGCAATGAGGTTTCGTAGCTGATTTGCAAAGGGGCATGATTGATATAGTACATGCAGAGGTTTTTTATCATGTAGCTGTCCCTTTAGGCCTGATTTAATTAATTCATTTAATCTATTAAAATTGAAATTATGACACCTGATAAAGAAAAACAAGTTCTTGAAAGTTTATACGATCGTCTTTTTGATGCCATCACATACTCGCCTGATGGTAAGGTTGCTTCCTGGCATAAGGATACAACCTTTATTCAATTTGCAAAGAATATTGTCATCAATCCTGATGATTTTGTGGATATGATGAATCCGGGAAATCCCAATGGAAGTTTAACCAAAGCTGAACTCTTTTCGGCGATGGTAGATGCTTTGCCAAACACCGATGCCATGTGGAGCGATTCGGGTCAAAAAATATCGGATGTATACGGGACTATCGTTCGAGGTGCGAACTCGGATAGTAAACCCAATCCCGACCAGCAGAAACTCTATCAGCAGGCTTTCAATTTCCTTAATGTGGAAGTTGAGAAGAAGACAATGAGTGGGGTTAAAACTGTGACCGAACCCAGTCCTGAGGCTGATGCTTACGATGAGGCACAAGCGGCTTATATTACGGCTGTTGGTGGATATCGTACGGCTTATGATGGTTACGATTTGGACAAAAAAGAAGATCAAAGAGCTTGGAATGCTGTTGCACCCGGGCTGCAGCTGACTCTGGATCAGGCATGGAACAAGTGGGTTCGTGCAAGCAAAGCCGAAGTTGAAGAGGCTCAGAATGCCCTTGTGTCTACCATCAACGATGCGGTTAAATATGTAATTGCTGAAAGCATTAAGATGATTAATGAACAGCATCAAATGGCACCATCTACACCTGGTGGCAACCCATGGCTGCCTTCGTATGCCTTGCCTACCAATTGGTACGATGACAGCTGTAAGGCTTCAAAACTAACATTCAAAAGCTCTTATTTAAATAAAACAGCCAGTAGTTCTGCGACTCAATATGCGTCAGAAGCTAGTGGAAGCTGGGGCTTGTGGCATGCTTCAGGTGGTGTTTCCGGAAGTTCAGAAGAGCAGCGATCGCATATGGATGCTGAAAATTTAACACTGGAAGCCGAACTGATTAATGTAACCATTAAGCGTTCATGGTTCAATCCATTGATTCTGAAAATGAAGGATTGGTTTGTGAATGGTATTGAGAAGGGTGGCATTTCAAATGCTCAAATTGAAAACCTATTGGGGATTATGCCATTAATTCCAACCGGTTTTATTATTGCTCGTAATGTGAAAATTACAGCCGATTTTTCTTCTGAAGATAAAAGCTTTATTGCGAAATCAATTTCGACCAAAGCTTCAGGCGGATGGGGACCATTCAGTGTGAGCGGAAGTTATTCTCATAGTTCGTCGAAAAGCAATTTCCAGGCGAAATTTGATGGGGGAACACTTGAGTTGCCAGGACTTCAGTTGATTGGATGGATCAATAGCATCATGCCTTATAGTCCACCGGAAGCTGCAAAACAACTTGAAAGTGCCAATCAACAAGGCGAAGCAAAATTATTTTAATTCCCCTTGATAGATCAAAAGAGGTGAGTCTGTAGCTCACCTCTTATTAAACCTGCCTTATGAGAGTAAAGTTTGAAAAGCTTGTTTACAGCTTGTAATGATTTAGAAAAAAGACGATGGATTTAATAAAAGCAATAGCCAATTCAGTCAAAATACCCAGAGCGAGCGAATTCGAGACCGCCGATTTGAGATCAGCTGAAAAAGCAGGTCTGAGCTTTTCCGGCAACCAGTTTGCCTCAGGTTTTCAGCAGGCTTCCTCCTTGATCGGAAATCCTTCCCTGGCTGGCAATGTACTTGATGTCCAGCCGCAAAACAAACCCATTTTTCAATTGAATCAACTGCCCGTTAGTCTTGATCCTGATGCTTATAAAGACGCGAGATCCGGTTCCAATCCCAATGGCGATTTGAAACCCCTGTTTGCTTTTCGACAATTGGTTGATCCGGTTCCAAAATTCGATCCGAATTATTTTGCATCCTCATATTCAACCGAAATGTTGTATGCCAATTTTCTGAATGGGGCCACCATTCTGAGAAACGACCCCTTTGTCAGTGGTGTGATCGCCAATGCCAAAAAACAATTCGAAGAAGAATATTTTCAGGATATGGATGGCACCTCCGGTGATTGGAGACCTGTTTATGCCAGTCCTGAAGATTGGGCGACGGCTGATATTAGCCGTTTTAGTGAGGTGTCGGTTGATCTAAACAACAGTTCTGAGAATGGTCTTTTTGGAACGATTCAAGGAAAAGAAAAGCTGCAATGGAATTTGGGAGGGCAAACAACTCAGGCAATGAACCCTGAAACGAAAATTGAATCCCTCGACATGAAATACCTTTTTGTTGAGTTTCGACGCCCCTGGTTTAATCTTCTTTTGTTTAAAATGAATCAGTGGTACTTGTCAGGTCAGCAGGCCGGTTTTTGTTCTTCGGGTTCATCTAAGGTAAACGAGGGAGCCTTTCCTCTGATTCCTACAGGCATGCTGATTGCCAGAGACGTTAAATTGAATGCCAACTGGCACCAGGATGATAAAACGATTATGGATAAGTCGTTGGCCAGTAGCGATACGGCCTATTTGGGGCCTTTTCTGATGTCAGGGCCTGCGTCCCATAAGCCTTCCATACAGATCATTGCATGGGTTAGCGAGGTGATTCCCTTATCTCCCAAAGTTGATGCGCCTTAAAATTATCTTAAACTATCGTATTTCTATTACATCTATTATTCAATTATTATGAGCAAAAAAACAAGAGTTATTATCGTTGTCAATAAGTACTGGGAGTGTGATCCGGTTTGTTGGGTGTTGACCAACAAATATATCAACGAACAATGTGGTATCGAGTTGGATGCCCGGCTAACTTGCCTGACTTATCCTTCCTACGGACCCGTGAAATCTACTCGTGCTGAGGATACTCTTCCAAGATTGGTTTTGGATACAGATTTCAAAACAATTGAAGTTTGGTGTATATCCGATTTGTTGAGTTGCAGCCCTGAGGAATTCCAATCGAGTTCGGAAGAAAAAATGAAGCTTCTGCCTATCATTTTTAAGTACGACATAGAAAAGAAAATTGAATTGGTTGTTGCAGTAGGAACGGCCTCTTCAGGTCCGGGGCTGGCCCATAATCCCGTTTTTAAATCGTCCAATATTAATGGTTCGGTGGTGATTGGGAGTCGGGTGTTTATGCACAATGGTGGCGATGATCAATCAAAGAGCCATTACCAATGTCATTCCTGGGATAAAATTATGGAATCAGGATCGACCACTTTTATTGATCAGCTGAAGGCTGTGGATTTTACAGATTACAGTCAATTAATGCTTTGTCCTCCCACCAATCCTGCATTGGAGGGTCAGCAGGTTTATGTAGATAAAGATTTTGTTGCCTTGGGTGATGTGAATGTAACCGATTATAGCCTATATGCCCAAAAGGATGGAGAAACCGGTGCGGCCTTCGCGGCTCACTATCCTCATGACCCCAACGGGGTTTCATTGGAGACAACCCATTGTCTGATTTATAAGGCTGCAAAAGATCACCTTAAGAAACACAAACCACCCTTCATTTTTGTGAGTGGAGAGGTTGATCGCTACAAGATGTTTGCGACTGATGTGAATCCCAAAGTGTATGCTCAAAATGTTTCGGGTGCACACAATGCGGGTGTAGCCGTCGCTCTTATTGTTTCGTTGCTGAATAAACAAGCGCATGAAATTCATACGGACTCCAAAAGGGAAATGACTCAGTGTATTTGATCTGTTATAATTGATAAGATCCCTTGGGCTTAAGGTTTAAAAACAAGTTTGAAGCAAGTCCGGTGAGAGGGATTTTGATGGAGAAACTAAAGGTGTGGGGGGAGTCCCGCACCTTTTTTATGTGCTGTTTTTTGTCCGATTTATTGGGCATTGAGCCTCGTCGAAATGTGCTTGAGTATGGAACGTCTTATGTTTTAGAAATTCACCTTTGATTCCTTTCATTTTTGTGTCGATTCTTCTGTTAGTCATAATTATATAGAAGGGTTCTATTTTATGTTTCTTGTATATTTTACTCAGCTTTAATTTATTGTTTGCTTTTGAATTTTATTAATTTAGGAATGCTGTAATTCGAAGCAATTTGTCTGACTGTGAACGTCGGCAATCGTTCTATGTGTATCTTTTAAGAAGTTTGTGTTGTATCAACAGTAGAATTTGAAAATTAAAAACGATCTCATGTAAAATGACACCTTTATTGCAGCTGTTTATAAAAAACTCAAATATATCATGATTAAGAACATCTTGTTAATTGGAATCGGAGGGTTTGTTGGAAGTGTTGCAAGATATTTTCTTTCAAGGCTGAATCTCAATATTGCTTTTTTTGCCATTCCCATTGGAACCCTTAGTGTGAATGTGCTGGGGAGTTTTATTATCGGTCTTTTAATGGGTATTTCAGATAAGAGTACCATTCTGACCGCAGATCTCAGGTTATTATTAATGGTTGGCCTTTGTGGTGGGTTTACAACATTTTCAAGTTTCACCAGTGAGAATCTCATGTTGATGCATAACGGGCAATTTCTCTCGGTGTTTTTATATACGGCTCTGAGTATTTTATTCGGTTTTCTAGCCGTTTATCTGGGTTTCATCACATCAAACTTATTGTAATATGGAGTCAAAAGATTATAGCGTTTTAAAAATATACGCAAGTTCGACAGACAAAATGGGAATGAAATTGCTTTATGAACACATTGTGTATCTGGCAAAGGAGAAAGGGATATCCGGAGTAACCGTGTATCGTGGTGTTATGGGGTACGGATTAAGCAGCACCCATATTAGCTCTTCAAAGTTTTGGGAACTGACCGAGAAATTGCCCATAATGATTGAAATGGTTGATGAAACGGAAATGCTTGAGACCTTTTATCAGTTGATTGAACCTGAACTCTTAAAAATGCCTAAGGGTTGCCTGGTTTATCTTGAGCCCATTAAAATTAAATTATTGAAGTCGGGCATAAAGAAATAAAGGCTGGTATGAGTGTTTTGTATCCTGTAAGGCGTTGTAATTTAGAAGATTTGAAATGAGAGAGATTGGGGCATCTTGATTTCTCATCCGTTAAAACCTAACCACATATTAAAACCTAAAATAATGAAACAAGACAAGCTAGCTGCTTTGAGTTTGGAAAGACTCAAACTTAAGAAGAGAACTTACATTATGCTTCTCACCATATTTGCCGTGCTCTTGAGTTTGCTTATTGTGCTGACAACTTTTATGTATTTTACTACTGGTTTCACGCCTTTACTGTTCGTTCCAATAGCTCTGTTTCCTTTGTTTGTGATGGGTTGTAAAGACCTTAGGGCTATATATAAGGAGATTGAGTATCGATCTGTTTCATCAAGTTAGTTTGAGTTTTTACAAGAAGTTTTAAAGATAAAGGAGGCCTGTTAGTTTGATGAAAATATCAGATTAACAGAATCTGCTTGCCTTCGTGTCTCAGGCACTCATTCTTTCTTTCGACTTCCTTTTGTAAGCTCGGGCAACGCGATCAGGAACCCAAGGGAGGAGTATGAGGGGTGAATTTGTTTGATGGGATGATTTTGCTAATAAAGAATATTGACTATAAATTGATTAGGAATGAAAGTGTTTAATTTAATTGTTTTGTGCTTGCTATTTGGTCATACATATGCAAGTGAATTTAATAAGAAAGAAGTTAAAACAGAGGTTAAGGCTGCGACTGTATTTATTGAGGGAGCTCAGCTTTCTCGTGAAAAATCAGTTGAACTGATGCCAGGAGTCACTCTTTTAACGTTCGTAAACCTGTCACCTTTTATTGATGCAAAAAGTGTACAGGTAAAAGCTATTGGTGATGTAACTGTTTTGTCGGTAAATCATCAGCAAAATTTTATTGATAAGCTTGATAAACCCAAGGAGATTATAGCTATTGAATCGAAGCTTAAGGATTTAAATAAACAGTTGAGGTTGGAAGAAGTCTACATGTCTATTATCAATGAAGAACTGAGCTTATTAAAAGAGAATTGTGCCATAAGTGGTAAGTACAATCAGGTTAGTATGGCTAATTTGAAAGAAGCCTCTGATTTTTATAGTACGAAGTTAACAGCTTTGAAATTGAAGAAGATTGAAAGGGAAAATACCCAATCTGAATTGATGAAGAAACGCTCAGGTCTTGAGAATCAATTGAAAACGATTAGTAGTAAAAAAATCTATGCCAATGGTGAAATTGTGGTAAAAGTAGAAGCAAAATCAAAAACGATTTCAAAATTTGAACTGTCGTACTTTGTTGGGAATGCGGGGTGGTTTCCATCCTATGACATACGTGCTAAAAACATCAATGAACCACTAGAGTTGATTTACAAGGCAAATCTTCGACAAGATACCAAGGTGGCCTGGAATAATGTGAAACTTAAGTTTTCTTCATCAAATCCAAAGATCTCAGGTGTGGCCCCGGAGCTGAAACCTTATTTTTTAGATTACAATTCGCATCCTCCTGTATATAACAGATCGATCAATTTGGTTAGTGGGCAAGTTGTTTCCGCTGATGATGGTTTGGCTCTTCCAGGTGTAAGTGTTTTTGTTGTTGGTTCAACAATCGGAGCTGTGACGGATATCAATGGAAGATATTCCATCACGCTTCCTGCCAATTCAAATCAATTGACTTATTCTTTTGTTGGTATGAAATCTCAAACCTTAGCTGTAAGCAGTTCGGTAATGAATGTCACTCTAGAGACAGAGAATGTTGGTATGGATGAGGTTGTTGTTACGGGATATGGCGTTTCTAAGCGAAATTTGAGAGCACTTCAAGGTCAGGTTGCTGGTGTAAATATAAAGAAAAAAGAAAGAGTTAAAAGCAGAAGCAACTCAAGTCTTTCTATTCCTTTTCAGACTAGGGAAAAACAAATGAACGTCGAGTTTGAGATTCAAACACCTTATTCTGTGAAATCTGATAATAAAAATTATTCGGTTGATATGGCTGTTTATGAACTGCCAGCATCTTATCAGTATTTCTGTATTCCTAAAATTAATCAGGATGCTTTCTTGATAGCAAATATCAATGAATGGGGAAAATACAAATTGCTCGAAGGGGAAGCGAATATCTTTTTCGAAGGAACTTTTGTTGGGAAAACACTTTTAGATATTCAAAATGCATCAGATACTTTGCAAATTTCAATGGGAAGCGATAAGAATGTAAGTATTAAGCGTGAGAAATTAAAAGATTTTACCACCAGACAATTTATTGGCTCAAAAAAGGAAGAAGCTCGTGCATGGAGAACAACTATCAAGAATAACAAGAGTCAAACTATTCAGATGATTGTACTCGATCAGGTTCCTGTTTCTCAACTCGAAGAAATTGAGGTTGAAATTCAAAAGATAAGTGGTGCTAAGCAGGATAAAGAGCAGGGCGAAATAAAGTGGGAATTTAGCTTAGAACCGACGAAGAAAAAAGAACTGGAATTAAGATATTCTGTGAAATATCCAAAATCAAGACGATTGATAATTGAGTAAGTCGTTATTGAATTATTGCTTTATTTTGTACTGTAAAGAATAATTTGGGATGATAAATAAGTCTATTGAGAAAAAAACGATTGCCTACCGCAGGCATTTTCATTTGCAGCCTGAATTGGCTTGGCTCGAATATGCCACCGCAGCTTTTATTGCTGATGAATTAGAGGCACTGGGATTTGAGGTAAAAAAGGGGGCCGAAGTGATGCAGGCTTCTGGCCTGATGGGTTTGCCTTCGGAGCAGGAGAATAAACTTGCTTTTGAAAGGGCAGAACAGCTCTATGGTACAGAAAAGCTGAAACCCTTTGCCAATCATTGTACAGCGGTTGCGGGCATACTCGATTGTGGTGAGGGACCTACTATTGCTCTTCGTTTTGATATGGATGCTTTGCCCATAGAAGAGGCGATGACAGAGAATCACATCCCCTTTGATAAGGGCTTTGTGTCTGAGAATTGTGCTGTCATGCATGCTTGCGGACACGATGCCCATTCGGCTATTGGCTTGGGAGTTGCACATTACCTTGGTACGCATTCAGATCAGATTAAAGGAAAAATTATATTGTTATTCCAACCCGCCGAAGAGGGGGTTAGAGGGGCTGCTGCTATTGTGAAATCGGGTTTTCTAAAAGATGTGGACTACCTTCTGGCTGCTCACTTGTGGAGTAATATGCCTTTGGGAAAACTGGTCTGTTCCCAGAATGGAACCGCAGCGACCGATAAGCTGGATGTTATTTTTTATGGGCAAGCGGCTCATGCTGGTATTTGTCCCGAAAAAGGGAATAATGCCATATTGGCTGCAGCAAACTGCATTGTAGGCTTGCATGCGATACAATATCAGGGTGAGGGTTTCAGTCGAGTCAATGTTGGGCGAGTGGAAGGTGGAACTGCTCGAAATATTATAGCTGACAAAGCAAGTCTGGAGCTTGAATTGCGGGCTAATAATCAGGAACGAGAAAGTCTATTGTTTAAGGAGGCTCAGGAAATTATAGCTTCATCTGCCCGTCAGCAGAATTGTCGCTTTGAGATTCTTAAGCAGGGGCAAGCTTCAGGAGCTGTGGGCGATAGTGCACTTGCTGAATGCATTAAATCAGAGGCTGAAAAGATTTCGTTTTTTTCTGATATTGTTTTGTCGGATGAGGTCAATCGGGGGAGTGAAGATTTTACCTCACTGATGCATCAGGTGCAGAACAGGGGAGGGAAAGCTTGTTTTATAGGTGTTGGAGCTTCCTTAAACACGAAGTGTTTGCAACATCACACCCCTGATTTTGATATCGATGAACGAGCCTTATTGCCAAGCGTTGAATTGTTTTTTAATCTCGCTAAAATGCTTACGAATCAAATAAAACAGATCTGAAAAGATTGTCTGATAAAACTGGGTTTTTATCCTTTATGAAAATTATCTGTTTTTGTAAAGCTTTGCTATAATGTTGTTTAAACTTTTGATCTTAAATATTTATTGTTAATTTTAAGGGTGAGTCCTTATTTTGAGCCTATAGAATTAACTGATTGTATTAGATATGAGATCAATTTATATTCATGCTCATGATTTAGTAAATCTGGAGCACACTATTCGTGAATTGGAACAGGAAAAACAGACTAAGGCGGTTCTGTTCTTGATGGCAGATGCCGATCATTATACCAAAGATCTTTTAGCCCCTATACTGAACGAAATAAAAAAGCCTTTTATCGGAGGTGTCTTTCCTGAATTGATTTTTGAAGGTGAGCGTAAAAACAGTGGCGTCCTATTACTTCCTTTGTCTTTTGAGATAAAAACCCAGCTTTTTGATTTAAATGAAAACTCTGAGGATTTTTTGAAGCAATTAAAGGATGTTCAAGTGGATTCATTAGCGAGTCAAAGTTCGTTATTTGTTTTTGTAGATGCCTTGAGTTCACATAAGGTCAGTTTTATTGAATCCCTATTTGATTTCTTTGGAATGAATACCAGTTATGTGGGAGGTGGGGCAGGCTCTTTGAGTTTTGAATCATTACCATGTATTATCTCCAACGAAGGTATACATGCTAACGCAGCAGTCATCGGATGGGCTGATAAAAAAATGACTTTGGGTGTTGCCCATGGTTGGAAAGCCATCTCGGATGTTTTAAAGATTACTCAGACAGATCATAATTTGGTTCAAACGATTAATTGGGAACCTGCTGTTGAGGTTTACAAAACTTTTGTTGAAGCTCACTCGGGCAAAAAAATAACGGCAGATAATTTCTATGAGATAGCAAAATCCTATCCTTTAGGTATAGAGAAGCTTGATGCAGAAATGATTGTGAGAGATCCCATTTGGCTCACATCTGAGGGGCTTCAGCTGATTGATGAGATACGCGAAGGAGAATACATTAAAATACTGAATGGTGATTTGGAATCGCTTCTTGAGGGGGCTTCAAATGCAAAAGATTTGGCCTTATCCAATCTTCAAAATGAGATGGATCATGATGCTCTTTTTTGCATCGATTGTATTTCGCGTGTTTTGTTCATGAATGAAACCTATGGAATGGAATTGGGAATCCTATCGGAGAATAAAAAGGTTTCGGGTATTCTAAGCCTGGGTGAAATAGCAAATGAGGGGGATTCTTTTTTGGAAATTTACAACAAGACTATAGCAATTGGGATATGGTAGAGAAATGTTTACAAGCTGAGATACTTTTGGAATTGGTTTTCAGTATTAGCTTCGAAAAGGAGGAAGAATTGATTCTTAAAAAAACGATGCCGCTTTATTTGCGAAAACTTAATTGTTTTCTTGCTGGTGTTTTAAAAAAAGACAATGAAGGCTTATGCGAGTTGATGACTATTCCTATTGTTGCGAGTCAATCTGATGAGTGGGCCAGTGTATTGGCTTATTTTTGCTCTTTGGATATTGACCCGGGACAAGAGTGTCCAAAATATGTTTTAAACGATCATTATTATTATAGCTTTTGTCTGCATGGCTATGGTATGTTGATTTTAGGACGCAATAAGGCTTTTGATCATTTTTTCGTAAAAGAGTTACAAAATACAGTCAATTACCTGGGCAGGGTATTGATTCAAGCTAATGAAATAAAAAGAAGAGAGTTGGCTGAAGACAAGTTAAGAGAGAGTGAATTCAGACTTTCTCTTTTGATGCAAGAGTCTCCCAGAATAATGGAAGTTTATGATAGAAACGGCTGTCAAGTAATTGTAAATAAAGCTTATGAGAAATTTTGGGGTGTTGAAGCTGCCGAAACCATTAATCAGTTTAATGTTTTAGAAAGTGAAGATGTCCGGGAAATGGGAATGAAAGAATACATTCTTAGAGCTTATCAAGGAGAAACCATTATTGTTCCTGAGTATCTGTTCAGACTTAAAAGTCAGTTTAATGGTATTGATAGAAATTGTGACAAATGGTTGTCGTCAAGCATATATCCCCTTCATAATAAAAAAGGAGAGGTTGAATATATCGTTGTGACACATGAAGATATAACAGAGAGAAAAGAGGCAGAAAAGGCGTTAATGATTGCAAAAGAAAGAGCCGAAGAAAGTGATCGATTAAAATCGGCCTTTCTTGCCAATATGAGTCACGAGATTCGGACGCCAATGAATGGTATCTTGGGTTTTACCAACCTTTTAAAAAGGCCTATGCTTGGTGCGAGTGAGCAACAGGAATATATCGAATTGATAGAAAAAAGTGGTGCGCGTATGCTGGCAGTCATTAATGATTTGATTGATATTTCGAAGATTGAATCCGGGCAAATGGAAATCACAATTTCCCCAATTAATATCAATGCATTAATTCATGATGTCTATTCTTTTTTTAAGTCTAATGCGGATGAGAAAAATTTACAATTTAGCTTAAGTAAATTATTGCCTTTAGAAGAAATTCAGTCCAATACCGATAAGGAAAAATTGCTTGCTATTTTGATGAATCTGGTTAATAATGCCATTAAATATACCTCTAAGGGCTATGTTGAAATTCAGGTTGAGAAGAAAGAAGACTGTTTTGTATTTTGTGTGAAGGATTCAGGAATTGGCATACATCCCAAAAGACAAAAAGCAATTTTTGATCGGTTCATTCAGGCAGATATAGGTAACCAAAGAGCCTTTGAAGGAACAGGTTTGGGTTTATCGATTTCTAAGGCATATGTTGAAATGCTTGGTGGGAAAATCTGGTTGGAGAGTGAACTCGGAAAAGGATCAATTTTCTATTTTAGTTTACCTTGCAATGTAAAAGCAGATGACACGAATGATTACAAACTTACTCCACTGACTGATCGTTCAACTTTTGAAAATGAAAAATTAAATGTATTGATCGTTGATGATGATAAGGTGTCTAGAAATTTAATGGCAACACAGATCAAACAGATTTGTAAGGATATAATCTTTGCTAAAAATGGGATAGAAGCACTTAATCTTTTTAATGCGAATCCGCATCTTGATTTAATATTAATGGATATGAAAATGCCGCTGCTGGATGGCTATGATACTACTCGTGAGATCAGAAAAACCAATCAGGATGTGATCATTATTGCTCAAACAGCTCTAGGGCTAATAGGCGATAGAGAAAAGTCGATTGAAGTTGGATGTAACGACTATATAGCGAAACCCATATTAAAAGACGAGTTATTATTCTTGATAAACAGATGCTTTAATCGATATAAAATAGGTTCAAAATAAAATAATCAATTTAACTACAAGTTTGCATGGAGGCTGAAGTTGAAAAACTTTGGCTTTTATTTTTAATTTTTCTTTTAAGAAGCCTCCCGTGCATTTTAAGTTTATTAGAGGTGGTGTCTTCGCTCGGATTTTATATATTTGGTCGATTTAACTAAATATCTAACTCTTACGATTGAAAACCTATTACAGATGAATATGAAAAAATTATCCCTTATTTTTGTTGGATTGTTATTGGCTTGTTGTCATAGTTTTGGACAAACAAATCATTTTGTCAGGTTAAAAGCTATGGTCGGAGATTGGTCGGGAACGGGCAGTGGCTTTGGCAATAATAAATCTCAAATTGAATCCAGCTGTCAGTTGGTGATGGGAGGCCAATATCTTGAAATAAAAAATGAATCCAGGTTTGATCCTACTGAACGCAATCCTGAAGGTGAGCATCATATTGACAGAGGTTTTATTTCGTATGATAAGAGTCGGGATGTTATTGTTTATCGGCAATTTAATAATGAAGGCTACGTCAATCAATACGTTTTAAACGATTCATTATCGAATGATTCGCTATTGGTTTTCGATACCGAAGTGATCGAGAACTTTGTTCCGGGTGGAAAAGCACGTTGGACGGTTAAAATTCTTTCTGATAATCAGATTGAAACAAGTTTTGAAGTGTCATTTCCAAAGAAAGATTATACCTGTTTTGGTGTAAATAAGCTTACCAAGAAAAAATAATAAAATATAAGATTCGAAGTCTGTGAAGCTGTCTCGTTTAGGGGCAGCTTTTTTTATTGATTATTAGTTTTGATGTATAAAAGAGGTCTGTGTCCGAATAATATTGCTTCCTGTTCAAAATTTTCATAAATTGATATTCTGTTGGTCAAACTGCGATAGACTATAATAAAGATTCTAAACAACCATTTTATATAAATTCGTTTTTAAATTATTCAAAAATGACAACAATTAACACTTATCTGACTTTTAATGGGAATTGCGAAGAAGCCTTTAATTTTTATAAATCGGTTTTTGGTGGTGATTTTTCTCATGTGGCAAAATTTGCCGATATGCCTGCAGATCCTAAATGTCCAATTTCCGATAAGGACAAGAATAAGATTATGCATGTTTCACTGCCTATTAGCAAAGAAACAGTGCTGATGGGAAGTGATACTGGCGGAGAGTGGGCGAGTCAGTTTAAAGCCGGGAATAATTTTTCTATTTCAATTGCAGCGGATAGTAAGGAGGCTGCAGATAATTTTTATAATAAGCTGTCCAAAGATGGGAAGGTGATTATGTCTATGGATAAAACGTTCTGGGGATCTTATTTTGGTATGTTTACCGATCAGTTTGGTATACAGTGGATGGTGAGCTTTGATGAAGCACATTAACAATGCTTAGATTGATGTTTTGAATTGATCGTTTGAGTGTAGCCTTGGGGCTGCACTTTTTTTGTCTAAAAAGCAGTTTTGAATAATTTAATAGTGTTATTATGTCAGATGCTTGATTCCAATTTCTGTCAATTTGACTTAATACATGAAAGGGTATGTGTTTTGAATACTATGAGTCGACTTATAAATAATCAAAATAAGGAACTATGAATTTTAATAACTACACCATAAAATCGCAGGAAGCGATACAATATGCTCAACAAATAGCTCAGGGTTTTGAAAATCCACAAATAGAGAACGCTCATATCTTAAAAGCCATTTTCGAACTTGATGAAAATGTTTTGCCTTTTATTTTAAAAAAGATTGGCATCAATGCGGAGATTTTTCAAAAAACAATTGATCATATTATTCAAAGCTTTGCCAAAGTTCAGGGAGGTGAAATTATGTTGTCGCGTGATTCGGTAAACACATTGAACGATGCGGCAAACATTGCAAAAAAAATGAAAGATGAGTACGTCTCAATCGAACATTTGTTAATCGCCATGCTAAAGGCTAAGGATGCGATTTCACGTTTGATGAAAGATAATGGTTTAACTGAAAGCAATCTTTCTGGGGCTATTAATGAATTGCGTAAGGGGAAGAATGTGACCTCGCAATCGCAGGAGGATAGTTATAATTCTCTTGACAAGTATGCACGTAATTTGAATAAGCTGGCCAATGATGGTAAATTGGATCCTGTAATTGGTCGGGATGAGGAGATTCGTAGAATCTTGCAAATTTTATCGCGAAGAACGAAGAATAACCCCATGCTGATTGGTGAGCCTGGTACAGGAAAAACAGCCATTGCTGAAGGTTTGGCCCATCGTTTGGTGAAGGGGGATATCCCCGACAACCTGAAGGATAAGATTATTTATTCTCTGGATATGGGAGCTCTAATTGCCGGAGCCAAGTATAAAGGTGAATTCGAAGAAAGGCTTAAGGCTGTAGTAAAAGAGGTGGTTGCTGAAGACGGAAAAATTGTCCTGTTTATCGATGAAATTCACACCCTTGTTGGTGCTGGTGGTGGTCAGGGTGCCATGGATGCAGCCAATATTTTAAAACCCGCTTTGGCGCGTGGCGAGCTTCGTGCGATTGGAGCAACCACACTGGATGAGTATCAGAAATATTTTGAGAAAGATAAGGCGCTTGAACGTCGTTTTCAGAAAGTGATGATTAGTGAACCCAATAGGGAAAGTGCCATTTCGATACTTCGTGGTATTAAGGATAAGTATGAGAGTCATCATAAAGTGAGGATTCAGGATAGTGCTGTGATCGCGGCAGTCGAACTTTCACAACGCTATATAACCGATCGTTTTCTACCCGATAAGGCGATTGACTTGATGGATGAATCGGCAGCAAAATTGCGTATGGAAATCGATTCCAAACCCGAGGAGTTGGATGTGCTTGATCGTAAGATTATGCAATACGAGATTGAGTTGGAAGCCATCAAGCGCGATAAGGATAAGGCAAAGATTTCACAGATAAAAAAGGAACTGGCTGATGTTAAGGAAAGTCGGGAAGGTATTTATGCCAAGTGGCGTTTGGAAAAAGATTTGGTGGAAAAAGTGCAATCGGTAAAGGCGCAGATTGAAGATCACAAACAGAAGGCTGACCGAGCTGAACGTGATGGTGATTTCGGTTTGGTTGCTGAGCTTAGATATGGCAAGATTAAAGAAGATGAAGAACTGTTGAATCAACTTCAAAATGAATTGGTTGCCAATCAGGAGACGGCTTTAATCAAAGAAGAAGTGACCAGCGAAGATATTGCTGAGGTGGTGGCAAAATGGACGGGCATACCCGTTTCAAAAATGTTGCGTAGCGATAGAGAGAAGCTCTTGTATTTGGAAGATGAGCTGCATAAGAGTGTGGTCGGGCAAGATGAGGCGATTGAACTTGTGGCAGATGCAGTCCGTCGTTCGCGTGCCGATTTGCAGGACAGTCGTCGCCCCATTGGAAGTTTCTTGTTTTTGGGAACAACAGGTGTTGGAAAAACGGAGTTGGCTAAGACTTTGGCCGAGTACCTTTTCAACGATGCAAATGCTTTGACTCGTATTGATATGAGTGAATATCAGGAGCGTCATGCGGTAAGCCGTTTGGTTGGGGCTCCTCCGGGATACGTGGGCTATGACGAGGGAGGACAATTAACTGAAGCCGTCAGACGCAAGCCTTACTCAGTTGTGCTCTTGGATGAAATTGAGAAAGCACATCCGGATACCTTTAATATTCTGTTGCAAGTTTTAGACGAAGGTCGATTAACGGATAATAAGGGCCGAGTGGCGGATTTTAGAAATACCATCATTATTATGACATCGAATATGGGAGCCCATATTATTCAGGATAAATTGGAGAATATCGATATGAATAAGCGGATGGCCGTGTTGGATGAAACTAAAATTGAAGTACTAAAACTGTTGAAACAAACGGTTCGTCCGGAATTTTTGAATCGGATTGACGAAACCGTGATGTTTACGCCTCTTAATATTGAGGAAGTTAAACAAATTGTAGAGCTTCAGATTGGTGCTTTAAAAAGCATGCTGGCTAAAAAGGATATTCAACTGGAAGTGTCAGCAGATGTTATTTCTCATTTGGCTGATGTTGGTTTTGAGCCTCAGTTTGGAGCCAGACCCATCAAGCGTGTTATTCAGCGAATGATTCTCAATCCGCTATCCAAAGAGATCTTGTCGGGAAGACTGATTTCTGAGAATACTATCTCGATTGAACTGGAGGGGGAAAAGCTGGTTTTTAAAAATCAGTCATAAAATAGGGCTTAGTAAGTTTGAGGTTTATATTTTAGAATTAGGTGCAGTCTTGGGGCTGCACCTTTTTTATTTTTCATACATATGTAGTGAAAGATGTCATGTTTTAAACATGAAATTGGTTTTCTTAGTTTTGTTTCAAAAAACTTTCAAGAAAAAATAAAGACCTTCGGGTATTTATTTTGACGTATTATTTGTGTTTTGTTAGTTGTTTAAAATCAGCTCAGTATGAGGATTTGTTTGTTCGTTTAAAAAAACATAAACCCGAAATATAATTTAAACATAAGAGATGTATTTTTGATTTTGTACTTAAAGAGGGCTTGGAAAGATAAAAAAAGCTCTCTATGTTTGCAGCGTCAATTTCAATTAGAAATAGTTGATTTATACAGAAGAGTGGAGAGACAGGCTCGATGAAACTCTAGCAACCTGACACCAGTTAAGGTGCTAAGTCCTGATCCAATAGTTATGGAGAATATAAATTAAATTAGAAATGAACAATACTTTCTGCAATTTCGAACACCCATTCTTAATTCCCTTATTGGGGAAGTTAATTCCTAACGAAGCCTTTTTTATGCTTTGTATGCGAATGTGTATGCGGATGTGTTAAACCCGTTTTTTTACCGGAATCATATTGTCAGACATTTTATGTTTTGACCTTCATTACTCTTTTTTGATTTTATTCTCTGATATCAGACCTTGTTACTGTACTTCTTACAGCAACTGGTTTGTTAAAGCAGGATAGAAAATCAAACATTAGAAGACCTCCGGAAATTAGGGACTCCCCTTTCAGCTTATCATTAACAATTAGTCATACCATATACTTTATTTCAGTACCATGATTACGAACCAGAGCATTAAACCAAGTAATGGGATAGCTTTGCTACCTTTTGCTGTATTTATATTTACTTTTTTGGGAGCCGGGATTCTTTTGGAAGATTTCTATGCGATTCCTTCACCCATATCTGTATTTCTAGGTATTATAACTGCCTTTTTATTTTTGAAAGGCACAAGTGATGAAAAATTCAATACGCTGCTCAAAGGCTGTGGTGAACAGAAGATTTTGACCATGTGTTTGATTTATCTTTTGGCTGGAGCATTTGCCTCTGTAACTGGTGCTATGGGAGGGGTTGAATCTACAGTGAATCTGGGTTTGAGTTTTATTCCTTCTCAGTATCTGGCGGTAGGAGTCTTTCTTCTGGCTTCATTTCTTTCAATTTCAACGGGAACTTCTGTGGGGGCAATTGTCGCTTTAGGACCCATTGCCGTTGGTTTAGCCGAGAGTAGTGGGGTGTCGCTTTCACTTTTAATGGGCAGTCTTTTGGGAGGCGCCATGTTTGGCGATAATCTGTCAGTGATTTCAGATACGACCATTGCGGCCACACAAACACAGGGTTGTAAGATGAAAGACAAATTCAGAGTTAACCTTTATATTGCTGTACCAGCAGCTCTGTTATGCTTAATAATACTCTTTTATGTAGGCAATATTGCACCTGTAAAGCATTCAATACCATTAATACCTGCAGACTATTCTCTGTTGTCAATCTTACCATATATTTTGGTTCTAATTCTTGCAATAACGGGTGTTAATGTCTTTACCGTTTTAACTTTGGGATGTATTTCAGCCGGGATAATTGGTATGGCTACAGGTCATTTTGGTTTTTTGGAACTCGGAAAGCGTGTATACGAGGGATTTAATAATATGTCAGAGATTTTCTTACTCTCGATGCTAACAGGAGGTTTGGCTGCACTTGTCAGGGAAGCTGGCGGTATTAACTACCTATTGAAGAGTGTTGAAGCCTGTGTTCGAGGACGTAAGTCAGCTCAATTGGGGATTGGCGCCTTAGTTTCTCTCACGGATTTTTCTATAGCTAACAATACCGTTTCCATCATTATAACAGGGCCCATAGCTAAACAAATAAGTGAAACGTATCGTATTGACAAGCGGAAAACAGCAGCACTGATCGATATTTTTTCCTGTATCTCACAAGGAATTTTGCCTTATGGCGCACAGGTTCTGATTCTTTTGGGATTTACATCCGGTAGATTGACTTATTGGGAATTGGTACCCAATGTGCATTACCTTTTAGTGTTGCTAGGCTTTAGTTTATTGGCCATTTATTCTCCTTTTTGGGATCGCATTATTAAAAAGCGAATGTAGGTTTTTCATTAAAATTTAGTGAGGCTTGAATCTCAGTCTGTTTGTCGTGTGAACGAACAGATAATAGGATTGTTATGCTTTGTTTTAAATGAATAATAGGTCGGTAATTGATCGTTTTTTATCAATTGTCCGATATAGATAAATCACATTTATTGAGAACTAAATAAAGTGCATTCATAAATCAAAATCATGTTTAAGGAAAGAAAAGAAACAGTCGGTGTTTTAGATTCCTGGGATGGGAACAGGCATCAGTGGAAAAAACGAGTTGCTTATGGTATTAGTTGGGTATTTGTAGCTTGTATGGATATGATGTGTTTGGTTCGGATGTGAGACATTTATCCATTATTTATGAAATAAGATCTTGGTCTTTTAAAAGACTATCAAAAAGAAATATTATAAAACAAGTCATATTATTCAAAAAGCTTTGGAGACTTATTGACTGAAAATATAAAAAAATGAAGAAGTTAATATTACCATTACTATATATATTGATCCTGTCAGGATCTGTATTAGCACAAAAAAAAGCCATTTCAGGAGCAGTTACTGATGCTCAAACAGGAGAAGTTTTGCCAGGAGTAAGTGTTGTGATTCCGGGGACAACACTTGGAACCATTACCAACCAGGAGGGAAAATTTCAGTTGGGGATCGATCGGAAATATCCCTTAGTTGAATTAAGGTTTGTGGGCTATCAGACAAAACAGGTTGAACTCGGAAATCAGACTATTCTTAAAGTAGGTCTGAGTCCGGAACAGGTTGGTTTAAACGAGGTCACAATTGTGGGGAGTCGTAATCGAAACCGATCAGTAATCGAAACGCCTACGCCGGTCGATATTATTCCACTTGAAGCAGTGGTTCAGCAGTCTGCCCAATTGGAATTGAGTCAGATTTTGAATTATGTAGCTCCTTCCTTTTCTTCGAATCGATACACGGTTCAGGATGGAACGGATCATGTTGATCCTGCTTCATTAAGAGGGCTGGGGATAGACCACGTGTTGGTTCTGATTAATGGGAAACGTCGACATTCGTCTTCACTTGTGAACAATACGCTTACTGCGGGGCGTGGTTCTTCGGGGATTGATTTAAACACAATTCCTACAGCAACTATAGAGCGCATCGAAGTGTTAAGAGATGGTGCTGCTGCTCAATATGGGTCTGATGCCATTGCTGGTGTTATTAATATTGTTCTTAAAAAAAATACTGACACGGTGATTGCTTCTATCAATACGGGTCAGACCTATGAAGGCGATGGCAAGCAAGTACAAATTAATTCCAATTATGGTATTAAAGTAGGAGAATCGGGTTTCATTAATCTTACCGGGCAGTATCAGAAAAGAGGGCATACCGATAGAGCGGCTTTGTATACGGGTGCGGTGTACAAAACTGATGGAAAAGGAATATTTAGTGAAGATTTTCAGGAAGGCGATTTGAGTCCATTCCAGTCTGGAACGACTTTATCTGCTGAGGAGGCTGCCAGTATTAATACACAAAATGCCATCACTAATAATTTAACGACTGAGGAAGAGGAGGCTTTAATTACTAAGAATGGCGGACGCAGACGATTCAGTCTTAAAGCAGGTGATTCAGAAGCCGCGAATGCAGCCTTGTTTCTTAATTCGGGGATTCCTTTGAATGATAAGCAAGAATTATATGTCTTTGGAGGAATCAATTCCCGTCGGGGAAACTCAACGGGGTATTATCGTTTGCCTAATCAATCGAGAAATGTGAGTACAATTTACCCGAAGGGTTTTCTGCCCGAAATTAATGCCAGAATTATTGATGCTTCTTTATCTGCAGGTATTCGCGGAGAAGTAGGGAATTGGCATGTGGATTTATCGAACACCTATGGCACCAATTCTTTCCGATTTATCATTGGAAACACCCTGAATGCATCTATGGGGACTACATCGCCTACAAGCTTTGATGCGGGGCGTTTTCAATTGACGCAGAATACAATTAATCTGGATTTCGATCGCTATTTTGATGATATTCTGCAAGGTCTGAATCTGGCATTGGGAGCCGAATACCGAAATGAAATTTATAGGGTGAGTGCTGGGGAAGAAGCTTCGTATCGTAATTATGGTAATGTACAGGTGATTGAAGAATTTGATGGTGTAAACTATCTGAATGAGAATAAGACAACGAATGTTTTCTACGGACGACCGGGTGGCGCTCAGGTATTCCCAGGGTTTCAGCCTAAGAATGAGGTGGATGAGTCTCGTTCAAATATTGCTCTTTACGCAGATTTGGAACTGAACTTTACGAAAAATTTCTTTATTTCTCTTGCAGGAAGATTTGAGGATTATACTGATTTTGGACAGACTTTTAATGGGAAAATTGCTTCTCGTTATCAGCTTAGCCCTAATTTCGCTGTGCGTGGAGCATTTAGTACAGGATTCAGAGCTCCCTCGCTTCAACAGCGTTTCTTTAATAATACAGCAACACTATTCACTCAAAGAAATGGTGAGGTTGTGAGTTCTGAGGTTGGGACCTTCAGAAACGATAGTCGGGTGGCTAAGTTGATTGGTGTTCCTGCATTGAAAAATGAGAGTTCGGTTAATTACAGCACGGGTTTAATATGGAAACTTGCCAGAGGCCTTGACCTGACTTTGGATGGTTATTGGATAGATGTGAACAATCGAATTTTACTTTCAGGTAATGTGAGTGCAGACGAGGCGAAGGAACCAGAATTGTACCAGATTCTGAGTTCGGTTAATGCAGGTGAAGCTCAATTGTTTGCCAATACCGTTGATACCCGAACCAAAGGTTTAGATTTGATTTTGTCTTATCGTAAAAGCTTTGGTGAGAATCGACTGGCTCTTACTTTAGCGGCCAATTTTAATGAAACCCGTGTGACTGATGTACACATTCCAAGCAGCTTAAAAGCCAGCAAGGAGGAATTTTTTAGTCGGGAAGAAACGGCACGTCTGGAGACAGCGACTCCTAAGAGTAAGATTAATCTTGGAATTAGCTATTCCTATAAACGCTTCTTTACTCAGTTGAATAATGTACGTTTCGGTTCGGTAACAGATAGACAAGGAACTGAGGAATCACCTGTTGATCAGACGTACTCTGAAAAAATTGTGACTGATTTGAGTTTGGGATATCATATAACGGATTATTTGAGTCTGACTATCGGAGCCAACAATATTTTTAATGTCTATCCGGATGAAAATAGGGAAGAATATCAAAGCGAAGGTCGTTTTAAGTATTCGCGTATTGTCAGTCAGTTTGGAGCAAATGGGGGATATTATTTTGCAAGACTTGGATTTAAAATTTAAATATGTATCCCAAAGACTGTTTTATTATACAACAATGATCGGTAAAACTTAATCGTTCAAATCGAAAAATCGATATTTATCAGAAGGAGCTGCAATTCTAAAATTGCAGCTCTTTTTTTTAACTCTTGCTTAAAATAGGTTTTTAATATTATGAATACTTGATATAAGTTTTTAAATTGAGGAGTAATTCTAATCTAAAAATGAATCAAATGAGTGTACCCAAGAGAGCAGGCAAAAAACCTATTGTTGTTGAATTACAGAAAGGTGAAGAACATTATTTTTGTGCGTGTGGTGAATCTAAGGGACAACCCTTTTGTGATGGTTCACATCGAACAACCGATTTTAAACCTATAGCATTTACAGCTAAAGAATCAGGTGAAGCTTATTTGTGTATGTGTAAACAAAGCAAAAATTTGCCTTACTGCGATGGAACGCACAAGACATTAGAGGAGGTGGAGATAAAATCTAAAATTCCTGAAGCTTCATATATTGAACCGACAAAAGAGGAACCAAGTTTAGCTCATATTAAAGCATTGGCTAGAGATGGTTTGTCGAAAATGGGATCTCATGGTGAAGTCGATGCAATGGGGGTCCCCGGTCCCAGTTTACCTCAATGGAAAGATATTCAAATCCTGGTGGCTCAACTTGCAACAAAACCACTGATGGAGGATGTTCCTGTGGGAACAGAACTTGTTATAGGTCCTAATGCGAAAAAACCTTTGCGTTTAGCAATCCCCCTTTTTGTTTCTGATATGAGCTTTGGAGCTTTGTCTGAAGAAGCTAAAATTGCATTGTCCAAAGGAGCCGAATTAGCAGGGACAGGAATTTGTTCAGGTGAGGGTGGTATGCAGGATGAAGAGCAGCATGCAAACAGCCATTATTTTTATGAATACGCTTCGGCTAAGTTTGGTTTTGAATGGGATAAATTAAAGCGTGTACAAGCCTTTCATTTTAAAGGAGGGCAAGGCGCCAAAACTGGAACGGGTGGACATTTGCCAGCCAATAAAGTAGTAGGGAAGATTGCCCAGGTTAGAAATTTGAAAGAAGGCACTCCTGCTGTTTCACCTCCAACATTTGAAGATCTGCATACGGTTGAAGATTTTAAGAATTTTGCGAATAAGGTTAGAGAGGTAACGGGTGGTATTCCAATAGGTTTTAAGTTGTCAGCCAATCACATCGAAGAGGATATTCAATTTGCGCTGGATGCCTCTGCCGATTATATTATTCTTGACGGAAGAGGAGGAGGAACCGGAGCAGCACCTTTAATCTTTCGCAATAATATTTCTGTACCTACGATTCCAGCTTTGGCTCGAGCACGGAAATATCTTGATCAACGAAACAAAAAGGATGTGACTCTGATTGTTACAGGAGGGCTTCGAGTTCCTGATGATTTTATTAAAGCAATGGCGCTGGGAGCGGATGGTATCGCTTTGGCCAATTCTGCTATCCAATCCATTGGTTGTGTTGCCGCGCGAATGTGTCATACCAACAACTGTCCCGCGGGTGTTGCAACTCAAAATCCGGAATTACGGAAATTGATAAATGTGGATAAGTCAGCTCAACAATTGTTTAATTTTTTCACAGCTTCAACTCAATTGATGAAGGTTATGGCAAGGGCTTGTGGGCACCATCACCTGAATCAGTTTAATGAGAATGATATTACGACATGGAAAAAGGAGATGGCTGACTTGACCGGAATCAAATATGGGGGTATCAGATGAATCATAGATTTAAAAATAAATTAAAGAGGAGGTGCTTGTTGTTTGCCTCCTCTTTTGCTTTTGGGATCGTAATAGTGTTATATTTGTCATTATCTTGTTTCCCATAACTATATTAGGAAGCATTTAATCCCTTGTAAGTAAAAAAATCATCTGATGAAAGAAATTGAAGAAAAAGCCATACACTCGTTTTATAATGGGATGAATTGTGCGCAATCCGTATTGACAGCATATGCCGAACACTTAAATTTTGATCCAGGTTTTGCATTATCTATTGCAAGTGGTTTTGGTGGCGGTATGGGCAAGCTTCAGAAAACTTGTGGTGCTGTTACCGGATCATTTATGGCTTTGGGCATTTACAACAGCCAGAAGCATTTTGAAAATATAGAAGCCAGAAATGCTACCAATGAGATGATTCAAAAATTTTCAGTCGATTTCAAAGCGCTTCATGGTTCTTTGGATTGTAAGGCACTTTTAGATTGTGATTTTAAGACTGAAGAGGGCGAAAACCGATTCAAGGATATGGATTTGAAGAAAAATGTATGTTCTACCTGTATTTCAGATTCCATTAAGATGGTAGAATCACTAATAGGTGAAAAATAAGAAACACTCCCCAAAAGTTTCTGAAAAAAACATAATGTAAAATGATCTTTGATAGAATGTTCTGATTGGGATATTTTATTAGCAGAATTAATACATCTGTCTCTGCATATTTGAGTGTCTTTTTATAGAACAAATCCCTACTATAAATCATGCCTATCTATGTCTTGTCTTCATTCTAATACTTGAGTTTGATTTTAAAAATTAATTCACAAGCCTCAATTAAATAATACGTAAAATTTATCGTTTTATATGTTATTGTTCTTTGCAGTGCAAGTTATAAGTGCGTAATTATTATTTTATTTAATCCGGATTCTGGGCCTATTTACAGTATATTTTTTAGTATTTCTGTAAATCTTAGTTATTTATTACTATAATTATAATTTTTGAGGCTTATAATTTTAAAACATTGTTAAGTTTGTGTTTTTATAATGAAATTTAAATAAATCTGTAATTATTATTAATGTCTACTTGTTTAAAGTTACGTTTTTAATCGTTGATTAATCTTGTTTGTGATGATTTAATTCTTTGTTTAATAGGTTTTTGTCTGTGGTGTCAAATATCCAGATGAAAATATTATTTAACAGTCAAATTGAATAAATATATTTTGAATGATTTTTGTATTCGTGACTATTTTCAAGTGAAACTAACCAAAACCCTAATACTATGTATAAATCAATGATGAGACTTTTTGTCTTAACAGTTGTAAGTCTTTTATTAGTTAAACCAGCTTATTCACAAAATAAAATGTGGGAAGTTGATCTGAAAGAAGCCCTTTATGAAGTTGGATGGATCAAACAATCCAATGATGGTCTTATTATTGCGTCTGGCGCTAAAGGATTGCTAGCAATGAATAATAAAACTGGTGAAATCGTATGGCAGAATACTGAATTAAAGGCCGTGGATAAGAACAGTTATATGAATATTGATGGACTTCCAATAATCTATGTAGAATATGTACCTGTTGTTGGAAAGATGAGAGGTCTTCTTATTAATTCAAGTAATGGAGATATTTTATTTGATACGAAAGATGAACAGTATAGAATCAAGGATTTCACATTAATTCCTAATAAGGGAATTATTTTATTTGAGTTACTTAAAGGAAATCTACGTAAAATGATGTGTTTTAGTCTTAAAACATGGAAAATGGATTGGATAGCCAGTCTGGGTGAATCTAAAGGTTTAATGAATAAATACACAAAACGTTCTTTTGTTAATCATGGTCCATTCTTTAATCAAGATAATAATATTATTTTAGGTATTAATAATGAAATATATACCATTAACTCGACCAGTGGTGAGGTGGTATGGCAATATGAAGCTAACAAAAAGATCAATGCATTGGTTTTTTCTGATATAAATAACAGTTTGTATGTTGGCGTGAAGAAATCAAAAAAACTCAAAGTTCTTAATCCTGCTAATGGTGAGGATATCACACCAGGAAAATTAAAGTTAAAAGGAACACTTGTTGATGTAAGACCAGATAATGAAGATAATTTAATTCTTGTAGAGACTGAAGGCTTTAATATTATTGATCCCAAAACCAATGATTTTAAATGGAAAAAGAGTTTTAAAATTGATTTTCTAGAGGAAGTTATCGCTCACGATAAAGGATTTATTGCAGTTGGTAAAAATGAAAAGGAAGGTTCAATTTGTTTGGTTGATAAAAGTGGAAAGAGAATATGGGAGAGTAAGGTAAAAGGTTATTCTTACTATGTAACACCAACTGAAAAGGGCGTTTTATATATTTCGACAGAGCGTTCAAATATTTTAGATTTTGAAAAAGGGAAGGATGTTTGGAAAAGAGATGTGAAATTTAAAGCAATTCCGGCTGTAACATATGACGAGACCGAAGATAAAGTTATTTTGTTTGAGAATAAAAAGGGATATAAGTTTGATTTGAAGTCAGGTCAAATAGAACTTTTTGCTGAGGATGTCGAACTTGAAAATGTAAAAAGGAAGACACCCCTAATGGCTGAATACATTGATGGGTCAGGATATCTGTTACAGACTGGACAACATGTTTCTTTACTGGAGCCATCTGGGAAAGTGAAATATACAAAGTACTTTGAGCCTGCATCTGATTTGGGTGGTTTAAAGAATGCTGCTCAATTGGGTTTGTTTATAGCTGGTGTAGATTTTGATATTCAAGGAAACCTTGATAATATAGAAATGCTTTCTTCATTATCCAATGGGGCTTACCGTACCTCAGCAGATCAAACTGATGGGACATCAGAAACGACTGTTCAAGGAGGTTTGTATTTAGAAAGTACAAGTGGTGATATGGTACCGGTTATTGAAATAACAAAAACCAGATACTCCAATTCAAAATCAATAAAGAGCCATAAGTTCATTGTTACTAAGGTGAAGAATAAGAATGCACCAAACCAACATTTTATTTATAAGGTAAATAAAAAGACTGGAGCTACGGACTTACAAATTGAATTATTGGATAAGACGCCCAATTACTTAATTGATGAAGTGGATAATGTCATTGTCGTAAATGAGAAGAATCACTTAATTCGATCATATCAGTTATAAGAATATAACTACAAAAAAATAAGGAGGTTGTTTTTAAAGCAACCTCCTTTTTTGATACAAAAGATCGTGTGTGTTGAAGTGACTAAACCTTTAATCTAAAGATTTGAATTTCATTTTCTTTGTGTGGATTCACCTATAACTCTATGAATAATCTTTCTTCTTTTTCAGATAGACTGAAACCTCAATATAGATGTCATCTTTTAGGAATTGAATTCAATACCTGTTTAAGTCTCTTCTAGATCATAGGAGGAATTGAAATTAAAATTTTTTAATAATTCACCGTTTTATCATAAATAAATGGAATTCCATCAATAACATACATCTTTTTTCTATTGCCCAATAGATTGATTTCCTTTTTAGGTGCTGGTCTCTTGTTCTGAAATGCTTTTAGAGCGAGTCTGATTTTATCCAAATCCGAATAGAGCAGATCTTCATTTCCATGTGCTGCAAGAATTTGATAGGATGAATCACAAGTCTGAATCAGCTGACTAAGGCTATTTTGATATTCATCAAGATCATTAACCAATAAAAGACCTTTGTAAGCTAAATCGCCAACAAAGAGATATTTGCCTCTTTTATCAACAATTGTGAAAGACCAGGGAGAATGACCGGGCGTATGATAAATGCTGATTTTTCTGTTCCCCAGATTAAATTCTGTATTTATGGGATACTGCGTTCTTATTTTTAAGATGCAAGTTTGGGGTATTAAACTTTCCTGTTCTCTGATATGAATGCAAGAATCTTCACCCAGGCGATCTTGAAGATCTGGCAGATTGGGTAGGGCAACATCTGGAAAAGCTTTACTATTCCCAATGTGGTCGAAATGAAAGTGGGAATGCAATAAAGTAACCGGCTCTCCGGCTAAAGAATCGACTAGTAATTTTATGTCCCCGGTCTTATTTTCTCCTGACCCTGAATCGAAGAGTAGGGCTTCCTTATCGCCAATAATAAGGTAGGAGCTATTGCCTTGACTACTCTGATTTTCCCTAATGCGATAAGTTTTATTATCCAGTTTCTCCACGGTGAACCAATCCCCTTTCTTTTTCTGACATGAAGTACATATTAGTAGAAGTAAAAAGAAAATAAGACCTAATCTTTTCATGAGAATTGAATATTTGAATGAGCTTTAAAGATAATTAAGTTAAAGGAAATTCAAACTTTATACAGCGGACTTGCTTGCAGATAGAAAAGACAAAATGGAATTTAAATAAGTAAATTGTTTCTGGCTAAAATAGTAAGAAGACTTCCCAGGAATGAGGAAGTCTTCTTTGCAAGTAAATAGGAAACGGTTTTTTATTTACTCGTACTTAAGTGCTTCCACAGGATTCTGTGTAGCGGCTTTCCAGGTTTGCCAGCTGACCGTTAGTATAGCAATGATTAATGCCATAACACCGGATACTACAAATATCCACCAGCTTAGTTCAATATGATATGCAAAGTTGCTCAGCCAATCTCTTGCGATATAATAGGCAATGGGGCAAGCAATCAGAAAGGCGACAACAACCCACTGTGTGTATTCTCTTATCAATAAGGTCAGAATTTCTAAAGAAGTGGATCCATTGGCTTTTCTGATACCAATCTCTTTGGTTTTGTGTTGAATGCTAAATGAAGACAAAGCAAACATACCCAATACAGATAGAACAATCGATAGGATGGAGAACAGAGTTAAAGCTTTCATCTCTTTGTATTGGTTAAAATAAATCTGTTCATACAAATCGTCAACAAACTCATATCTGAAAGGATGATCAGGTGACAGAGTTTCCCATTCTGTTTTTAATGATTGAAGTGCTTCAGCTTTTCTACGGGGATCAATCTTTGCAATAAAGGTACTGTTGAATAGATTTTTTGAAGCTAAAACCATAGGCTCTTCCTTGGAAAACATGTCACCATAGTGCAAGTCCCCAATCACTGCAATCACCTTACCTTTTTGAAACAGTTCCGGAGCCATAAAATTGAATTGAAAAGATTTTCCGATGGCATCTTCAGGGTTCTGAATGCCTAGCACTTTTAATGCTGACTGATTTAAAATATATTTTTCCTGAAAGCCACCATGCTCTTTGGTATAATTGTTAAGATTTTTTATAAATTCATCTTTGTTTGGGTTTTGATCGTGTATTCTAAGGGCAATATTTTCCCATGGTATTGATGAAGTAATACCCATATCTAATGAGCCTGCCAGTGGTTTGATATTAAACAGCTTGAAAAAATCTTCTTCAATGGAAAACATATTGAGTTTCTTTTCGACAGTTTTATCAGCGCCTTCCATCTCAAAGGGATAAGAAAAAGGTATGTTAAGCCCGGGTTTGTAGAAGGCGGCACTTACATTTCGGATTTCGGAATGTTTTAAAAAGGATTCCTTTAAAACTTCGAATTTGGCAATCATATGATAGGGAACATCCGTCATAACAACAATAGCAGATTTCTCATCTCCGGGATGCAGGTTATTCACCAAATTGATTTGTTTATGCAGGACAATAGTTGTGATAATGGCAGCAATGGATAGCATAAACTGGAAAAGGAGTGAAGCTACAAACTTCTTAGATCCCTGATAAGGTGAACGAGCCAAGTCTTTAGATACTTTTGTTGTTGCCAATGGTAATAGTGAAGCCAAGGCAAAGATCAGATAAAAGATGAGGCTTATCCATAGTAAATCGAAAGCTGAGATGTCCAGATTAAAGGATGATGCACTTATGGTATCGAAATTATAAGCCAATAGTCCACCAAAAAGAATGGCAAAACTGATGGGAATAAGTGATCGAATAAAAATGATCTGACCCAAATCGACTAAGGAAGCGCCATTGATCATCCGGACTTTAAAATCTTTGAGATCTGTAATAAACTGCACGTAATTTAAATTGGTATAGTTGATAAAGGCGATCAGAAAAACAATCAAAGCACCTGCAATTAAGATGATCAGGGAGGTCATACTACCATTTGTACTCATCTCATCAGCATTGTGACTGTACAGGTGAATATCTCTTAGGGGCATGAGTTGAGAAATTGGATCAGGTTCTCCGTCCTTGGTATTCTTCTTCCAGTATGCATTTATTAAACTCTTTAGAGAGTTTAGGTTTCGTTCTTTTTGTAATAAGAGATATGTATAGGTATGAAATTGGTTGATATCCTCATTATTATTTATAGAAAATAACAGATCTGCTTTAAAATGTGAGTTTTCTGGAAAGTCATCCATAACACCAGCAACGGTATAATTGCCCGATTTTGAATACAAGTATTGGACTTGAATACTAATTTCTTTACCGATAGCTTCTTCTGTACCAAAATAAGCCAGTGCTGTCTTTTTACTAATAACCACCTGATTGGGTTGATTAAATAAACTTGTTCTGTTTCCTCGTAATAATTTATAATCGAAAACTTTGAAGAATTGGCTATTGGTGAAAAAAAGCTGGTTGCTTGAAAAATTATTTTTGTCCGCAGTTATAACTGTATTGTCCGGGTGAATAAGACGAACCACTTCTTTAATGTCAGGAAAATTTGTATAAAGAGGAAGGATTAATTTCCCATCTATACCCGATGTTGGTGGTTGTCCTTCTAATTGTTGATCTTCGGTTGTGATACGATAAATATCATCCGCCTTTGAGTGGAAGTTATCGTAGGAGAGTTCTTTTTTTACGTGGGTGAATATGATAAGGGCAACAGCAAAAGCAAGTCCTATACCTAGGGTGTTGATGCCATACCATTTTTTATTCTTGAGAATTTGATTCAATATCATGGGTTCTGGTGTTAGCTTAGTAATTAATCGTAGCGAATTCTTTGGCGGTTTTTTCTGTCATCACTTCACCATCAAACAGGCGAATAACGCGGTGAGCAAATTCAGCATCTCGCTCAGAGTGGGTGACCATCACAATGGTTGTTCCTTCGCTATTGAGCTCGGTGAGTAGATTCATCACTTCCAGCCCGGTTTTAGAATCCAGATTACCTGTAGGCTCATCGGCAAGCAGAAGTTTGGGGTTGGCTGATACGGCACGGGCAATAGCTACACGCTGTTGTTGTCCACCTGAGAGTTGTTGTGGGTAATGGTGCTTGCGATGCCCAATTTTCATGCGGTCGAGAACTTCTAAGACTCTGGCCTTTTTATCAGCCTTACTTACATTAAGGTAGTTGAGAGGCAACTCCACATTGCGAAAAACGTTCAGCTCATCAATCAGGTTAAAGCTTTGAAATACAAAATTGATATTGCCTTTACGTATGGCATTGCGTTGACTTTCCTTTTGATTGCCGACTTCCTGCTTGTTAAAATAATAGTTTCCTGAAGTTGGACTATCAAGCATACCTAAAATATTAAGTAGGGTTGATTTGCCACAACCCGAGGGTCCCATAATGGCAACAAATTCACCTTCTTTTATTTCAATATTAATTTGATTGAGTGCGGTAGTCTCAACATCTTCGGTTCGGAATCTTTTGCTTAGGTTTTCAATTTTTATCATGCCAATAATTTTTGTGATACGATTGTTTTATTGATTTCATACAGATCAAGTTTTTGATATTGATCTTGTCGTTATGTTCTAAATCGATAATCAATCGGTATGCCACAAGAGTTTATGTGTAGAGAATCAGGGTTTTGTTGTTCTAAATCTCTGGAACAGTGCTTTTCAATTGTAAAAAAAATGAAAATGACTGTAAGAATATTTTACACTATGTTGACTGGTTTGCTTCTTATTTTTACATTTGATGAGCTAAAGTTATGAAATTATGTCTACTGGAAAAATCTTAGTTGTTGATGATCAAAAATCCGTCCTGGTGGCCTTGCAACTCCTGCTTCAGGATGAGTTTGATGAGGTGATCACCTTATCTAATCCCAATTGTCTGTTGAGTACACTGGAGAATCATGCGATTGATGTCGTGGTGTTGGATATGAACTTTTCGGCAGGCGTGAATACGGGTAACGAAGGCATTTATTGGTTGACTAAAATAGTGGAACACGATCCCAAGCTCAGTATTATTCTATTGACAGCATATGGCGATGTGGAACTGGCCGTTAAAGCCATTAAGTTAGGGGCTGTGGACTTTGTTTTGAAACCCTGGGATAACAGAAAATTGATTACGACCATCCAAACAGCTATTCAGTTGCGGCAATCAAAACAGAAGATTGATCGGCTGGAAGGTGAGAAGCAAAGTTTAACCCAGGTGTTGAATCGGAGTGAAACTCAAATGATAGGGCGATCAAAGGTTATGCTCAATTTAAACAGGATTATACAAAAAGTTGCGACTACTGATGTAAATGTTCTCATATTGGGTGAGAATGGCACAGGAAAAGAGCTGATCGCTCGTGAAATTCATGCCCAGTCAGCAAGGCGGGAGGCTGCACTGATTACAGTTGATATGGGCGCCGTATCCGAATCCTTATTCGAGAGTGAGCTGTTTGGGCATGTCAAAGGTGCTTTTACTGATGCTAAAGCCGATAAGTCAGGCCGATTCGAATTGGCTTCGGGTGGCACCCTTTTTCTCGATGAGATTGGTAATTTGTCTTTGCCTATGCAAGCAAAACTCCTGTCCGTTTTGCAAACCCGTCAACTGATTCGTTTGGGGGATAATCAAATCAGAGAGATTGATATTCGTTTGGTTTGTGCCACGAATAAAAACCTGATACAAATGGTTGCCGAGGGGGAATTTCGTGAAGATTTACTCTATCGAATCAATACCATACATATTGATGTGCCGCCATTGCGCAAACGGGGAGAAGATATTGCCGTTTTGGCTGAGTTTTATCTGCGTAAGTATGCTCAAAAGTACGACAAACCTAAACTGTGCTTTTCGTCAAAGACTCTGGATAAGCTGATACAATATAACTGGCCGGGTAATGTGAGAGAATTGCAGCATACCATAGAGAAGGCCGTGATTCTTACTGATAACAACAAACTGATGGCAGATGAGTTCCTTTTTCATCAAGTCCCTAAGGGGAATGGGAAATACAAAGCAACCAGTCTGGCTGATATGGAAAAGGAAATCATTGCTTTGGCCCTGGAGCATCACGAGGGGAATATGAGTCGTATTGCAAATGAATTGGGTGTGACCCGTCCGACACTCTATAATAAACTAAAGAAGTATGATTTATAAGAAACTCTTTGTGCGATTAATATTGAAACTCAGTTTGATTGTGCTTCTTTCTGTTTCTATGGGCTGGTTGTTGTGGGTGAGTGTTTACCCACTTTTAGCTCTTGCCCCTATGGCTCTGATTCTTTATTTGTTTTACCGTATGCTACACGATCTGAATTCAACGAATCGATTACTGAGTCAATTTTTTCTGGCGGTTAAAAATGATGAAACGGCACTCAACCTGCAGCATTATGGTGAAGGAAAATCCTTTGATGCTTTGCGAGAAAGCATGCAAGGGGTGAATCAGATTATTAAAGACCTTCGCATGAAATACCAACAGAAGGAGATTGTAAGTGATGCCATTATAGAGAATGCAGCCGTGGGCATCCTGACTTTTAATTCTCAGGGCATGGTTGAGGGGATCAACCGAAAGGGGAGGGAGTTATTGGGAGTACATCATTTGGTGAGTATAAAAGCCTTATTGAAAACGGATCCCAATTTGGTTGAACTTTTTCAGAGGATAAAAGCGGGTGAGAGTCGGGTCTTAAAAACGCAAGTCAAACAAAGAACCTTGCATTTGCTTGTATCCTGTACCTGTATCAAGCTCGGTAATGAAAACTGGAAATTGCTTTCTTTCACTGATATTAAAAGTGAAATGGATGCCACAGAGCTGGAGTCCTGGCAGCGTTTAATATCCGTCCTGACGCATGAGATTATGAATTCCATTGCGCCTTTAACTTCACTTTCAGAAACACTTGTTCAAACGTATTCTCAGATTGATGCTGAAAGTGTGATAGGAGAGAAAAACCTGTCTAAAACCCGACTGGGTTTACAAGTGATTCAGGAACAAGGAGAGGGCTTGATGCACTTTGTAGATAACTACCGTCAACTCACCCGAATACCAAAACCCCAATTAAAAAGGGTCAGTCTAAAACATCTGTTTGAGCATGTTAAGGCTTTGCTCGCCCTGGATGATGATACAAAAATTGATTACCACTTTTCTATCGAAGAAGATGATCTGTTAATAGAGGCTGATGAAAAACTCATGGTTCAGGTTTTGGTCAATTTGATTCAGAATGCGCAACATGCCATTACCGATAGGGGGATTCTACAGGTGCTTGCCAGCAGAGCCAATGAGGGAAATACCCTGATAAAAATCATTGATAATGGTGTAGGAATAAAAGCAGATGATATCAAAAATATTTTTGTGCCCTTTTTCACGACACGAGAGAATGGTTCGGGTATTGGTTTGAGTATTACCCGACAAATTATGCGTTTGCATCAGGCTAAAATTTCGTTGGAGTCTGTTTATGGTGAAGGCTGCAAGGTTGAACTCAACTTTCCGTCGTATAATTGATTATGAGTCATAGCTAAAAAAAATATATATATTTTTTTAGATCCTAACGCAACCTTTGTGCAATTCTTTCATCTAACCTAAAGTTAAAAATACTTGTATTTGTTTTTGTCCAAAACGACAAGGATTTATTAAAAAAATGTTTTTCGTGTCGATGTATTTAAACAATGCATCATTAAGCGAGATAAGGATTTTTTGTATCTATTTTAATGGGGTTAAAATAGGTCGGGTGTGGTCGAAAGGCTGCACCTTTTTTATTTTACGCCCTGATTTGCAAATAGAACAGTTGTTCTTGCCGCTAAATCGATATTTGTTTATACTTTCGCAGGCTGAAAATTGAAAGCCTCAAGGCTCCATATCTCAAGAAAATGGGTTGCGATCTCTAAAATCAGTTTCCCCAATAAGAGAAGAGTGGATTTGTGAAGGAGAGAGGAGAATAGTGAGATAAAAGGAGCCATTCCCGGAATTTTATCAGACAGAATCATGACGGTCTATATTCATAGGTCAGGATTGCCTGTGATCATTCATAATGTTTTCAGGACAGATGAAACGGTCATGACAGGTAAGTTTTATATACAGGGGTAGGATGATAGGCTCATGCTGAGTGGCATGTGGCAAAAACAGACAATTGTAAACAGATGAAATATAAAATGTTAGTGCTTGATCTTGACGATACGCTTTTGCGTGACGATCACAGCATATCAGATAGAAACAAAGAAATGCTCATGAAAGCACAGGAGCAGGGTGTTTATGTCGTTTTGGCTTCAGGACGTCCAACGCCTGCTATGCTTCAGTATGCCGAGGAGCTCGATTTAAAAAAATACGGTTCCTATATCATTTCATACAATGGGGCGGTGATTACCGATTTAACTCAGCAGGCAAATATTTTTGAGCAGAGCCTTTCTCAAGAGCAAATACACAGTTTGCACGATTTTAGTATGGCGAATAATGTGGATATCATTACCTATACTTCCGATAGCATCATCAGTGAATCCATCTCGAAATACATCGATGTGGAGGTTGAGCTAACGCAGATGAAATTCAATAAAGTTGACTGCTTTAAGACCGCTGTGACCGGATCGGCAATTAAATGTCTGTTGTTGCAGGAACCTGAATATCTGAAAACTATTGAAGCCAAATTGAAGAAAGAGAAACCTAATGAGAGTGTCGCTCTTTCGAAACCTTTTTTCCTTGAGGTGATGCCACAGGGAATTGATAAGGCAGCAAGTATTGCCCGTTTGGCTGAGAAGCTAGGTATTAGCCGTGAGGAGATTATCGCTGTAGGCAATGCTGGCAACGACTTAAGCATGGTCGAATATGCCGGCTTGGGCGTTTGGGTCGATAATGTGACTCCAGAACTTCGCGATCGAGCTGATCTTATTGTGGCCTCCAATAATAATCATGGTGTTGCCGAGGTGGTCGAAAAATATATTCTGGTTTAAGAGGGAAGAGATAACGACTTGAAATTCGAAAACGCCTATAGATTCATAAAAACAAAATACAAACCACTTGCAGTCTGTGAGTGGCTTTTTTCTGTTTCAACCATGTTTACCACAGACCTGACAGGTTTATTTGCGTCTTGCTTATAAACCTGTCAGGTCTCGTTTTGTTTACATTCTTCACCCAAACTCATGAAGGGGCTTATGAGTTTCCTGGAAAGTCATATTAATTTGAGGTACGAGCAAATACCACCTATTCCTCCTTTTTTGTATTCCTTGGCAAAACCTCCTCCGGGAATGGGAAAAGAATGGTTGAGTTCTTTTCAGAGGCAATATTGGCCAGGGTTTGATAAAGCCTTAGTTTAATAGCTGAAGGTGATTTGTCGATGAGTTTACCAGCGGCCAATAAATTTTCAGCAGCTTGTTCCTCGGCCAGAGCAAGAATAATTCGAGCTCTGCGTGAGCGTTCGGCTTCAGCCTGATTGGCCATCATCCGTTTCATGTTTTCAGGCAACTGAATATCTTTAATCTTCACGTCGATAATGATAATACCCCATGCCTGAGTTTCCTGTTCAACAATGTGTTTAATGTTTTTCCCCATTTCCTCTCGTTTCGATAGAATCGTATCGAGTTCAACCTTTCCACACACATCTCTTAGGGCGGCCTGAGCCAGCTGCATAATGGCAAATTTGAATTCTTCAACTTCCAATACGGCTTTTTCGGGATCATCAATCTTAAAAAAAACAACCCCATCTATACTGCAAGGTACATTGTCTTCGGTCATCACTTCCTGTGAATCGATGTTAATGGTAATCACACGGATGTCAACAATTTGAATGGTTTCAACCAGAGGGATCACCCACCTGAAGCCTGGTTTAAGTAGCTTGACGTATTTCCCAAATCGGAATTTCAAAGCTCTTTTGTATTCGAAAATGATTCGGATACCACTTAATAAAAATACAATAAAAGCAAGGCTGAAAAGTAATAGAGCATTCATAAGGCTTGTTTTTAAATGATTGATAATCTTATTGTAAGAGTTAAGTTTGCTACTATAAATTTACGAAAACAGCGAGCTGGGACAAAATTTGTTTTTGCATACATAGCGGGTGTTTTTTAGCCAAATTGTTTTGCCTTTTTATAAAGGAGCAAAATAATTCTCCCGTATTAATTGGATTTTGATTCCTCTATACACCATCAATTCAGTCTTTAATAATGGTTTTTGTCTTTATTCTTAGCTTTGGGTATTAACAATTGTGTATGGGGTGAAAAAATAATGATAGCATCCAGTTTATTTGGAAATCCCTCGTAAAATCTGCCTATTGGCTTTGTTCTGAATAGGTGCTTTTGTGTGATAAATGACACATTTTTGATGTTAAGAGTCATTTTTATTTGGAGTTTAAAGAAATTATTCTTTAACTTAGATCTACAATTCAACCACCATGGCGGACTTGCTTGCAGATTATAAGATGAAGTTTTGTTCTGTAAGTTGCTCTCTAAATACTTTAGAAACGCTATTCAAAGTATTTCCAATTTGCTGAGTCACTCCCCTCGACAATGTTCGTTGTCAGCAATATTTCTAAGGCTTATTTTAACGAGATGATTGCTATAAAGCGTACATAAGCTGCTTGATGCTTTTCAGAAAAAACAAAATGCAATTCAGAAAGAGCTTTAAGCTTTGCAACGAGAACGAAATTGAATTCGAAGGCTGCTAAATGCTATTCGAAAAAAGCAAAATCAAATTCGATGGGTATAAAAAGCAATTCGAAAGCAGCTAAATGCTTTTCGGGAAGATGAAAATCAGATTCGAAAGCAAGAAAATGATTTTTGAAAAGATGAAAATCAGTTTCATTAACAGCAAAATGACTTTCGAAGCATGCAGAATAGGATTCAATGTGAACTAAATGGTTTTCAATACATGTTAAATCTTTTGGAAAATATCGGATGTTTATAAACTATGAAACACATAAAATCTTCTGAATAAAAGGCTTCTGTGGAGAATCTGAACACAATTCCCATACATGAACAATCAATACAAATTAATTTTTTCTATTATGAATCAGCAGTGAGATTCAATCCCCAAAAGAGGTGTTTATTCTATTGAATTTTACGGCACAAAACACTTTGAGATGAATACGTATAACAATTTAAAGCTGGATTCTTATGCGGAAACGAATAAGACGTTGATTGAGAATAAGTCTCGGTACGAAACCAATGTGACAACTAAAGCGCAAGCCGATAGGTTTGGAATTTCCTTAAGCAGGCTTTTGAGCCTGAGGGAAAAAATTGACCAACCCACAGTTTGGTTAACCGAGGTAAAGGCGAGTTTAAAAAAGACATTAATTGATCAGCTTTATCCTTTTTCCAATGCGCTGGTTTGCTTTGCCAATAGCAAACAGGATGTAAAAATGTTGGTTTTGGTGAATACCTCAAAATCGAAATTACAACGTGATAAAGAAGTTGATCTGATTGCATTTACCGATCAGTGTATTGAACTAGCTAAGGCAAACCTGACCGAATTGGCAGCTTTTTCAATTACCGAAGCCAGCCTGGCAAACCTGGAGTCTGTTTTTAATGCTTTTACACAAAGCCGTTCGGATCAGATTCTGATGAAGAAAGATATGAAACAAGCGCAGGAGAGTTTTGCCGAGCTCATGAAAGAGACCAATAGCCTATTGAGCAAAGAGCTCGATCGCAGTATCGAAAACTTACGCGCAACCGAGCCTGAATTTGTCAACCATTATTTTGCGACACGACAAAAAGCCAAAGGTGTTCACCATTCTTACGATCTGATTGGGTATTTAACCGATCAGGCAACAAATCAGCCTGTTTCATTAGGTTCTGTAAAGGTTGAAGGACTTGATATGGAGACTGATATTACCAATAAAGGGACCTTTAGATTTAAATCTTTCCCTGCGGGCGAGCAGCGACTCATAATTGAGAACATCAACTATAAAACGCTTTATGTTCCGATTAGGCGATATGCTTCGGAAAAAAGGAGGTTGAATTTAAAAATGGAGGCTATTCCTTTAGAGATTACTTTGCCAGTTGAATAAATTTTAAGAGAAATCTGTTTGTTTTATTACGCTGGTGGTCTATTCTGATAAAACGAACAGGACTAAGCTGTGGTAGGAGTGCCACAGCTTTTTTTAATGGGCATTAAACATAGACTCCAAGCCCCTGAAGGGGCTTAAAGTAGACTTTGGACTTGCAACAAAAGGAGAAATCGTTTCCTCTTCTGTTTCCTGATCTTGTCGAAGTATCATAATTATATAGACTTATTCTATTTTATGTATTCCATCTATTTTACTGTGTATTAATTCATTGTATGCTATTTGTTTTTCATAAATTTAATAGACTTTAAATACAATACTTGTTTTTGATTGATTTTTGTTTTTGAGTAAAAACCTTTGTGTTTGGTAGATGAGATGAATGTGATAGGTGGGTATACATACCGGTTAAGGTAATATGTGGTGGTTTTATATGAGGAGATTCCCTTTTTTTAATATTAAAATTTTCTATAATGAATAAAAATTTAACAACACCTAAACAAGCATGGGATGAGCTAATCTCATTTTGGTCTCCGTTTTCATTTATGTTGGTACCGGGAGCAAGTGCAGAACAAATTGAAGCTTTCCAGATTAAAGAAGATGTTATACTTCAACCCAGGCTTAAAGAATTAATTCGCATTTACAGCGCATTAAACATTCCAGCTGGATGCAATCTTGATTTTTGTCCCGAAGCAACTCTTTCGACTATAGATACATGGGTGAGATTTGATAAGTCAAGTATGAATACCATAATGGATGATCCGGATTGGTGGCCTGGTATTTTTAGTGATAACAATTGTCCAAGTACATCAATGAAAGACTATATCGTAATTGGATCAAACCCTTGGGGAGCAGATTATGGTTTCTATGTCATGTTACATCAATCAAGTAATACTGTTTTTAGCATTGATGAGAATATTCCGGAGATTAAACCAATGGGAGATATCGTTACATGGCTTGCTGAAAACCGTCTTGGAGGTTTGAAAAATGTTAAAGCTTATGCAGATAGTTGGAATGATGAATCGGATAATAGCGGGGGGGCTGGTTTAGCTAAGGAACATTGTTTCTATTTAAATTTGGGATACCCTGAGGCCTTAGCCAGATGGGAAAAAATAGAACCAGAGTTTATATCAACTTTCGATAAAATTAGCGGCTTGCAAAATACATCAGACGATAAGAAAGAAAAAGCTGCTGACTTTCAATAATGTCTGTTCGAAAGTGAAAAAGAGAGTGTGAATAATATAAACAAAAGAAAGGGAATCTTAATGACCTGTTCTAGGTATGCAGCTTAATTTGTTGTTGCGTTTTAAATTACAATTAAACAATAGTTCACTAAAATTCGGAATTATGAAAAAAAATATTCTTTTTGTTCTTATTGCTATTTCAACACTTGTCAGTAGTTCAAACCCTGGACATAGTGAAAATAAAAAAACAATAAAGAAATATCTTTCTTCGTGGAATGAGACCAGGATTGATACGACGTTTTCAATAAATATCCTTGTGGATTATGTGAAAAAAGTTACGGGCTCAGGTTCTGATGCTGTACCTGAAGACGATCGAATTGCTGTATTTGATATGGATGGAACGCTTGCCTGTGAACGTCCTTTTTCAATGGAACTGTATTTTGCATATGACCTTGCATTTGGACGAATTCCCAACTGTAGTGATAGTGTCAAACAACTGCAGGGTGCAGTCCTCAATGCCTTTAATGGATATTTACCCGGTAGCATTGTTTCTGATTCAATTGTCGCTTTAACGACCAGAAATACCAGGACCATTGTCAATTCCTGCATACCAAAAGAAAATCCGGAAGATCGGGTGTTGAGTAAGCAGTTTTACCAACCTATGATCGAACTCATTCACTATTTGCTAGTGAATAAATTTCAGATCTATATTGTTTCAGGCTCATCACAACAGTTTATTTGGGGGATTGTGAAAAATGTAGAAACACTCAATCAATTGCCTCCATCTCACATTATTGGGTCACTACAAAAATACAAAACCATTACCCATTTAAAAGGCAAAGGTCCCGAGTTCTATATTGATTCTGAAAATTTTCTTTCAAATGTATCATCAGGTAAAGCGATTAATATATACAACCGTATAGGCAAAAAGCCGATACTTGCTTTTGGTAATACGGTCAATGATTTTGACATGTTCTCGCTTACTTCATCGAATACAAAGCACCCTACACTTTGTGTTCTGATTAACCACGATTCAGATTCAATGGAAGAAGCGTATCCCGCCTATAAAACTAGTTACAAAGTATGTGAAAATTGGAATCAGGAACCTTATTGTTCACAGAATTGGAGTTTTGATATTTTTAAAGAAATTATGAATAAACAAGGCTGGTACATAGCAAATATGAGTGAGTGTTTTAAATATAATTCAGTATTTATAAAATAGATGTCTTGTAAGAAAATAAAACAAAAACAGGACGTCTTATTTGCAACTGTTGCATAAAGCAAATATGTTTTTTGTAAAACATTAAGCTTAAGCTCTACGAAAGCTTGAATTTTAAAGAAGTCAGGACTAAGCTGTGGTAGGAGTGCCACAGCTTTTTTATGCCAGGCGTTAAACATAGACCCCAAACCCCGAAGGGGCTTAAAGTAGACTTTGGACTTGCAACAAGAGGAGAAATCGTTTCCTTTTCTGCTTCCTCAGCCCGTCCTTTAGTTTTATATCCATAAAAGATTTAGCTTTCAAGAGATAGAAAAGACTGAATAGAGCATGAGTGAACTATTGAGCCATTGCATCGAGTACGGTTACCAAGCTGCCATATCGAGTGTAGTTGAGATCTTGTCGAAGTATAATTGTATAGATTTATTCTATTTTATGTATGACTTGAGTTTTACTTTATCCTGATTTATTGTTTGCTTTCTAATTTTCATAAATTTGGTGAGTTGTGATTCTATGAGTACGATTAATTTAAATATATTATCATGTTAGATAAGTTGTTCTTAAAAAGATTAAGTAGAAAAGGCAAAATAGCTTACTGGCTTGGTCAGCTTGTGCTTGATTCGTTGTGGGCTCTGTACCTTTTCGTAATTATGGGTTTGTCTATGGATGAGGCTGAGAGTTTATTGTTTGTTGGAATTTTCCTTGTTCTTATTATTTGGGGAGGTATATGTCTCCTTGCATGGAAGAAAGAAGATGAATCCGTTGATTCTGATTATTCAGTTTGAAAATAGTCTTGATTCACAGGATAAAAGTGTTTGGCTTAGGTTTTAATCTATGGAGCTATTTTCATGTTAAATCTGAGTAGGAGAAGAAAAGCGGTGAGTTAGAACCACCTCCCCCGAACGCGTTCGGGTACTCCTCCTTGTAAAGGATGAGAAAGGCTTGTTTTTATAATGAAGCTGTAGAGTTGATTGTCTCCATTAGGGAATCAAGAGGAGAAAGAACTTAGAACGGCTAATAAGTTTCCCCTCCCGCAGAGGAGGGGTGGCAAGCTCTGCTTGACGGGATGGTACAAATCATTATCCCCTCCTGATGAATTGAGATGTTTGACAGAGTGTTGTTAATTTGATTGAAATAATACATTGACTTAAATAATAGAGCCATGAAAAATCGAATGATCTCCTTTTTAATTCTTATCATTTTCATGATGACAGCTTGTTCTTATGAAGAAGAATGTGGAGCCTGTTTTACGCCTCCCAATTATTTTGCATTTAACCTGACTGATAAGGGTACAGGTGAAAATGTGTTTACAAGTGGTAGGTTCAAGCCTGATGATATTGAAATTTTAGATGCCTCAGACCATCGGGTTGAATTCAATTTTATAGATGAAAATAACATCAATTTGATTGAAATATATACAATTGGCTGGCAAACCGAAATTGTGAATTACAGAATAAATATCGGCTCTGAAAACATATTCGATTTATATGTGGATGCTGAAAGACTCAGTGAAGACTGTTGTTCATTTACCAGATATAAGAAAATAGAAATAGATAATGCTGAATACAGCCTGAATCCTGATACGGGGATCTATTCTATTTGAATAAAGAATTATAAATAATTGAGGAATGACTAAAAAGAAAGCACTTTTTGTTTCGGCAGTTCTGATTGGAGTATCGCTCTTGATTGAAATTCTAAGAATTGATGGGAATACCCTATTGGATGGTGAATTAATAAATTTTCTTTATGGTGCATTTCTGGGTTCAGGAATTGGAATCTTTTTGGGGAATATTTTACGAAATGTAAATAATCAAGTTAGAACAGAACCAATTAACATCTCTCAAAATAAAAAGAGATGAGTAAAAGAAATACAATAATCGTAGCATGCCTATTAGTCATGTCCGCTGTATTAATCAGTATTTTAAAGGACGGTGATCATGATCGTCTTGATATGGAACTTGTTGATCTCTATAACGGAATATTGTATGGGGCTGGATTTGGTATTTTAATAGTAACCTTGTTTAGGAAGAAGCCAAAGCAAGCTTAATTGATTTTAAGATAAAAAAGGATTAGTATGAACAAGAAATTAAACTTGTGGTATTTTATCGTCTCCATAATTATATTGATTGTTATGCGAGGACTGGAAATGTATTCGTTGATGAAGGTTGATATCAATATTTATTATACCATCATTGGAACATCAATAGCCGCATTGGGAAATTATGTGGTGATACGAATACAAAATCGAAATGTGAATCGTAAAACGAATCATCTGTTCAAATAGTCATTGGAGTTTAAAGTTGAACCACCTCCCCGAACGCGTTCGGGTACTCCTCCTTGTAAAGGAGGGGAAAGGCTTGTCTTTATAATGAAGCTGTAGAGTTGATTGTTTCCTTTGTAACCAAGAGGAGAAAAATTTGGAGCTGTCAATAAGTTTCCCCTCCGGCAGAGGAGGGGTGCCAAGCTCTGCTTGGCGGGGTGGTGTTGGAGTTAATTGTCTCCGTTCAGAAACCAAGAGGTGGAGAAAAGTGGTCGGCATTTAAAGAATAAGATTCAATAACAAAATATAAACCTGTCGGTCGGGACAGGTAGAACAAAGAAACAAAAGATGAAACAGCTGCTTATTTTTATAACATTAGTCCTTAGCTTTTCAATTTCGAGTCTGGCATCAACAAAAAGGGAACCTGCAAAATGGGAGGGCGCTTTGCTCGTTCAAGGTTTTGAGCTGAAATTAATTTTTAAACTCGATCAGGATACCTGTCTGCTTGATGTGCCCATGCAAGGGCTGAAGGATTACGTATCCTCTGAATGCATGATTGAGGGTGATAGCCTTCGGATTTCGTTTTCGGGTATGCTTCATGCGCAGTTTATTGGCGAATATCAGGGCGATACTTTGATTGAAGGCAATTGGTTGCAGTCGGGTCAAAGCTTTCCTTTGAAACTGAGAAAGAAAATCGAACTTAAAAGACCTCAGAATCCCCGAGGACCTCTAACTTATAAACAAGAGGCGGTATCTTATTTCAATTTTGATAAAAGTATACAATTGGCAGGGACGCTGACGATTCCTAAAAAAGCAGGTAAACATCCTGTGGCTATTTTGATTACAGGTAGCGGACAGCAGGATAGAGATGAGTCCATAATGGGACATAAACCCTTTTTAGTGATTGCTGATTATCTCACCCGACAAGGAATTGCTGTATTGCGAGTAGATGACAGAGGTGTGGGCGCCAGCACAGGTCGGGAGACATTGAAAAATGCCACATCTTATGATTTTGCTATGGATGTTGTTGCGGGAATTAAGTATTTGCAAAGCAGATCCGATGTGGATTTGCAGAATATTGGTTTGATCGGTCACAGCGAAGGCGGTCTGATTGCGTCTATTATTGGATCGAAACGGAACGATTTGGCTTTTATCGTTTCCCTGGCTGGAGTGGGTGTATCCGGCGATCGAATTATCAGTTCACAAATAAAGAAATCCTTAATACGCAGTCTGCCTACTGTAACGGTTGACAGTATTATCTCTTTCGAGAAGAGAGCCCTGAATATTATCATGCACCAGGAGGATGACAAGCGGGCTGAGCTTAGTATTAAGCAAGCTTTGATTGGTCCCTGGATTGCAAATCAGGATGCTGAAGTAAAGGACTATTTTGACATGAAGACGGTAGATGGTTTTGAAACCATTGATACGAAACCTGCATTAGCGCGTTATAAGATGATGATGATCCCCTGGTTTCGTTATTTCATTGCTTATAAACCATCAGAATATCTGCCTAAGGTGAAAGCTCCCTTCTTGGTTCTTAATGGAGAAAAGGATACGCAGGTTTTAGCTGATTTAAACTTAAGTGGTTTTAAACGCATCTTTAATGCGAGTGGAAAAACCAATTACAAAATCAAATCTTACCCAAATCTGAATCATTTCTTTCAGCATTGCCATACCGGATATCTCGACGAAGTTGAGGCAATCGAAGAAACCATTTCTGAAGAGGTTTTGAATGATATGTCGGTTTGGATAAAAGAGCAGATAAGTTCTTTGGGTACGAATTAAAGAACCAATAAGTTATAAAATGAAAGAAGAAAAAGATGAAAAGAGCTTGCTTCAAGAGATCTTACAGTCACCATCCTATGGCTATACCGATAATTTCCCGAAACGTGATATGTGGAAAGAGGTTGCTAAACTCTATAATGGGGAGTTTAAGATTAAATTCAATTCGGGTTGTGAGCTAGAGATTCATCAAATTAGGATCCCATATAAAAAATGGACCATTCATATTTCTGTTTCAGATACCAGACCGATGAAGTTTCAAATGGATTTTAGATCAAGGCTTGATTTTGACATGCTTCTTAGCTGGGAGGATTTTATTGAAAGGATTTTTAAGAAATTTGGTGAACCCGAAATTGAAGTTGATTCTTACGCTTTCGATAAGCGTTACCTGATTAAAAGCTCTCAGCCGGATTTACTGAAGAGATTATTAACGAAAGAGATTCAAGAGGCATTTTTAGAGTACAATATCTATTCTGCAGCCTATAAAACCGATTTAGAATTACAAAAAGCAGAATGGTTGTCTGTTATTCAAAGAAAAGCGGGATGTAAAAACTTTGTTTGTGGTTTAATTGATCTGCATATGCTTATTATTGATAGACTAGCTGATCTGAAAATAATAGGATAGCGTGAAAATGATAATCAAATAAAAAACGGATATGAAAAGCGTATTAATTGTTGTATTATCCTTCTGTTTTATTCCAATGGTTTACGGACAAAATGATGTGAAGTTTGTTGTTCAGGCAGTTAAGGATACAGTAGTTATAGGTGATCAGGTTAAGTTGAGGTTTGTTCTTGAAGGTATTGAATGTGAGGCTCTGGAACAAGAAGAAGGGGCATCCATGTCGCAAACTCTTAGAGCGATATTCAATCCCAACCATGTTGGGAATAACTTTTCGACTTTTATCTCGGTGAAACCGACCGCTTTGGGATCGAATAGCTTTGGTCCCTATAAAATCAAGATGCTTGGTCGGGAATTCATATCAAATGTTGTTCGTATTTATGGGATTGAGCGTCAAATGGAATGTGTCAAAATCCTTATGCCTAAGACCTGCAGGTTGGAAGGGGAGGCTGAAATTAAATTAACCAATCACTCATTTTCAGATTATTCTATAGAGCTAAAGCAGACCGATATTTTTCAGGTTGTAGGCCGTGCCAGTTCAACACAAATTGTAAATGGTGAGTGGACAAAGCAAATAACATTAAACATCATTCTGAAAAAAGCGGGGATTTTTAAACTGGACAAAAGTATGTTTAAGAATTTACCTGAAGATGTTCAGGTTGAACCCTTTGTTTTTGAAGTGAATTGATGTCCGATAGAGGATTGTCAGAAAAAATAAAATAAGAACACTATATTAGTGTATAAAAAGTGTGGTCCTGAGGCTACACTTTTTTTTATGAGAGTAAATCGGGGCTATATCCTCTTCAAAGAAATTCTTCTCTTTACTTATAGATGTGTGTCTTTCCCGTATCATGTGAGATGCTTTTGTGTGCTTTGATCATAAAGAAGTTCTTTTAAAGTTGCTTTGTGTATCTGATTTTCATAAATTTAAGAGACTTCGAATCTAAAGAAGGGCATGGATTATGGAAAATACTTTGAAAAGCATTTTGGAGAGACAACACTTCAGTAATGAGAGCTCTTCGATTATTGAAAAAGAAAACCTGTTGCCTCTGGGCCTGTTGAATCGTCTGCATGCCAACTATCCCAATCATTCGGCGATAATGGAGTCGCGGGAGCTCATGTTTAAGACCCAAAAACATTATGCGGGATTAAATGGCTTTCGTGAAATTGTTGACATACTCAATCACCATGGTATTGATATAGGGTATAAACTGGAACGTGAACTTTTTATTCAGGTTTATCGTTTTTTAGCAACCCAATTTGTATTGAATGCCATTAATTGGAAAAACTATGAACAGGATTCTCTTTTTCAGCTCGTTTTTCCACAGCCGGGGATGATGAACCCTCAAACCCTTAAGGCTTATAAAGAAGCCAAATCTGAAGAGGAGAGACAAAGTCTAATTACGGATTATATTAGAAGAAACACCAACCCTCACGATGGGAAACAACAGTTAAACAAACCCTGGTTCGAAAATGACGAGGGAGACTTGGTTGTTCTGGAAGGAAGTCAGCACAAATACCCGCAATGCCAGCTTATTTTTGATCAAACGACTCAGTCCTGTTTTGCATTTTGTACCTATTGTTTTCGTCATGCACAGGTACGAGGAGACGAGGATATGTTTAATCAGATCGATATCAAACCCGTTCACGATTACCTGAGGAAGCATAAGGAAGTGACCGATTTGCTGTTGACGGGTGGTGATGGGGGATACATGCCCTACGAAAGACTCAAAGCCTATGCGATGCCACTGGTTGAAGATCCGGAACTGATTCATATTAAAACCTTAAGGATTGGATCGAGAGCATTGAGTTACCAACCTGATCTGTTTTTAACGCACGACTATCAGAAGATTCTGGAGCTCTTTAAAATCTTAACTGATAATGGTGTTCAGTTGGTTTGGATGTCGCATTTCTCAACCCCACGCGAAGTTTTAAACCCAACAACGATTGCTGCCATACGTCGTTTGCGCTTATATGGTGTTGTTGTAAAGAGTCAGAGTCCGATGATGAACCACATTAGTCTATTCACGGATGAAAAGGGCAAAGTGGATATTGAACGTTCTGCACAAAACTGGATCGACCTTGGAAATATCTTTGCGATGCTTTCAGTAGGTTTCCATTCCATCTATTGTGCCCGACCAACCGGAGAACATCACTATTTTACGGTTCCCTTGTCTGAGATAAATAAGGTGTTCTGTAAGATCTACCGTTCATTGCCTTCTATCAATCGACCTTCACGATACATTACCATGACCTCATCGGCAGGAAAGATATCTATACTGGGTACCCTTGATATTCAGGGGCAAAAAGTCTTTGCTTTAAAATTCAACGAATCGAGAAATATGGAATGGATGGATCCGGTTTTCCTTGCTAAATACGATGAGAAGGAAAACACGCTTGAAAAACTCATTCCTTTCGAAGGGGAAAAACATTTCTTTGAAGACGAACTGATCGAGATAGAAAACGAGAAGCAGGAAGCTTTGGGGAGAAGACTGAATAAGTTATGATTTTAAGTTGATCAATTTCATTTTAATAGACCACTAATGATAAATAAAATTGTAAAATCAGCAGCCGATGCTGTCGCAGATATTTTTGATGGAGCCATCATCATGATTGGTGGATTTGGTAATGCCGGCACACCGATTGAACTCATTCATGCTCTTATTGATCAGGGGGCTAAAGAGCTAACGATAGTCAGTAATAATACCGGAAGCGGGCAGGTTGGTCTTGCGGCACTGATTGCACACAAACGCGTCAGGAAGATGATTTGTTCTTTCCCCAGAACAGCGAACTCTACGGTTTTCCCCGATTTGTATACCAAAGGAGAGATTGAATTGGAACTGGTCCCTCAAGGGACACTAGCCGAAAGAATACGAGCAGGAGGAGCAGGTATTCCGGCTTTTTATACACCCACTTCGGTTAACACACCTTTGGCAGAAGGAAAAGAAAGCCGAATATTTAATGACTTGACTTGTGTGATGGAATATGGAATAAAGGCTGATTTTTCTTTGGTGAAATGCGAAGCTGCTGACCGCTATGGCAATTTAATCTACAATAAAACGGCGCGGAATTTTGGCCCCGTCATGTGTACCGCAGCAGATGTGACGATTGTACAAACAAGAAAAATTGTTGAGCTGGGCGAGATTGATCCGGAATGTGTGGTAACACCAGGGATTTTTGTCAAACGGCTTGTTGAAATCACAAAACCGGCTGATGAAGCCAAACTTGTTGCTGAAGATAGGAGGTACCCATGGAGCTAAAGATGATTAAAAAGGGATGGAATCGGAATGAGATGGCACAAAAGGTGGCCTTGGATATTCCGGATGGCGTTTATGTGAATTTGGGAATTGGTATGCCCGAATTGGTTGCAGACTATGTTCCTGAAGGTAGAGAGGTGATTTATCATACCGAAAATGGTTTGCTTGGAATGGGACCTGCACCCGAAGTTGGGAAAGAAGATCCGGAATTGATTAATGCAGGGAAAAAGAGCATTACAAGTATAAAAGGGGCCTGCTTCTTTCATCATGCCGATAGTTTTACCATGATTAGAGGCCGTCATATTGATATCTGTGTGCTGGGTGCTTTGCAAGTGTCTCAAAGGGGTGATCTTGCCAATTGGTCCACAGGGGAACCAGGTGCAGTCCCTTCGGTTGGTGGGGCGATGGATTTGGTTGCTGGTGTTAAAACCATATTGGTTATCACGCAGCACACAACAAAAACGGGCAAATCAAAAATTGTTGAAAGCTGTACTTATCCATTAACAGGAAAGGCCGTTGTGGATTGCATTTACACCAATCTGGCGATTATTGATGTCAAGCCAGATGGTCTTTATGTTAGAGAAATGGCACCTGGCATTTGTTTCGACGACTTGCAAAAAATAACGGATGCCAAACTCAATCGGTACGAACAATAGCGAAATTCTGTCAAACTCATTCATTTATAATTATGGATAATCCTCATATTCTTTCTCGTAAGCAAAAACGAAGCAGTGAAGAAATATACAATCAGGCTTGTCAGTTTATACCGGGAGGTGTTAGTCGAAATACGCTTTTTCATGAACCTTATCCTCATTATATTAGTCATGCAAGTGGCTGTTATGTAACCGATATTGAAGGTGTTCAGAGACTGGATTTTGCAAACAATATGGCTGCATTAATACATGGTCATGCACATCCCAAGATTGTGGATGCTGTTATCGAACAAATTAGGAAAGGAACGGCATACACACTGGCAACTGAGGCTGAAGTGCTTCATGCTCAATTGTTATGCGACAGGGCGCCGGGCTTTGAGAAAATCCGATTCGTCAATTCGGGAACCGAAGCGGTGATGGCCGTGATAAAAGCTTCACGTGCTTATACAGGACGAGCGAAAATAGCCAAGGCCGAGGGCGCCTATCATGGCACCTATGATTATGCAGAAGTGAGTCAAAATGCCAATCCAACAAACTGGGGGGATATAAATCATCCGAATAGTGTTCCTCTCGCCAATGGTACGCCTCAGGGGGCATTAAATGATGTTATTGTTTATCCCTACAATGATATTGAAAGAACCATAGCCATACTTGATGAACACGCTGATGAAATTGCCTGTGTTTTGGTTGATCCGGTACCTCATCGTGTGGGACTCATGCCAGGAAAGCCTGAATTTATTGAAGCCATTTATAAATGGACACGCAAAAATGGAGCCCTTCTTGCTTTTGACGAAGTGGTGACATTCCGTGTGAGTTATGCTGGCGCACAACAAAACTATACCGTAAAACCTGACCTGACGGCTTTAGGTAAAATAATTGGTGGCGGTTTTCCTGTGGGGGCTTTTGCAGGTCGTTCCGATATTATGAAAGTTCTCGATCCAAGAGAAAGCAAACTTCTTTTTCCTCATTCGGGAACTTTTTCAGCAAACCCCGTAAGTATGACAGCTGGTCGGGTTGCTATGGAACTTTTCGATGAAAAGGCTGTGTTGAAATTAAATGCATTAACACAAAAAGCCATTGTTCAAATAAGGGAAGCCATTCAAATTGCGGATGTTCCGGTTTCTATAACCGGAGCGGGATCGATGTTTCGTTTGCATTTAAAATCAAAGGCTCCTACAACTTATCGAGAGGCTTATCAAAATCAGGAAGCTAAAGTACTGGTCAATGAGATGTTGGATTATCTTTTTTATGAGGAAAAAATAATGATGATCAATACGCTTGCCTGCATGTTTTCAACGGCGATGACCCAAAAAGAGATTGATATTTTATCCCAGGCCTTTTTAAATATGTTTAAACGCTTTAAACCACAATTGGACTCTCTTCAATAATTATAAAAGAATAAGACTATGACTGATGTATATATATGCGATGCTGTAAGAACCCCCGTAGGCAAGTATGGCGGTGCTTTGTCTTTGGTAAGAGCCGATGATCTTGCCGCAATTCCCTTGAAAGCCTTATTGGAACGAAACCCCAATATAATTCCGTCTGATATTGATGATGTTTTGATGGGTTGTGCCAATCAGGCAGGCGAAGATAATCGAAATATCGCCCGAATGGCTTTATTACTGGCGGGTTATCCCGAAACGGTATCCGGAGCAACCATCAATCGTTTATGTGGTTCGGGGATGGATGCTATTGGAAGCGCTGCACGAGCCATAAAAGCAGGTGAAGCTGATTTGATTATTGCGGGGGGGATTGAAAGTATGTCGCGTGCTCCTTTTGTTATGGGGAAGGCGCCAACGGCTTTTTCGCGATCGCAGAAATTTTATGACACCACCATAGGCTGGCGCTTTGTGAATTCAGCTTTGGACAAAATGTATGGAACCGAATCGATGATAGAGACGGCAGAAAATATAGCTGATAAATTTAAAATCAGCAGAGAGGATCAGGATAAGTTTGCACATTGGAGTCAGGAGAAAGCCCATGATGCACAAAGCCAGGGATTTTTTGCTGAAGAAATTATTCCTGTTAGGATTCCTCAACGAAAAGGTGAGCCCCTAATTGTTGACCAAGATGAACATCCTCGCTTAAGTTCACTTGAAAAACTGGCTTCCTTGAAGACTCTCATCCGTGAAAATGGAAACATAACAGCCGGGAATGCTTCAGGCGTGAACGACGGCGCAGCTGCATTGATTATAGCTTCGGAGAAAGCCGTGAAGAAATATGGGTTGCAGGCTCAAGCTAAAATTCTGGGAATGAAACCTGCGGGTGTGTTACCTCGTATTATGGGAATGGGACCCGTTCCGGCAACCCAAAAGCTGTTAAAATATTTAGGTTTGAAACTGGATGATATGGATATTATTGAGTTGAATGAGGCTTTTGCTGTACAAGCACTTGCATGTATCCGTGAACTTGGTCTGGATGACTATGATTCTCGGATTAATCCTCTAGGTGGCGCTATTGCCCTGGGGCATCCACTGGGAATGAGTGGAGCCAGAATTGTGACATCGGCCTTCTATCAACTTCAGCGTTCGAATTCAAAAAAAGCCCTTTGTACCATGTGCATCGGCGTAGGCCAGGGAATTGCCCTTGTGCTTGAAAAGGTATAAGCCTTAATTTTACTAATCATCTTGGATTTAATAAATTGAATGAAACTTCTGATGTGATAAAAAAAACGTAAATTACTAATGCTTAAACATTAACCCGTTCTGAATATATGAATTTCCGATTCCTAATAGTTCTTTTTAATTGTAGTTTTCTATTGTGTCAGGCTTTAAATGTACAGGCTCAATTGATGACCTTTAAGCATTACGGGGTTGAGGATGGTATTTCACAAAGTGAGATTAAACGCATTTTTCAGGATTCAGAAGGCTATTTGTGGTTTGCCACTCAAAATGGTTTAAATAAGTTTGATGGTTATAGCTTCGAGAATTTCTTTTACGACCCCACGGACAAAACCTCAATTTCCAACAACTGGGTATTTGATATTACCGAAGACGCAAAGGGTAACATTTGGCTTGGAACTAAAGAGGGATTGAACCGATATGATAAAAGAACGGGAGCTTTCTCAGTGATCCCCCACAAACTCAGTGATTCTATTGTGCCCGATAAGTTTGTGTATGGTGTCGTTGCTGATGATCAGTTTGTTTACATCAATTTTCCCCCGGTTTTATCCCGATATAATTATCTGACCGATAGTTTGGAGAGTTTTACCAATAACTTGCAATACGACGGTGCTTTACATGATATTGGTTTTCCTGTACTTAAGAGTAGTAAGGGAATGATTTGGTTAGGTTCTTCGGATGGACTAAGTGTGTTTGATCCAATAAATAAAACCTTTATCAATTTCCGTCATGAGGCTTCTGATCCTCATTCCATTTCCCATAATCACATCACGGCTCTCTACGAAGATCTGATTGGAAATATTGTGGTCGGAACTGAAGATGGACTCAATTTTTATAAGAATCAGACTCAGGATTTTTTTCGTTTAGGGAATGAAGGCGATACGGCTCATGTGTTAAGTACAAGCTATATTCGGTCCATTATTCAGGACAGTAATGGGGTGTACTGGATTGGGACTGAGGAGGGTGGTCTGAACCGTATGGAGTGGAGTTGGGAAACGGGTGAATTTGACTTGAGTCTGTATCGAAGCGGACCCAATAATACGAATTATATTGGGCATGATATTGTGTATTCTCTCTTTGAAGACAGCTCGAAGAATCTTTGGGTAGGAACGATTGCCGGTCTCGATAGAGCCGATTTAAAAATGAAGAAATTTCAAAGCTATAAGAAAACAGATGATCCGAAATCACTAGATCTGTTGGATAATATTATTGGGTCTATTTATATTGATAAGGATAAGCGGCTTTGGGTTGGAAATTGGGCTAAAGGCTTGAATATCTATAATCCTGAAACCAGGGAAATGTTGCATTATTCTTCGGAATTCGAAGGGGACAGGTATATTTCAAACAATCATGTGCATGTTTTGTTTGAAGACCGTGAATCCAGAATTTGGATGGGAACTCGCAATGGGGTTAGTCTCTTTAATAAGCAAAAGCAAAGCTTTATTCCTTTTAATACGTATTTCGACATAGATACGCTAGATTTTTTTGAAAACAATCGGGTTTATTGCATCACAGAGAATTCAGATGGAAAAATATGGATTGGGACTGGGAATGGAATCATACAATTTAATCCTGAGACCAAAACAAGGCGCTTTTTTCGCTCCGGCGCTGAGGAACCTTATGGTATCAGCAGCAATCTGGTTTATTCTATATTGGAGGATCGTGATGGTCTTGTTTGGATTGCGACATTGAATGGTATGGATTGCTACCAGCCTCACGAGAATCGAATGTTGCATTATTCACATCAGGATGGGCACCCCAATACTCTTTGTGATAATTTCACGATTTCACTTTGTGAGGATAATAAAGGTGATATTTGGGTTGGTACCAGTACCGGGATCAATCGGTTCAATAAAAAGGATTCTGTATTTACGTATTATTCCATGAAAGAGGGTTTGCCCAGTAATATCATTTATGATATCATTGAGGATAAAAACCGGAATCTTTGGTTTTCTACGGGAAATGGCTTGGCCATGTTGAATACAAAAACAAATGCGATAAAATCGTACTCTGTCAATGAGGGGCTTCAAGGCGGGGAATTTAATTTAAAGGCTGTTTATCAGGATGAAAAGGGAACAGTCTATTTTGGTGGTATGGATGGCTTGATTTCATTTCACCCGGATTCTCTTCAGGATAATAACTTTATACCTCCGGTTGTTATTACTTCTTTTGAAAAAGAAAGGGGAGGCAAAAAGCAAAAACTCAATGTTTATGCCGATAGATTGAATCTTACTTACAAGGATTATTCATTTACCATTTCTTATGCCGCTTTAGATTTTACTAAACCTTTTAAAAATAGATATGCCTACAAAATGGAGGGGCTTGTAGATGAGTGGCTTGAGCTGGGGAATCAACATTTCGTGCATTTCACCAATTTGCCTAGTGGACACTACACCTTCCTTGTAAAGGGAACTAATAATGATGGCAGATGGAATGAGGTTCCTACTAAGCTTGAGATTCGGATTTTACCCCCCTGGTGGCTTAGTCCTTACGCTTATGCAGTTTATATTTTATTGGGATTTCTCTTGGTGATGGGAATCATGAGGTTGAGACTTAGAAATCTGAAACGTGAAAAACGTATTCTTGAAAAAGGGATTCGTGAACGCACAAAAGAGATTGCTTTGCAAAAGGAAAGAGTTGAAGAAAGCGAAGAGAAATTGAAATCGACCATCTCTTCTTTAAATGATTTGGTTTTTGTTCTCGATCGTGATGGCATTTTTCAGGAATTTTATAATCCTGGTAACCAGGATCCCCTTTATGAAAATCCGGATTTCTTTTTGCAGAAGCATTATACCCAAGTTGGATTTCCCAAACGTGTTGTGGAGGAATTAGATATCGCTTTTGATCGGCTTCAGGACAGTGATTTGATTCATGAATTCGATTATTGTGTCAATCAGGAAGGTATGTGTTGGTTTAATGCAAAAATTAGTCCACGCCGGAATGCACAAGCTGACCTCACGGGTATTACCATCGTTTCGCGTCACATCACCGAACGGAAGGAAGCCGAACAGCGATTGCGTCAGCAAAAAGAAGAACTTGATGAGCTGAATGCCACTAAGGATAAGTTCTTCTCCATATTAGCTCATGATTTGAAAAATCCTTTTGCCAGTCTGTATTCTTTGAGCCAGGTCCTTGATGAGAATTATAATAATTTGGATGAGGAGGATAAGCTGATTGCTCTAAAGCGTGTTCATCAGTCTGCCGAGTTGATTTATAATTTATTGGAGAATTTGCTCACATGGTCCAAATCGCAAAGAGGTCTTATTGAGTATTCGCCTTCGGAGTTTGATCTCTCTTTGCAGATTGAAGAGAATATCAATTTGCATCGTATTCCTGCTGAGAAGAAAGGGGTTCACCTAAAAACCAATTTGACCGAAAGTTATATGGCTTATGCCGATCGCCAGATGATTAATACGGTTTTGCGTAATCTGATAAACAATGCCGTAAAATTCACCAATTCAGGCAAGCTTGTTGAAGTTAATGTTAGAAAAGAACAAAAGTTTCTGGAGATAGAAGTTAAAGATGAGGGAGTTGGCATCTCATCTGAAAATATGGAAAAGCTCTTTCGTATTGATGTGAAGTATAAAACAGTTGGAACTTCAGGAGAGAAGGGAACAGGTTTGGGGTTAATACTTTGTCACGAATTTGTGCAAAAAAATTATGGAGCCATTTGGTGCGAAAGCCAAATAGGTAAAGGCACAAGCTTCTTTTTTACCATCCCTTGCGAGAAAAGGAATATCTAGTTTGTAATACTCAGGGTTGCATTCCAAGTATTAAGGAGTTAGGCAATCAATGTATAAGCTATAAACCCAAATATATAGAAAGTGCAATAATAGCCATTATGGCAATTATAAAGAGGTAGGCATAGGGACTTGCAAAGTTTAGAGTCCAACCTAATCTGGGATCTTGTTTGGGAACTCTTATTCTTGGATCCTTACGATTGTAATAAAAAATACCTCTCCAGTTTGCCGGATTTTTACTCATGATATCGTAATTCTCATTTTTTCGTTTCATATCCGTTTTTTTATTGGCTTCTGTTTCATTCACTGCAAGCAATAGACCAATTTAATAATATTAAGAATGCTTTTGAATTCTATAAACCAATTTTCTGAATCGAAGTTCTATTTGTAATCAGATCAAATTATCATTAGACTTAATTCTGTTTTTTGCCAAAATTTTTGATGAAGAAGAAGGAGGGAAGTGTCTTTATTAAAATTTGATTTTTTAAAATTCTGACGCAACCATTACTCAATTTTTGCATCATTTTTAAAAAATGATGATAATCTTATTAAAAGCTAGGGTTGCTGAATAGGATTTCAATTCAATCAAAAAGGTTTTTATATCTATTTTAATGGGGTTAAAATAGATGGGTGCAGCTGAAAGGCTGCACCTTTTTATTCTTGAAAATAGGGTGTGATGAGTTAAAAAAATACTGAGATTTTTATAAGCAGGATGAATGTGTAAAGTAAAAGGTAGAACCTTCTCCAAGTTTTGATTCAACCCAGATTTTCCCACCCAGTAGTTCAACCAGATTTTGAGAAAGAGATAAGCCTAAGCCAATACCGTTATGTTCTCGGGCAAGGGTTTCATTGGCTTGTCGGAAGATACCAAAAATACTTTTTTGTAAGTTCTCAGGAATTCCCATGCCCGTATCTTTCACATAAAACTGAAAAGGCAATTCTGATTGGGAGTCATAATCTTTTAATCCATATTCTATTAGCCCACTTTCGGTATACTTTAGGGCATTTTTTAAAAGATTCAGAAAGATTTGTTTGAAACGTTTGGGATCCGTTTTAAGCATAAACAAGGAAGCACTGTCGGGGATAACCAGTTTCAAATCAATATTCGTTTTATTCATGCTGATTTGTTCGGCAATAATCATATCATGAATTTCATTTAATAATCCCGAAAGAGAGTTTGTGCTGTAGGTCATTCTGATCTTTCCCGTTTCAATTAGGGAGATATCAAACAAATCTTCAACAATATTCAACAAATGTTCTCCGCTTTGGTGAATCATTTTGCAAAAATCAACGGCTGTTTCTATGGGAGTATCCATGTCAACGATACTGGAAAAACCCAAAACGGCGTTTAAGGGAGTGCGTAATTCGTGAGACATAGTCGTGAGAAAAACGGATTTTAAACGATCAGATTCTCTGGCATCTAATAAGGCTTTGTTAAGTTGTTCTTCTGTTCTTTTTTTCTCAATTGAAATACTAATTTGATGTGAGACCAATTCTAATATTTCTTTGTCCTCTTCGGTGACTGCTTTTTCATTATCATAGCTTTGTATCACCAGTACGCCTATGGTTTTTCCTTTCTCTTTTAATGGCATACCCAACCATATTTTCGATGGTTCTCCGAAAAGTTCGACTTCACCTTTTGCCTGCATGGCATCTAAGGTTTCATTATCTGCAAGCAGAGCTTCACCATGATCAATTACCCAGCCTGATATGGATTTTCCTTTAGGAAAAGTTTCAATAGAATCGAATTCATCATCATGATAAGGCATATGAAAACATTCTTTTGTTTCATCATATAGGGCAACAAAGAAATTTTTTGTGTTAATCAGTTTGCTTAACTCTTTCTTAATAAATAGAATAAAGTCGACTAGTGTCGATTGAGACAGGACTGCATTGGAGATATTGAAAATGATTTCCTTAATTTGATCTTGTCGTTTTCTTTGGGTGATATTCTCTTTAACGCCTATAAAATGAGTGATTTGACCGCTCTTGTCTTTTAGAGCTGAAATGGTGGCATTTTCCCAAAATAGCTCACCATTTTTTTTCTTGTTTTGCAATTCACCACTCCAATTCTCCCCTGATTTGATTGTTTTCCATAGTTTTTTATAGGTAAATAAAGGCGTGTTGCCTGAACTTAGAATACTTGGGGTTTGACCTTTAATTTCATTTAAATCATATCCCGTGAGTTCCATGAATTTCGGGTTAACATATTCAATATGGCCTTCGCAGTCGGTTACAACGACCGAAACAGGACTTTGGATAACCGTTTGTGAAAGTTTTTTGAGTTCTTTTTCAGCCCGTCTTATATCTGTGTGATCGCTGACAGAAAGTAAACAGACCGTTTCACCGTTGAAGGTTGACTCCTTGATGTTAACACTCACATTTAATTTCTCTTTAGCTCTGTTTATGGCGGTGGCTTCTATATGATGTCTTTCCCCGGGTAGATCCGGAATGTAGTCTGACGACCAGTTTTCTTCGCCCATGAAATTAAAAATAGACATGTTTGATAGTTCCATTTCGGAATAGCCGGTCATCTCTTCGGCACGTTTATTTACCTCAATAATTTTGTCGCCTTTTATAATAAAGATTCCATCGTTACTCGCGTTAGCTAACTTTTGATATTTACTTTCGCTATCCTCTAGTTGTTTGATAATTTTGAATCGGTCAAGAACAATAGCCGTTAAATCAGCGAGTTCTGCAATCAAATCAAGTTCATTTTTTTTGGGGGTAGTATAGCTTTGATGATAGATGGTGAGAGTTCCCAATACTTCTCCAGAAGGATCTTTTATGGGTTCTGCCCAGCAAACGATTAAATCCGTTTGTTGAGCGAAGTCCTCGTAATTCATCCCAAAGGGAGGAGTTTGAATATCTTCTTCAACTACACTAATATCTATAGAGTGATTAGAGCAACAAGATCTTATTCCATTTGTAGTAAGGTGTTCGTAATTGGCTTTGTCACAAGAGTCTGCTAAAACTGTGGCAGTTTCATATAATAAATCTTTTACCATATCGTCCATACTATGTATGAAACAGGTTGATTCTGGTATAATTGTTTTTGCTTGTGTAATGATCAGGTTTAAAATACAGGCTTTAGATTCCCCTCTGTACAACTTCTCTAAAACATCCAATCTGAATCCTTTTTTATCCTTCATTCGTCGAAAGTATTATAATTTTTAGTTCAAGCTATCCTGTTCTTTTTATTTAAAATCAATATAAATAAACATCAATCTCCTTGTTGTACAATAAGTTCATGTGTTTCGTTTAATTTATTCTTGACATAAGAAAGAGTAATATTGAGTTTTGTTAGATTTCGTTATGTATAATATGGGTGTTGAGTTAATTCAAATTTTCTTTGGTGGGCGAATATGATGTAGATGTATCAGATGTGGCCCGAATCTGAGTTTTATTGTTCTGACTTAATAAAATGAAAAAAACTGTCATTGCAGTAAATTGCTCTGGCGCGTGAAGGCGGAGAGAGGGGGATGACTCCTGGCAAGCTCGTCGTGAACATGTTACGAACCCCTTTGTGTTCGCATCCCATGAAAGTTTATGCTATAAAAAAAAGCACCAAAGTATTCCTACCTTGATGCTTTAAAGCGGATGTTTCCGCCGTAGCCCATAAACTGTTTTTATCCGACTTCGTATTGGGGTTTAATGCATAAGAAAGCCCGACACAGCTGTTGCTATGTCGGGCGAAGGCGGAGAGAGAGAGAGAGGGATGACTCCTGGCAAGCTCGTCGTGAACATGTTACGAACCCCTTTTGGCGTTCTCATCCCATGAAAGTTTATGCTATAAAAAAAGCATCAAAGTATTCCTACCTTGATGCTTCATTCAGCGGAGAGAGAGGGATTCGAACCCCCGGTACGTTGCCGCACAATAGTTTTCAAGACTACCGCATTCGACCACTCTGCCATCTCTCCAATATGTCTTATTATCTGTTCTGATAACGGGTGCAAATGTAAGTCAAAAATGCACTTCTACCAAATAAAAAATGCACTTGTATTCAATATTTATTCGAATGCTTTGATTATCAGAATAAGAATTGGTAAAAAATACTTAACCATGTAAATCCAGCTCATTCAGCATGTATAGTGAGTGTTCAATAGTTTTGAAAATTTCACAACAGTATTCATTTACAGCTTTAGGGCTACCTGGAAGTGTGTAAATCAATGTTTTATTCATAACTCCGGCTATTCCTCTACTCACAAGTGCATTGGCTTTTTCCATACCATATTTCACACGAATCAATTCCATGATGCCAGGAATCTCTTTGGTCAATAATGGTTTAACCACATCGGGCGTAATATCTTTAGGTCCAATTCCTGTTCCACCAGTTGTGAAAACCATATCGTATTTTTCTGACTGAGCTTTTAACAGAATCGTTTTTAACTGTTCTTCATTGTCAGGAATGATCAGGGTTTCAATTTCATAATGGCGGTTTTTTGATTTAAAGAAATCTTCAGTCAGTTTTTTAAGAAGAGGACCACTCTTGTCAACATATTCACCTTTGCTTGCCCGATCACTTAGTGTTATAATAAGTGTTTTCATGATTCGAGGCTGATATTTCAGTTGATCACCTGCTTTTAGCTCACCTCCTTTGAGTACACGACAAAAAATACCTTCTTTGGGCATCACACAATTTCCAACCTCACGAAAAATACTGCAGTTATCACCATGGCATTTTTTACCGATCTGAGTCACTTCTAAAACCATTTCACCCATGATAAATCGATCTAAGGGAGCTGTTTTGTGCAAAACAAGACCTTGTGTTGTGATGTTTTCAGCGAATTCACCAAAAGCAATTTTACGTTTTGCCTGTTCTGAAAATTTATCGATACTTTCCTGAGCCAGTAAACTCACTTGTCGGTGCCAATTTCCGGCATGTGCGTCTTTTGCAACACCTCTTGCATTTAATTCGATTGACGGGACTGGTTTTTTAATGATCCCTTTTTTATCAGAAATATTAACTGAGAGTATATCTATTTTTGTCATGTTTATTTGGATTGGTTATTGCCGGTTTGATGTTTGTTAAAAAGCTTAAATATCAAGCTTTGTTTTCTCATCTAATTTGATGTTTTCCATAACCATGTTTTTATCTACGGCTTTACACATGTCGTATATGGTTAATAAGGCCACACTAGCAGCGGTAAGGGCTTCCATCTCAACACCCGTTTGTCCGATACATTTTACACGTGTATTTACTTGAACGCCATTGTCGATTAGTTTGCATTTGACTTCAGCTTTTGTGATGAGAAGGGTATGACAAAGGGGGATGAGTTGGCTTGTTTGTTTTGCTGCCTGAATTCCTGCAATTTCAGCAATGGTTAAAACATCACCTTTCTTCAGATTGTTATCGCGAATCAGTTCGACTGTTTTTGCTGATAAAATGATTTTACCTGAGGCTTTTGCTTCTCTGATTTGCTGAGATTTATGTCCGACATCTACCATATTGGCTTTGCCGTCTTTATCGATATGGCTGAATTTATTAGTGGTCATATTTTATTTGTAAAAGTGTGAAATGGTGAAAAAGTGTTCTGTTTTTGAGGTGGAGGAGCGGGCTGTTTGTTTCTTTCGTGTATAAACATCTATCCTTAATCCTCACATTATCTAATCAGCGTATCAACATTATCCTCCAATATTATAAAATTTCCCAATTTTGTTTTGACTTCCTTCTTGAGGCTTGCTCTCTATCGTTTTTTTTATGGCGTCTTTAGCACCAAGTCTTTTGATATCGAATTCGTTATTGTTGAAAAGACAGGGTTTTACTTTGCCATTGGCAGTTAATCGAATGCGATTGCATATTTTACAATTGCCACCTTCACCGCCTTCAACAATTGAAAAATCTCCGGATTCAAGATCCATTTGTCTGATAAAGCGTAAGTCGAGCTCGTTGTTTTGGCAAAAAGCTTTCAGAGCGATTAATTCAGTCTCGCTACTATCCGGCATGCGCACACAATTGATTTTTATGGGTGTAAGACCCGCTTTCTTTGCTGCGTCGATTCCTTTAAAGACATCATTAATATCGCCACAGCGGGTTATTTCTCTGTATATGGCAGGATTAAGTGTATCTAAACTAATATTGACTCTATTAAGGCCTGCACTAGCCAATTGTTCAGCATATTTTTCGAGTAAAATACCATTTGTAGTGAGAGCCAGGTCTTCCACTCCTTCAACATTGGCAATAAGTCTGACCAGTTCAACAATGCCTTTTCGAACTAAAGGTTCTCCTCCCGTTAAACGAATTTTTGTAATGCCCGTTTTAACGGCTTCTTCTACAAAGTCGATAATTTGCTCAAAACTGAGCATCTCTTCGTGTGCTATCAGATCGATGCCTTCCTCGGGCATGCAATAGGTGCAACGAAGATTGCATCGGTCCGTAACTGAAATTCTGAGGTAACTTATGTTTCGGTTATATTTGTCTAACATGTACGAATTCTCCTTCTGTATACTCATCAACTTCACGAGGAATAGCCATTATTCCATCAGCCTGAGTGAATGCATTAATATGGGCCGAACCATTATAGCTGACCGGAATAACCTGATTGTTGGCATTTAAGCGCACGGGTATAAATTCCAAACGATCTGTGCGCTTACGCTTGTAATCGCATGAAATTGGCAAGCGAACAATAGCCGGTTTGTAATCGTGTCCCATCAGGCGGAAGACAAGTGCTTTCCCTAGAAGTTCGAATTGAACAAATGAGGAAACCGGATTGCCTGGCATTGCAAATACATATTTCCCCTGACGGGTTGCAAAAACAGTGTGTTTACCAGGTTTTACGCTTAGTGTGTGGAACCAAATATTGAATTCTAATTCCTTCAATATTTGTGGAATATGATCATATTCTCCAACCGAAACGCCTCCTGTGATAAGCAGCATATCATTTTCTTCAATGCATTTGGCTATCACTTCTTTTGTTGTTTCTTTTGAATCGGCAACAATACCATAATAGTTAGCAGTAATGCCAATTTTCTCAAGTTGAGCCAATAATTGCCATGAATTGACATTTCTGATTTGTGTTGATCCTGGCGTTTCGTGTGGTTCAACCAATTCGCTGCCTGTTGCAATAACTCCAACTTTTACCCTTTGGTAAACCAGAGGTTTGGCACAACCAATTTCTGCTAAAACAGATATATGTTGTGCTTTAATGCGAGTCCCCTTTTTTAGAACCACATCATTCTCTTGAATATCCTCGCCCTTTATGCAGATGTTCGTTTTTGTTTTTGTATCCGTAAACCGAACATGATTCGGATCTACAATCTCGCTTTTTTCAACCATAACCACACAATCAGCACCCTCAGGAACCATTGCTCCGGTCATAATTCTGGAACATTGATTCTTTCCAATCACCTTTGTTGGAGGTGTTCCAGCCGGAATGGTTTCAAGAATTTCCAGAGTCTCTGCTAAATCAGTTTGTCGGCAGGCAAAACCATCCATCGCAGATTTGTTGAATGGAGGAATGGAAATGGTCGATACGACATCTTCAGCCAATACACGATTCAAACATTTTGATAGCTCAATATGTTCTTTTTCCAACTTTTTAGTTGCGTGTTTTACAGTTTTTAAAGCCTCATTAAATGTAATCATAGGGTTAGATTTGAATGGTCCAGCCAAGATTAGAAAATTGAAGATTGTCAGGCTTGAAATCAAAGTCGGCTTCATCGAATTCAATCCATTTATCAGCAAGTTCTCTGTTTCTGATAGCTTGGGGTTTTATGTTAGTACTGCTTTTTTTATTGATTATTAAAAATACACCCGGTTTAATTAATTGTCTTAATCCTCCAGACTCACATATTATTGGCGAGTTTTCAGGAAGATATTGAACAAGTTTGTTAAAAGCCAGATGTAATCTATTATCCAAACACTGAATGTAATAAACTTCCTTCGATCCTGCGATAAGAAATCGTTGACTGTCTTTATTACCATTGGGATTTGTTTCCTTACTAATGGTATAGTCCGCAGTTTTGTCCAAGATGACGATATCCGGATCGAGAAAATGAAAATGGGGAGATATTTTAATACTTACAATAGGAAACCTGCTGGCAAAGTGTGCAATGACTTTGCTGGCAAACAGTGTTTTGCCAACGTTTTGCCCGGTTCCGGCTATTAGTAATATATTCTTGTAAATATTTTCCACTCTGCTAAATTTAAGAAAACTCTATTTTAATTATTAGATGGAGTTGTCTGTTATTTAGCATATTGGGTTTTATTTTATTGGTGTATAGAGCCCAGAAGCCAAATCACATATCTCTCCTTTCCAATTTAGGATCCAGTCCTGCGGGAGGTAATTAAGTTTCCTACCTTACCCATCGGTTATTAAAACGTACCAAAGGCTTAGTTATTAATAACTCGGAGTCTTCATGATGGAGGTAAAGATAGAAATATTAATGAATCTAGAAATATGTATATGTTAGGATGTGTAAGATCTTCTTGTTGGATTGAATTAAAAAATGGGGTAAGATGATTCAATATGAATGAGTTGTGATGTGTTGATTTTTTTATTCGGATTTAAGAAGAATTATTATTTATAATTAATTTCGATAAAAATAATCTGTTTATCTTTATGTGTCTGGCTTTTTTGCTCGCACACAAGGCTTTTGCCTACTATTTTAGATAATACATTGTTTAAAGAAATATGGAAAAACACAATCATAAGCATGAGCATAGCCATTCGCACAGCCATGGTGATTTAAAAGGACGAAATCTTGGGATAGCTATTTTGTTAAATGTTGGTATCACTTTAGCGCAAGTTGTAGGAGGTTTTATTTCGGGAAGTTTGGCCTTGATGTCAGATGCCATGCATAACTTTAGTGATGTATTGGCTTTGATTATTTCCTGGTTTGCTAGTAAGCTTTCAAAAAAGGACCAAACCCCTTCGCAAACCTATGGCTACAAACGCGCCGAAATATTAGCAGCTTTAATCAATGCGGTTTCCTTAATCGTAATTGCTTTCTTTTTATTGAAGGAGGCTATTTCTCGTTTTTCTGATCCTGTTGACGTTCAAACGGGTTGGATCATGATTTTGGGTGGCCTGTCAATTGTATTAAACGGCTTGAGTGTTTTGTTGGTTCAGAAAGATGCCCAGGATAATATGAATATGCGTTCGGCCTATTTGCATTTGCTTTCGGATATGATTTCATCTATTGCCGTTGTATTAGGGGGATTGGCTATGTATTTGTGGGATGTTGCTTGGGTGGACTCAGTTTTATCTATTGGAATCGCTTTGTATTTGGTTTATTCAAGTTGGGATTTGGTAAAGGAGAGTGTTCGAATTTTGATGCAGTTTGCTCCATCGAAAGTCGATCTTGAAGAAATAAATAAAGAATTGCAGAACATACCTGAAGTCAATAATATGCATCATGTTCATGTTTGGCAGCTTGATGATAAACAAATCAATTTTGAGGCACATATCAGTTTTAAGGAAGATATTCGTTTGAGTAAAGTCAATGAAATTCTCCATCAGGTGGAGCATATTCTAAACGATAAATTTGACATCAATCACGTCACCCTTCAGCCTGAGATCAATGGTTTTTGTGGCGATGAAAGCATGGTTAATCAGGATAGTAAGTAGGATCTTTAGTTTGCTGATTTAAAGTTGTTATTGTCTATTATTATGTCATTTGTGTGAGCATGACGTTATCTGTGTTCAAAAAAAATATTGATTTCGTGTAGAGAAATTAACATTATTTTGCACTTTTACGGAGCCCAAATTTAAATGATTTACCCTAGTTTGTCTGTTGACCAAAATCATATTAAGAATCTAATTCATCAACTTTCCTCAAAAGATGATGAGCGTGCGTTTGAGCAAATTTTTGATCTGTTCTACTCAAAAATGTATGCCACGGCTTTTCAATATCTTAAAAATAAACCCTTAGCTGAGGAGGTTGTTTCTGATGTGTTTTGTCGGATATGGAAAAAGCGATTAGAATTGGATCAGATTAAAAATTTTGAAAGCTACTTGTTTATTTCTGTTCGCAATTTGTCTTTAAATTATATCAGAAATAATTCCAGACTTAGTAACGAATCTTTGGATGAACAGGCATATCATATTTCAGATCCGGTTGCACTTCCAGATGAAGTAATGCAAGCGCATGAGCTACAAGAATTACTTAACGATTCTATTGAAAACTTGCCAAAAAAATGCAAAGCAATTTTTAAAATGATTCGTTTCGATGGCCTTAAATACAAAGAAGTTGCTTCTGAATTAAATATTTCAGTCAATACTGTGGATACTCAAATGAGAATTGCAATTAAACGCATTAGTCAATCTTTGGGGGATTTCACAATAAAGAAGCGATAGGTCAAAAGCTCTCACACTTCTCTTTTTTTAGTATTTTGTTTTTAATCTTGAAAATTTTTATAAAAAAGATCAATTTTTTTTAGGGATATTTATTGGTCTTGGGGTCTTAAGGTTAAAAGCTATTATTTCGAAATAATAAAATGAACGATATTCATCATATAATAACCAAGGTATTAGCCAATAGTGCTAGTAATGAGGAGAAAAGTCTGCTTGATGACTGGCTGAGGGAAAAGCCGGAGAATAAGCAGGACTTTGAATTAAGACGTCAACAATGGGAAGAGATGCTTCTGATAGTTGACGATAAAGATAAAAAACGCGTTTTTACAGATATTAAAAATAAAATCAATCAAGAGACTAAAGTTGTTGATTTTAATAAGCATGTTGATCGAAAGAAATCGATAAGATGGATGAAAGTTGCAGCCTCTGTTGTGAGTTTTATTTCATTGGGAGCTTTGAGCTATTATGAAATAACGTATCCTTTTTCACATTTAAATTTAATTGGATACAATTTAGTTGAAACAGAGGCTGGTGTTCAACAAACACAGTTATTAGCCGATGGGTCAACTGTTTATCTGAATGGTGATAGTCGTTTGAAATATAAGATTGATTCTGAAGCCAATGAACGTACACTTTATCTTGAAGGTGAAGCATTTTTTGATGTTGCAAGAGATGAGAGCAAGCCTTTTGTAATTGGTCTGGAGGACAGTCATGTTCAGGTTTTAGGAACATCTTTTAATATAAAAGCATATTCTGAGGATGAACAGATTTCCACTTCTGTTATAAGCGGACGGGTTGCTTTTGAAGCATCAAAATCATTAATACTTATTCCAGGTAATAAGGGAATTATTGATAAGGCTAAAAACACGATGGCTAAACTCGATGTGGATAATGCCATGGATGTAGCCTGGATGAAAAAAGCATTATATTTTGAAAACACGAGTTTGTCAGAGATGGCAAAATCATTATACCGGATGTATGGTGTGAAACTTAAATTTTTGGATGGCAGTCTTAAAGATTTAAAAATCACAGCAAAATTCGAAAATGAAAGACTTGATGAACTCTTCAAAATTCTTGAGATGACCAATGAATTTTCATACAAGATTGAAGATGATGTAATTCTAATTGGAGGAGTTGGGAAATTTAAATAAAAAAATACCGAAAAGTGGCAGCTTTTCGGTATCTGAATAACATGTAGTAAATTTACTTGTCAAGTAAATGTCGTTGAAATAAAAGGATTTACTTCAAAAAACATTATGTGTCACAAAATTAAGAAAAAATATCCATACTATACGAACAAATCAGTTTTTGTTTGTAAAGCCACTGTTATTCAGGCTGGTTTAAAGATGGGTGTGTTCTCAATTTTGTTTTTTTTATGTTTATTTACTACTTCTGTAAGCTTTTCACAATCTAATCTTATTTCTTTGGAAGGCATGAGAGTTGGTATGAGTTTTGAGGTTTTTGTTGAAACTCTCGAAGCACAATCTGACTTTTCTTTTGTCTATAATTCAGCGAAATTCCAAAATCTGAAAATCAAGTCTCTTCCTCAAGAAAGCATGCCTATTGAGTCGTTGCTTAACTATGTTTTAACACCTATTGGTTTAAATTTTATTATTTACAGGGATAAAATCATCATTAAAGAAAGGGGGGAAGGTATACCTATGACTTTGATTAAATCTTCCAACCTGATTGAGAAGTCTGAAATACTTAGGGTAGAGAAGATTGTTTTAGGACGTGTCCTGTGTGATGATGACAGTCAACCAATTGTTGGGGCATCCATTCGTGTGAGAAATCAGGTTTATGGGACTGCTAGTGATAAAGATGGGTATTACAATCTGAAGTGTAATGTGGGTGATACACTTTTAGTTACAGCGATAGGTTTTGTTAGTTTTGAAACGGTTGTTGGTTTAAATATTATAGAGGACATTCGTTTAAAACCCAATATGATCAGTCTGAAAGAGGTCAATGTTATTGGGTATGGCGAAGAAGAAACTCGAGAATTACTAGGTGCTGTTAGTTCAATATCTCCTTTGGTTAGTGGTGAAGTTCCTAATAATTTTGATGATATACTGGCAGGCAGTACCAGTGGGTTGTGGTTTCAGAAAAGTTCAGGAGCACCGGGAAGTGCTTCAACAATAGCTATACGAGGTGTGACATCCCTTCAGCCTGATGCCAATAGTCCTCTTATTGTGGTAGATGGTGTGCCTCTTTTTTCTAGCGAAGAGAATTTGAATCAAATAACAGTTAAGTCGCAGGATGGTTCCGCCTTTGGATTGCTTAATAATTATGTCTATGATGATATTAGGGAGACAAGTGAGTTTAGAAAGAATGCCCTGAATATGGTTAATCCTGAGGATATTGAATCTGTTTCAGTACTCAAGGACGCCTATTCAACTTCAATATACGGGTCCAGAGGTGCTGCAGGAGTAATTTTAATTACAACTAAAAAACCGAAGAAAAAAGGGATAAGTGCCAGTTTTTTATATGAGTCGAGTCTGTCAAAACCGGTTGGGAAACCTGAATTAATGAATGCCAATGAGTATGCCAGCTTATATAGTAACTATTATAGCGAATTAAAAAATGAAGAAGTTGTGTTTCCAAATCAGATCAATACAAATTGGTATGATTTGGTCGTTCGAAATGCTGTTGGGAATAAATTGAGTTTAGCAGTTCAGAGCAAAAAACATAACGGCTTCTTTTATATGAGTTTTTCGCAACTGAATCAGGAGAGTTACATTATCAATTCTGACTATAAAAGATATACGGGACGCTTTAATTTCCAACAAAGAGTACAGGAAAGGGTCCGGATTGGTGCAAATCTGGCAATTACTTCAGAAAAGAACAATGCTTTATTAGCACCTAAAATTTATCGCGATGCGATCCTGAAAGCGCCCAATGTGCCAGTTTATACTGAAGAGGGGGATTATCGTTTCGTGAATATGGGCAATCCGTATGGAACATATTATGAAAATCCGCTTGCCATGGCAACAACAGGCAGAGGAGAAGTGAATGATACCTATACTATAGCTAATGTTTATTTCGACTTAGAATTGACTAATTGGTTGTCATATCGATTCGATTTTGGCATTAATTTGATTGAAACTGATGCCATTTCGGCTTATAGAAATGGATTCAGCCCTGATAAAAAAAATTCAATCGAAAGTAATGGTTATTCTCGTAAATGGATTGTAACCAATACAATAAATGGTTCTCATTCTTTTGAAGATCATTCGATGAAATTTGTTTTAGGTCAGAGTTTTGAGCAATCCAGACAAAAAGAAGAAGAAGTGTTTTTTGAAGATTTATGGGGCTTAAACACTAGTGGGAATCTTGATTTGAGTAATTATACAATGGATAGGCGTAAGTTTGCTCTGGCTTCATGGTTTGGTCGTTTGAATTATAATTACAAGCAGAAGTTATTCGCGGGTCTCTCATATCGGATTGATGGTTCGTCTCGTTTCAGAAAAAGTAACCGTTATCAAATGTTTCCTGCATTCTCACTCGGTTGGATCATAAAGTCTGATGTTGAAAATTCACTTTTAAACTTATTCAAGCTACGTTCAAGTTTTGGTTATTCGGGTGTGGAGCAATCGACTTATACCTATGGTGCTTTGCGGACATATCAAACACATCCCAATAATCTGAATTATGCAGGTACGCCTATATTATCTGAAGATAATGGTGCCGAATTGGATATTTCATGGGAAAAAACAAAGAATTTTGATTTTGGACTTGATTTGTCTTTTTTTCATGAGAAGTTAAAGACAAGTTTGGATTATTATTCCAAAGAGGTCAATAATTTACTTCTATTTACAGATGTTACTGCTGTTTCGGGGTACGAGCAACAATGGGTGAATGTGGGGAAGATGAAGAATACAGGAATTGAAATGAATCTGGATTGTCAATTAATTGATCGGAAATTTAAATGGAGCATGCTGTTGTCTACCGCCTATAATAAAAACGAAGTGGTTGCGATTAATTATATTGGAGAAGAGGTATGGGGAGCTGATCAGGCTTATAAATATTTCAAGGAAGGAAAGGAAGCTGCTCAGTTTTACCTTTATGATTGGAAGGGTGTCAATCCTGCCACCGGCAATCCGATATGGCAATATGAAAATGGGATTTTAAGTGAAATACCACCGTCGGATAATACAGATAGAAAAGCTTTTGGTTCAGGAATTCCAACGTTTACAGGTGGGATAAATAACTGCCTGTCATATAAAGGTTTTGAATTAAATACATCATTAATATTTGTATCGGGTAAAAAAATGATGAATGGAACAGCAGCTCTTTTACATACTTATTCAACAAGTGAGGCCTATAATTTATCACCGGATGTATTAAATTATTGGAAAAATGAGGGGGATATGACGAATCAACCTGCCTTATTGAATCAATCAATAACCAGTACAAACAATTATATCACCAGTCGAACAAGCTCACGTTTTTATGAGGATGCCTCATTTATTCGTCTTAAAAGGCTTGTGTTGGCTTATTATTTACCTAAATCGATTGTGAAAAAAATGAAACTTGAAGGCGTTAAATTTTACGCTCAGGCAACTAACTTATTTACAATTACAAACTATTCAGGAGTGGACCCCGAAGTGAGCGCTTTTGGTTCATCTTCGTTACTCTCAGGTTACGATGAAGTAACCATGCCGCAGTCAAAGTCTTTTAGCTTGGGCTTAAGAATTAACTTATAAACAAACTTGTCAAGTAAAAATAAATAATATATGTAGTAAATGAAAGGTTATTGAATCTGGCAGGATAAGATAACCGCACCGGAAAAAATCTTAAGAAACATATCAAAGATTACATAATATCAGCTTCACAGCTGGTAATTGGGATAGACTTTTTCTATGTTTTTGAGGTGTTAGGTGAGTTAAGTTAAACAGAAAATGGATTGTTAGAAGTGAAAATGTGATGAAAAGATTGATAAAACAAGAGTCTGAGTCAGTCATAGAAATCGAATTTTGAACGATAGAATCCGAATAATAAACCCAATTAAAACCTAAAATTAAAGTTTATGAAAAATTTAAGAATTTCATGGAAAATGGCTTTACCACTTATGGCCATCTTATTGAGTAGTGTGTTCACTTCTTGTAGCGATGATGAGAAAAAATTGAGTGATTTAACAGGATTTTTAAACTTTGGATTTGCTGATGAAGCTCTTGAAAATTATGAGTTTACCATTGGGAGCGATAATGTTATTACCAATCAAATTGCTTTGCCATACGGATTTGACGCTTCTGCATTAACACCAGTATTTAGTGCTGCACCTTTGGCTCAAGTAAATATCGATGGTATTCCTCAGGTAAGTGGATCAATAAGTATGGATTTTACAAATGATGTTGTTTTTACTGTTGTTGCTGAGAATGGTGATAATACAATCAGTTACACCGTAAGAGTTAATGTAGCTAACGAGTTGTCTGCCTGGACAAATTTATCCCCTAATGCAGGCTTCCCATTGTATACTCAAATGACAGCTTTCGAATTGGATGGTAAGTATTTTGTTGTAGGAGGTCTTAAAGGAGCTGCAGTTTATGGTGATCATGAAGCAGGAATTTATTCATCTACTGATGGTGTCGCCTTTACTGAAGTTTCTTCTACTATTTTCCAGGATTATGGTATTGCAGTTGGATCTGCAACTGTGAAACATGGCGATAAGCAATTACTACTGGGAGGTTTGTCATACTCAGATTATTTTGGTGGCGGAACCGGTGATGGTAATGGTGTTAATAAAGTATGGACTTCAACAGACGGGGCTACTTGGGAGAAGATTACAACTACACAAACCGACTACGAAGGTTGGGGTGCAGCACCTGAAGTTAATTCCTTTTCAATAAGAACTGAACCAACCGTTGCCAATATGAATGGTGATTTATATGTGGTTGGTGGTTTTTCAGTAGCTTATGGTGCTCCTCAAGGTGCGATTGCTGATGCATGGAAATCGACCGACGGTGGGGCTACCTGGACTAATTTGGAAGCTGATTTTGGAGCAGACTTTGTTGCCAGAGCTAAAAGTCAATTGGTGGTTTATAATGATGAATTATATCTGATTGGTGGACGTACAGGATATCCGAATCAATATTTTAACGATGTATATAAGTCAGCTGATGGCATTAACTGGACAAAATTAGCTGTGGAAAAACCATTTGATGCCTGTGCCGGTCATATTTGCTATGTGTATAACGACAGATTCTATTTAATAGGTGGTAATGTGGCTACAGGTGAGATGGATGAAAGCACTGAAATTGCAGTACCATCGAATGCAACCTGGGTTTCAGAAGATGCAGGTTTAAACTGGACAAAGGTTACTGAAGGTGCATTGCCAGAGGGTTTTGCAGGACGTGCAGGTCATGCATTTGTCAAAGATGGAAATGTGGTTCATATTTTTGGTGGGAAAGGTGCTGAAGCTGATGGTACAGCTAAAATACTGACAGATTCTTGGAAAGGAACATTAAATTAATTTGAATTTCGACTAGGAGGTTACTGGCAGGTGGCCTCCTAAAATAAACTTCTGTTGAGGTTATCATTTGTATTCAAATAACATGTAGTAAAATTCAATATCATGTATAAAATACTCTTAGCCCTTTTTTCCATATTACTGTCCTTATCGACTTTGAGTGTTAAGGCTCAAATTACTAAAGCTCAGGAATTAAAGAAAATTAAGATTACGGGCACACTCAAATGTTCGGAAGATAATCAGCCTGTAGTTGGTGCTACAATTATCGTAAAAGGAACAACCAATGGTGTAGCAGCCGATTTTGATGGTAACTTTATTATTGTGGCTAACCCAGGCGACGTTTTATTGATTTCGTCAATAGGTTATACATCAAAAGAAATTAAAATTGGGACTAAAACGCATTTCGATTTGATCCTGAGTCCCGATAATATATCGCTTAAAGAAATAGCCGTAATTGGTTACGGTGTACAGGAAAGACGCGACTTAACAGGTGCGGTATCATCTGTTAATATTGAACAGATCGATCAAGTTGCATTAAGTGTTGATAATGCACTTTCAGGTCAAATTGCGGGCGTGCAGGTTAATTCTGCAAGTGGAACTCCTGGCAGTGCTACAGCGATAACTATTCGAGGAATTACATCGCTTTCTGCTGATAATAACCCGCTTTATATTATTGATGGGGTTCCTGTATATGGAGTTGGTGCCGGAGCTTCAACTTCTTTTCAGTCCGGAGGTGTTCCCATGGTTGCAATGGGTGGGAATACGACATCAGGCTCTATTGGGGCAACATCTGAATTCGAGAGAAACCCTTTGGCGAGTTTGAATATGGATGATATTGAATCCATCGAGGTGTTGAAAGATGCCTATGCGACGGCTATTTATGGATCGAGAGGTGCTGCTGGTGTTATCCTGATTACGACTAAAAAAGGAAAAAAAGGTTTACCTAAAGTTGACCTTAATATTTCTACTTCAGTTGCTAGTCCTATTGATGTTCCTGATGTTTTGAATGGAGATCAATATGTTGATTTTTATAATAGTTTTTTAGGGGCAAATACCAATGGTATTTATCCATTTACCAAGGGGTATAATACGGATTGGTTCGATGCTGCAACACGTACGGCAGTAACCAATAATATTTCGGCAACGGTTTCTGCAGGAACAGACAAAAGTACGTATTTTTTATCTCTAAATTATCTGGACCAGGATTCGTATGTGATTAATAATGATTTTAAACGTTATACCGCCCGAATTAATTATGAGTATAAATCAAGCGAGAAATTTCGTTTTGGAAATAATATAAGTTTGTCTTATACCGATAATAACTCATTGAACTCAGGTAGTGTTTATCGGAATTCATTACTTGCTGCTCCCAATACACGCATTAAAGATGATAATGGAGATTACGTTTTTGTTCAGAGCGATCGCGATAGATTTAATCCAATTGCCAAAGCTAAGGAGGATATAAACTTCGTTAAGGATAAGCGTGTTATAGGTAATTTATATGCTGAATACAAAGCTTTGTCGTGGTTAACCCTTAAGACTGAAGTTGGTATTGATTTAATGTCTTCAAAAGCTTATAATCGTAATAAAGAATACAAAGGGATTGATGCGGGTAAAGAGGTTGAGATTATTCAAGGAAGTGCAAGTCAAACAAATATTAATAATTTAAAGCTTGTTATTAATAACACAGCATCAATATATAAAGAATTTGGTGAGCATGTATTCACGGGTGTTATAGGTCAAAGCTTCGAAACTTCAAAGGAAGACTATGTTCGGATTGCAGCTACAGATTTTCCAACGAACGATGTCTTAAGTATTGGTTCGGCTAACGATTCTCGAGTTGATGGTGCCGTTTTAAGAGAATGGGCTATGGTCTCGTTTTTTGGTAGAATGAACTACCGTTGGAAAGACAAATATATGGCAGGAGTAACCTATCGTGTAGATGGTTCTTCTCGATTTAATAAAAACGAAAGATATGTTGGTTTCCCATCATTTTCGGTAGGTTGGCGAATTTCTGAGGAACAATTTATGGAACCATACCTATGGGTTGATGATCTGAAATTTCGTGCGAGTTTAGGATTTTCAGGTATCTCCGGTTCAGGTGGCTATTACGGCAATCAAGGTCAATATGTGGCTAGAGACTACGCTAAACAGTACGGTAATACTAATATTCTTGAAGTGCAGCAAGCTAGTAATCCTGACCTGAAATGGGAAAAAACGCATACCGTTGACATAGGATTAGACGTATCGTTATTTGAATCGAGGTTTTCTTTAACGTTTGATTATTATAATAAGAAAAGTATCGACATGTTAATTGGTTCAAGTGTACCCTTATATTCAGGCTATTCTTCTCAAATACAAAATCTGGTTGATATGGAAAATAAGGGGATAGAGATATCATTGACCAGTGTAAATATCGATAAAGAATTTAAGTGGACTTCGAATTTAAATTTTGCAAGGAATACCAATAAGGTAACAAAACTTAACCTGAAGGGATATGTTGCAGGAGGATCAGAAATTGGCTATGCCTATTATCAGGTTGGAGAATCGGCAACAGCATGGTTTTTGTACGATTGGCATAGTGTTGATCCTCTTACGGGTAATCCTTTATGGAGGTATTCAGATGGGAGCATTTCGACCACACCTCCAGCATCTATAAATAATAAGGAAGCGTACGATAATAAATTTGTAATGGGCGATAGAATGCCAGAATTTACAGGTGGATTTACAAATATATTTACGTATAAGAATCTTGAATTGAGTACGCTGTTGAGTTTTTCCTATGGTGGAAAAATAATGAACGGAACTCGTGCCGAACTTTTAACGTATACGGATAATAAAAACAGGAATCTGAGTACTGAAATTTTGGATGAGTGGATAATTGCAGGACATAAAACTGAGATTCCGAAAAAGTATAATCTGTCTACTCCTGGAAAAATTGGAGGAGGTACAGATTACACTGTTAGTAGGGAGACTGACCGTTTCCTGGAAGATGGGTCTTTTGTGCGTTTGAAAAATGTTTCATTATCTTATCGCTTTAATACGGATAGAATTCGTAAACTGGGATTAGAAAGTTTGGTACTTTATGCGAAAGGATCGAATTTACTAACCTGGACGAATTATTCTGGTCCTGATCCTGAGGTGAGTGCCTTTGGCTCATCAGCTGCTTATGCAGGAAATGATGAATTGACCATACCTCAGCAAAAGGCCATACAGATTGGGCTTAAAATTGGTTTAAGATAATATAAGAGAGTTTATTGTAATTATTCCTGATGCAAAGTATAGTGTCAAGATACTAATTTCAAAAAAATGAAAAATAGAGTTATTAATATATATGGTCTTGTTCTGTTAGCTATTGTTGGTAGCTTAACAGCTTGTGATAAACAACTTGATCTTGCTCCAGAGGATACTACTGTTGAATCTGAAGTTTTTCAGACTGCAGCTTCCGCCGAATCAGCCTTAATGGATGTTTACAATAAAACCTATGAGGCGAATAAGCAAACTGCTTATACCATAGGAGATGTGACAACAAGACTTATTGAGGTGACGAGCACATACAGTATGGCCTTGGTGTCAGGTAAGTTATTAACAGATGATTATACGGCTGAAGAAATATGGTCTAAGACCTATTCGGCAATAAATGTGGCTAATGTTATCATAAAGTCAGTTCCTGAGTTGGGAACCTATAATGAGGATCTTGAGAAGCAGCACGTGGCTGAAGCTAAATTTTTAAGAGCTTACAATTATTTAGTTATGCTGCGTTTGTACGGGGATGGAGCTTTGGAAGGAAAAAAGGATGGCTTATGTTTACCCTTACAGCTTACTCCCTATGCGGGAACAGAATTTGTTTCAAATAATGCATTGAAGCGTTCTACAAATGATGAAGTTTACATCCAAATAGTTAAAGATTTGACAGATGCTTTACCCGATTTGAGGGTTGAATACGATGATGATTTAGAAACCAGAGCTCGCGCAACGAAGGGAAGTGTACATGCATTACTTTCAAGAGTGTATTTATATATGGGGAATTTTCAAAAAGCAGCGGAAGAATCTGCATTTTTTGTTAATAACTCTACTTATAGATTAGCACCTTATCTTCGTTCTGTATTTCCAATTAGCAGTGGGGTTGATGTAGATTTAGATGAAGAGTTTATTTATGCAATCCCTTTAACTTTCAATGGGGGAGATCATCAGTTTGGTACACATTATTATCCCTATTATTCAAAATCGGTTGGTTATGTATCCGATGATTATTTAGGAAAATTTTCTGGTACCGATCAAAGAATAACAGATTTGATCTGGGAAGGGAATCCTTTATCAACATACAACCCGGGTAAATTTACAACCAGTAAGTTTAATCACAAAGATGGACGTGATAATATCCCTATGATTCGCCTGTCAGAAATGTATTTGATACGTGCTGAAGCTTTGGCCAGAACAGAAGGCAAGGTGCAGGAATCTGTTGACTTATTGAATCGAATTGCTAGTCGTGCTGATGCTGCTTTTGTTGATTACAATCTTTCTGATTTTGCTACAACTGAGGATTTAATTGATCGTATTCTGCTTGAGCGCGAGAAAGAACTGGCTTTTGAAGGATTACATCGTTACGATATTATCCGTACCGGGAGAAAACTTCAGTTTAAAAATGGTGATGGTGTATACGAGGATGTGCCTGCTGGTCGTTATGTATTACCAATTCCCAAGCGAGAAATCGATATTACAAAAGGGAGTTTGGTTCAGAATCCGGGCTACTTGTAAATCTCAACTCAGTCATTTATTTGACTGTTTCTTTTCAACTTAATTGAATACAATCATTCCTGATATCAGGAGAAACTTGATGATACAAGTTTTTCCGGGTGTCAGGTGAATTCTATTCCTAAATTTTTACTGATGAATAAAATTAAAACAATACTTGTTTGCTTGTCTTTCTGTCTGTTTTTTTGTCAGGAATCATACGCTCAACTGCAATCAGATAGTAAAGATTATACCGGGATTAAATTTGTGCATAGCTCTTGGCAGGAGATTCTTAAGAAGGCTAAAAATGAAAACAAACTCATTTTTATTGATGCTTATACAAGCTGGTGTGGTCCCTGTAAAATGATGGCTAAAAACGTCTTTACAGATATTGAAGTGGGAGACTTATTTAATCAAAACTTTGTGAATGTGAAGTTAGATATGGAGAAAGAACCAGGTTTAAGTCTGAAATCAAAACTGCGGGTTACTGCCTATCCAACTTTGATTTTTATCGATGCTAACGAAAAAATTGACCATAAGGCTGTTGGTTCCATGCCTAAATCTGACTTCCTGAAATTTGCTAATAAAGCTTTAAATGGTGAGATGAATCTTTCTGATTACAACGAAATTTATGAAAAAGAAGGCGTTTTTGATTACAAGTTTCTGGTTAATTACTTGAAGGTGCTTGAATCTGCAGGTGAAAATGCAAAGTTGAAGATGGTTATCGTAAAATATTTTGATGACTTGACTTCTGATAAGTTACTAAGCCGGGAAAACTGGGATCTGGTAAAAAAGTATATCAATAATACAGATAATAAAGCTTTTCAGTATTTATTGACAAATAGAGAGCAGTTTGAAGGTTTGTATGGTGAAAAAGAAGTTGCCGAGAAGATTTACTTCACATTTTTACGTCAAGGGAATCAGCTTTGTGATAAATGTGAATCGGGAGATTTTCACCTGAATCTTGCAAGAAAGTTACAATTCGAATCTGATCTTGAAAAATTTAAGATTAAGGATAAAGCCAATATTTTGGCTTATTCAGAGATCGCAACAGCTAGAACTCTTAAAGATTGGATGGTTTTTGTAAGCACAGTCTCTAAATACTTGGAATCGGGTTTAATTGATAAGAGCCTGATGTCGCTATATAATTATGCTCTGCCTATAAATAAAGCAACAGAAGATAAAACTCTTCGTGAAGAGGCAGCTAAGTGGTGTGATATGGGCTTGGCAACTAAAAATTTGAATACTGGTTTTAAAAATGCATTTCTAAAATTGAAAGCTGATCTATTAGGGGAAAAATAAAATATTAAAAATAAACGTGAAAATTACCATGTCTTAATTAAGGTATAAATCAAAATTTAGGGTCTTTAAACTGATGACGGGAAATTTGCTTTGGATGAGTGACGCATATCTCGTCGTAACTAAAAGGATTATAATCTATTAATTATTATCGGACGATCTACTTTATGGCTTTGGCAGCTGGCAGGCTGTTTCGTCTCGGCAATAGAATACTTATTTAAAATAATAACATGAAAAATTTACTAACAGTGATTGTATTGGCTCTTTTGGGGCTTTTTATTTCTACAGCTTCAATGGCACAGAATCGTTCTGTTGAGTTTGAACATGCAAAATGGGACAAGGTTTTAAAAAAGGCTAAGAAGAGCAATAAATTGATTTTTGTTGACTGCTATACTTCTTGGTGTGGACCATGTAAGATGATGGCCAAGGATGTGTTTACACAGGATCATGTTGCTGATTATTTCAATGCCAATTTTGTGAACTATAAGCTCGATATGGAAAAAGGAGAGGGGCCTGCTCTAAAGCCAGGTTGGAAAATTAATGCTTATCCTACTTTTCTGGTAATTAATGCTAAAGGTGAAGTTATTCATCGTGTTGTCGGAGCTTATAGTGCTGACGAGTTTATCGCTTATATAAAAGAAGCGCAATCGGATGACAAAAATTTTGCTGCTTTGCAAAAAGAGTACGAAGCGGGGAAACGCGACGGAGAATTCATGTTTTCTTATTTAAGATCATTGCGTATGGCAAATTTGGGTAAAGAGGAAGCTGAAAAAGCCGATGCTTATATATCTAGCTTAAACAAAGAAGATTTGTTGAAGAAAGAGAACTGGAATATTGTGAAGTATTTTATGAGAAATCCGGCAACCAATGAATTTCGTTTTGTTGTGAAAAATAGAAACCAATTAGCAGAAGTTGTTGGCGCTGATGAAATCGATTCAAAAATCTATAAAACCTACAATAAGAAAATTGAAGAATACTCTTATTTCTATCCAGGTGAAGGGCGTGAGTATGACAAAGCTGGTTTCGATACTTTAATTATTGATCTGCAAAATTCAAATTATGATAGGGCTTCTGAGTTGATCGCTATTGCTTTAAAGAATGAATACTCTCGTTTGAATGATTGGGACAAATATGTATACACTGTTGATGCTGCTCTTGATTTTTCTTTATTGAATAAGAACGAAAATAAGTATAGATATTTTGATTCTGCAGCTTCGACCATTGCTAAAGTGTCAAAAGATAAAATGATGCTAGAGAGAGCACTACGTTGGGCAGACTACGCTTCAGTAAACGAGACTCGCCCTGAGCATAAATCTGGTTATTTAGCAACAAAAGCTATTTTGTTGGAGTTAGTTGGTCATGCTGAAGAAGCTAAGGCAACACAATCAGCTTCTAAAAAAGCGGATCTAGAGGCAGAGAAAGCAGGTACAAAAATAATTTCAATCCCGGCATTTAAAATGGGTGGAATGAAATCTGCAAAAGGAAAGAAGAAATAAATAAAGCTTGTTGATTATTATTAATTCGACAAGCCCTATTCACTCTGGAATAAATTTTAATCGATTGCTAAAAATTTAGGTTTGGCAGAATCTTAACGTAAACTAGCGATCATCCCATCTTTGGATGGAATAAAAAAATAAAAAATGAAAAATTTACTTGTTGCTTTTATAGCTTTAATTCTTTGCTCGTGCCAGGCACCAGTAAAAGATACTATTACGATTCAGGGAAATGTTAAGTTTCCTGATAATCGTTTTAAAATGAATATTATTAAGCGAAATGGTTTTGATAAAACCATAATTGATTCTGTAACTGTGAATCCTGATGGGACTTATAAGTTTGAGATGAAGGTAGATAAGCCAGGTGTTTACACATTGGATTGTCAGAAGTGGCAGTCAGTTCAGTTTTGGGCTGAAGATGAGGATTTGAAGGTTGATTTCAGAGGTCAGGATACTGCTAAAATGAAGATTAAGAATCCACCTTACGTGTATATTAATGGTGGGAAAAACAATGAGGTGATGAATTTAATAGCCTTTAATTACTACCGTAATTACCAAAGTATGATTGCGGCAGGAAAACTTATGTATGAAGCATCATTATCAGATTGTGAAAAGTGGAAAGAAGTTGCCGGTAAAGGTTATAACGCTTGTTATGATGATCTGGATGCCAGAACCCGTTATATAGCTGAGCATTATTCTGATCGCAATTCAATTATCTCTTTATTGAGTTCTTTAAGAAAAGAAAGTGATAAACCTTTGGTTGAGAAAATTATTAAAACTTTGGAGGCAAAGAATCCGAATTACCAGCCATTGTTAGATTATAAGAAAGCTAGAGCAGAAGCTAAAGCACAAAAAGAGAGATTGGCTATTGGTAAAGAAGCTCCAATTTTTGAATTTCCAACTAAGGATGGTCAAATGGTTAGCCTTAAGGGTTTTAGAGGTAAGTATTTGGTTGTTGATTTTTGGGCGTCGTGGTGTGGACCATGTCGAAACGAAATTCCTCATTTGAAAGAATTGTATGAGGTGTATAAAGATAAAGGTGTTGAGTTTTTAAGTGTATCTATTGATAAAAGTAAGAATGCCTGGAAAAAAGCAATGCGTCAGGAAAATATGCCTTGGCCACAAATTCAAGCTCCGGGTTCTGGAAAAGATATTATGAAAGAGTATCAGTTCTCTGGAATCCCTTACATTATTCTGTTGGATAAAGAAGGTAAGATTGTGGGTAAGCAATTACGTGGTGAATCTTTAACTAAGAAATTAGAAGAAACAATTAAATAAGAGGTATGAAGAATTCAAAATTAAAAATAGCCCTACTCTTTTTGATGGTTTGTGGTCTGTTTGGATGTGTTTCTGCACAAATGAAACCTGCTAAAATGTTACCTCCAAAGGTTAAGAGAGAAGTAACCATTAAAGCTTCGGCTAACGATGTTTGGAAACTGATTGCTTCTCTTGAAAAAGTAGAAGAATATGTTCCGTCTTTGGTTAAATCATCTTTGGCTGATGGTAATGGACTAGATGCGGTTCGTGAAATGGTAATGGCAGATGGAACGCCAAGATTGGAAACTGTATTGGTTTTCGATCCAGATAATAAGCACATCTGTTTTACGCCATTTGATGAGTATATGCCTGCTGAATATGTTGCTGTTCATTATTATGTAACAGCCTACGGACCTAATAAGTGTAAGGTGATTTTTAAAGGTTACTTAAAAGCAAAAGAAGGTGTATCGGAAGGTAAATTAATTGCACAGTTGGGATCTGAATTTTCTAAAACCTTAAAAGGTTTGAAAAAATACATGGAAAACTAAGAAGAACCGACTAACTACCAATTTAAAAGCTCGATAGATATAGAATCTATCGAGCTTTTTTTATTTGTTAAGAATCGTAAGCCACAAACAATCCTGAAAATCGGTAAACATGTGCAGTAGTAAGCCGATGGCTACTATTCGGAATTTTGGAAAGAAAACCATGATAAAATAAGCCGCTATAGCGTAATAGGAGTGTAGGGGATGAAAACCAATACTGCATCGTCCTGCTTCGAATATGGGTGTGGCCAATAAGTGATCCAAATCAACCAGCATGGTCGCAAGCATAATCAACCAAGCCTTTTTCCATTGATTTTTGAAGAAAAACCAGGCTACAGCTCCGGGAAATAAAAGATGTAAGCCGTAATGAACAATGACTTGCAGAATATGCAGGAGTTCGCTTGTATTCATCTCGAGGGGGCTGTTTTTTGTTGAGAATGACTTAAAAAAAGCTACCCCAGAAGGATAGCTTAAGTGTTTTAATTTTAAACGGCTTACGATTTCTCTGCTTTCATTTTTCGTTCATGATCAAGAAAACCCTTTAAGTTTTCTAAATCCAATCGTTTAGCAATGATCTTTTTATTTTTATCTAGAAGGTAGATGGTTGGGGTTGAATACACATCGAAAAAGATTCTAAAATTGCTTTGATAATTGGGATCATAGCAATTTACAAAATCGTAGAGTTCGTTATCTTCAATGTATTTTTGCCATGCTTCTTTATCTTGCTGCGTGTAAATGGCCATTATTTTGAGGCCTAAGTCTTTATAAGGCTCAAGTATTTCAGGTATTAGGCGAGGGGTTACTTTTTTACAGTGACCACAATCGGTTTCAAAGAAATACAGAATGGTGTAGTTGGCATCAACTTCGTGAAGCCTTACAAATTCGCCATCAATGGTTTCAAGAGCCAAGTCCTGAGCCTTCATATCAAGTAAATTGTATTGAAGTTTAATCACTCGTTCTTTTATATTGGCCATCAGTGTTGAATCAGCCCAGGTGGCTTGTCCACTCAAATAATAACGTCTGGCCAAATCGACAAAAGCAGCATCGACACCCATAATTTTTGATTTAATGGCATAGTTAAGCGCATATTGGGTGTAATATTGAAAGCATTTTTTGTTGGGACGAGCTTGCTCAATCAGCTTGACTGATTCTTTAACGATGGAATCGCGTTGTTGAATGAGTATGTTTTCGAAGAAAAACTTCAGCTTATCTTTTAGCAAAGGGGTGCGAAGGTATCTATCGTCGGCAGGATTCAGATTCGATAAATAATGATTTTTTGTCCAAAGGTAATTTCTGAGTTTAATTTCTTTATCACGATCAGGAAAATCAGCAGCAATAGAATCGTTGAAATCCGGAGCTTCAGGAGAAAGCGTGAAGTTGGCAAATTCGGATACAAAGCTGGGTTTAGGGAATTTTTCGTTCAAGGTTTTGATATAGGCTTTAACTTCCTTGTCGGCTTTTTTAAAAAGTTCACGGTATTCAGCCTTAGCTTTTTCGTCTTTAAGTTTGTCTTTATATTCGGCCTGGAGTTTTCTGCTGTTTTCAGTTTTAGCTTTCATAAATTTTTGGAAATCAGCAAAAGCCTCACTTTCTTTAGAACCCTTAATCGTAAGCATGTTGACAAAATCAGCCGAGTTCGATTTGATTGAGAATTCCTGGTCATTGCCAATTAAGAGATCGAAATATTTTTGTGAAGGTAAATAGACCACGTAGATGCCTTGATCCAGTAAACTGTCTTTTTGAAATAAACCAACTCCGTTGACAAGTTGGGTGGTATCATCGGCAAAAATTCGCCCATCCAGATAGTGGGCAAGGTAAGCAGAGCTATCACTAACATTCTCAAGCTTGATATCAATTTTTAAGTTTTGAGCATGACTGCTAAAACTTCCAAGAATAACTGCAGAAAGCAGCATGAAAGATCTGTAAAGTAATTTCATGTGTATAACTGATAGGTGAAAAATTTCAAAGCTGAAAATTACAAAATATTGGAATTAAAATAGCCGATCTCATGAATTGAAACGTCAATAATTGTTAATTGAATCATAAATACCGTAATTTGCATTGATCTTGCGGTTCTGAAAGGGTGAATTATGCTGGGAGTTTCCAGCTTTTAACTTTCAGTTAATAGATTCTGAAGAGACTTAATTGATATCTAATAATCAATTGCTATTTTTAGGGTCTCAAAAAAAATTAAACATTACTAAGCATGACAAAAGAATTTCAAGCGACTCAATATAAACTGGAATCCGTAAAAACAGGTAAACAATTTGAAGATGAAGGTTGGACTTTGGATGCACCGGGCGAAAGTTATCCTACTTTAATTCGAGCGATTTATGAAAATAAACAATTGGAAGTGAAAGATAATTCTCTAGGGATTTATAAATTTTCTGATTGGCTACCAATTCGTAAAACTCTAAAAGGTTCTTCTGCGCCTGCAACTTATAAGAGTGAAGGTTTAGCAAAGTATTTAGGCTTAACTAATTTGTATATCACTTTCAGCGGTTATTGGCCTGAGAAAGGAGCCAATTTTCGTACGTGTTCATTTAAAGAAACTGAAGCATATGCTGTTAGTGGTCGATTAAATTCAACCGATCAGGTTTTAGTAGTTGCCTCAGCCGGTAATACAGCCAGAGCTTTTGCCCGTGTTTGTTCTGATAATAATATTCCATTACTTCTTTCGGTTCCGGAAGATAACTTGTCAGCACTTTGGTTCGATGAGCCGATTAAAGATAATGTGCGTTTAATTGCAACCAAATCGGGTAGTGATTACTTCGATGCGATACATTTGTCAAATCTGGCTTGTGCTTTGGATGGCTTTGTGGCCGAAGGTGGAGCCAAAAATGTGGCTCGTCGCGATGGTATGGGAACTACGGTTCTGTCAGCAGTTAGCGAGATTGGTCAGATTCCTGATTATTACTTTCAGGCTGTTGGGAGTGGAACAGGTGCTATTGCTGCCTGGGAAGCGAATCTTCGTTTTATCGAGGATGGTCGTTATGGTCAGAATAAAATGAAATTGATGGTTTCTCAAAATGCGCCATTCCTTCCAATTTATGATGCCTGGAAAGCTGATTCCCGTGCTATGTTGCCATTGGAGGATGAGTTGGCTCGTAAGCAAGTTGAAGAGATTGATGCTAAAGTCTTGTCGAATCGTAAACCGCCCTATCCAATTGCAGGAGGTTTGTTCGATGCGATGAAAGACGCAGGTGGTGATGTTTTGGTTGCCAGCAATGAGGAAGCACTTGAAGCTGCTCAACTATTTCTTGAAACCGAAGGAAACGATATTCATCCCGCAGCTGCTGTTGCAGTTGCTACCTTGGTTAAACAAATTCAGGAAGGCAAGCTTGATAAAGATGCCTGCATCATGCTAAATATTACCGGAGGTGGTGAAGAGAGAATTAAAAGAGAAAAAGAAGTGACTTATCTTAAGCCTTCACATGTTTTTGATATCGATCCTGATATGGAAACTGTAAAAGAAGTGCTGGAAAAGTTATTCTAGTCTTGAAGGATAAAGGATAAAGGATAAAGCCGCGAATCAATTGTTTGATTCGCGGCTTTTTCGTGGAATAATAAGATTTTAGAATATTGAAAGTTCTGATTTTGTGGTCAGCATTTCTAAAGCTAAAATGCCCTTGTACGAATTCCCTTTCTTATTTAATCGGGGACTCCAAACGGCTACTGAATATTTACCCGGATGAATAGCCACTATACCACCTCCGACTCCAGATTTACCAGGTAAACCCACCTTGAATGAAAATTCACCCGCTTCGTCGTAAAAACCACAACATTGCATAATGGCATTAATACGTTTGGATTGACTGGTTGTGATTATTCTTTCATTTGAGTTTGGAATGCAACCATTATTTGCGAAAAGCAGAAAGGTTTGTGCCAATTCTTCGCAAGTCATTTCAATGGAACAGATGTCGTAGTAGAAGTCTAAAACGTCTTCAATTGAATTCTCGATATTGTCAAAAGATTTCATCATGTTGATGAGCGCTGCATTCCTGTAACCATGCGCTTTTTCAGATGCTGAAATTTTGGGATTGTAATTGATATTTGAGTTAAAAGCCAGTTTTTGTACAAAAGCCAGAAAATCGGCCTTTGGATTTTCGAGTTGACTCATCAAAATATCACAAATAACGATGGCACCTGCATTAATAAATGGGTTTCTAGGAATGCCGTGTTCGTATTCCAACTGAACTAAGGAGTTAAATGGAGTACCTGATGGCTCAACACCCACGCGTTTCCATATTCCCACACCTTCGTTTTTAATTGCCAGACAAAGTGATAAAACCTTAATGATACTCTGGCATGAAAACTTTTCCTGATGATCGCCCAGACCATAACTATTCCCTTCAAGTGAACTGTAATGAATGCCAAACTTATTGGGATCAACATTAGCCAATTCTGGTATATAACTTGCAACTTGTCCATTGTCATTTTTCTCTGCAAGCTCGGAGTAGATGTCGTGAAGTATCTGTTTAAATTCCATTTTTTATAAATATGTTGTATGGCTCAAAAGTAATGAATTTGTTAATGTGTGAAGATGATTCATCAAACAAGTTTTACATCCTTTTCGGCTTGACATATTTTTTAAGATTTCTTTCTGTAACTGATTAAACCGGCAAGTACAATTAGTGTTCCGGAGACAATAATCAGGGATAAACCAATACCCCAAATATCGGCGCTGATTCCAAAAATAAAGGCGATACCAGCTGAAAATAAGGTTCGGATTTGTGATTGTGAAGAGTAAACGGAAGTTAGGAGTTCATTGGGAACATGGTCAGCAACAAATGAAGTTAAAATGGGTTTGCGAACATTCTCTATAATATAGATAAGGGTAAAGGCTATAAAAGCGCCAATCCACATTTCTGAGACATAGAAAATACCACAAACAACACCAAAACTGAGGCCTAAAAAGAGCGTTTTTCTGACGAAATTGGAAGGTGCTTTTTGCTGGATGAAGGCAGAATACTGAGATGCGTAGGCTGTCAGTAAATAAATAATAAAATAGAGGACTCCTATGATTAGTCCGTTTTGTCTATCCTGGTCAAGATCAATAAAATTAGGAATCAGAAGAGCAATTGCCAGCATGATAGCTTGTATGTAATCTTTTAAAGCCTTCAGATAAGCGGTATGGAATGCAGAAGTACTTACTAGTTTGAATACTGATTTTTGCTTCATCACCTTGTATAAACTGTAAAAGCTTTTTATTAAAGACTTATCTTCTTTTTGTTTGTGATTAATGGCCTTGTCAATATCAGAAGGGTAGCTTAGGATTAGAATGAAGTTGATGCCGTAGGGAATCACAGAATAGATAAATATGTTCTGGTAATTACCATCGATTAAAACTAAAAGTCCTGCAATAAGTGAAGATAGGGCAGAGCCACGTTGTGACCACGATCGGGTATGTCCGTAATATTCAGATTTGAAGTCCATCCAATTATTTAGTTTCAGATAATCCATCATCATGCCTTTGTGTGAACCCGAACGGAAGGCATCGGCCATACCAAATATAACAAAGCCTAGCAGATAAAACCAGAAATTGTTTGATAGCCAGAATATGAGGAAGGAGAGTGTGAATATAAGAAGAGCTCCAGCCAGAGATTTTTTCCGTCCGTAATTATCAGCAATCAGTCCGGAAGGAATCTCGAACAGATTTGTAATAATTTCTCTGACAGCATAAAGTGTCCCGATTTGGGTGTAGCTCATTCCTTTATCTAAAAGAAAAAGGATGAGAAAGGCATCAAAAAAACGGAGGTTTTTAAGGAAGCCATAGGCACAGAACTTTCGGTATTGGGAATTTTTAAGCTTAATATTCATATTAAAAGAGGATAAATTGGAGCTTCAATGCAAAATAAGAAATGATTTTTAGACTTGTAGCTCGGTTTTAATAAAAGAATTTGAATAAAAAATCATGTTTGTATCATGTTGTAGAACAGATTCGGACTTCAGATCATTTTAAATGAAATATAATTACAAACTTAATTATTAACAGTACAAAATTAAGGTTAATTATGTATTTGTGTTTCTTGTTTGTGGGGTTATGTTTTTGGTCATGAGATTGTTGTGTGAAATTACTGTAAAATCCATCAATGGGTCTATATCGTTTGCAATAAAATGCATTTAATATTGAAAAAAATCATTAATGATAAAAGTCATGTAAATCATTAAGTGCAGGTATTGTAGAACATAGATGGTTAAATGAAGAATTGTTTCTTTAATATGAAAGTATTTATAAATTTGGAATCGAAAGACAAACAGGAAATGTTGTTTTGAATTCACGTACGCACATAATTAATTAAATGCAGCATTTGTTGCATTTCTAATCAAGTTTAGGGATATGATTAAAAATAGGAAATTACTAGTTAGAGATCTTACCTTAAGAGATGGACAACAATCGCTTTTTGCGACAAGAATGCCTCAGGCAGAAATTGAGAAGGTTCTTCATTTGTATAAAAAAGCGGGTTTTTATGCTTTGGAAGTATGGGGTGGTGCTGTTCCTGACTCGGTGATGCGTTATTTGAACGAGGATCCTTGGTACCGTCTTGAATCGATTAAAAAAGAGATTGGTGATGTTTCTAAACTGACTGCTTTGTCGCGTGGACGAAATTTGTTTGGTTACAGTCCTTATCCTGAGTCGGTGATTGAAAAGTTCAATACACAATCAGTTAAATCAGGTCTGGGGATCATGCGTATTTTCGATTGTCTTAACGATATCGAGAACATGAAATCAACCATTAAGTATGTGAAAGCTGCTGGTGGTATTGCCGATTGTGCGGTTTGTTATACGGTGGATTCAAAATTCCCTGAGAAAAAAGAAGATCGTGACCGATTGACTGTAAAGAATCTACCTGATCAGATTTTTGATCTTGAGTATTTCGTAAATCTGGCAAAGAAATTAGAGGCTATGGGTGCCGATATGATTTCTTTAAAGGATATGGCAGGTTTGGCTTCACCTTCGCGTGCCGGTCAGATTATTCGCCGATTCAAAGAGGAGTTAACTGTTCCTGTTGACTTTCATTCTCATTCAACCCCGGGTTATGGGTTGGCTTCAGCTCTTACAGCGATAATTAATGGTGTTGATATTATCGATACAAACATCATGAACTTTGCTGGTGGTTCTGCGGCTCCTGCCTACGAGTTGATCTATCTTTTCTGTCAGAAATTGGGCATTGAATTGGATGGAGATGCTAAAACGGTTGTTGAGATTAATAAAATACTAAAAGAAATTCGTTTGGGTGCTTTGGCTGAAGTTGATAGCTACAAGCAATTCCCTATCGAATTTGATATAACTAAAGATAAGCTACCTGCTGATATCGATCAATTATTCGATGATGCAATTAAGTATGCTAATGAAGATAAAGAAGATGAGCTTTTAGCAGCTTGTCATGCTATCGAAAAATATTTTAATTTCCCGGCTCCTAACGAAATGGTTAAGAAAGCCGAGATTCCTGGCGGTATGTATACCAACATGCTGAACCAGTTGAAAGCTTTAGGTTTGGAAACCCTGCTCGAGAGAGTGTTGGAAGTTGTACCAGTGGTGCGCCTGGATGCAGGTTGTCCGCCATTGGTAACTCCTTCTTCTCAAATCATTGGGGTACAGGCTGTAAATTGTGTGATCGATGAGAATTCCGGTCGTCAGTTTTACACCAATGTTTCCAACCAATTTTTCAGTCTTGTAAAGGGCGAATACGGTACAACACCTATCGAGATTGCTCCTGAATTCCGTGAAAAAATTACAGGTAAGGCTGAGAAAGAAGATTATGACGTGAGCAAATATCAGTCTCCTGAGAACCCCATTTTATCCCAATATGGCGATGTGAAATTGGCTACGGACGATAAAGAGTTCATGTTATTGGAATTATTCCCACTGGTAGCAAAAGGCTATTTGGAAGGTAAGCGTAAGGCTGAATTTGAGGCGAAGCGTGAGGCTAACAGAAAGGCAATTGCTGCTGAAAGATCAAAAATCAAACGTACCCGCAAGCTTAAAATTCGTGACTTGACCTTGCGTGATGGTCAGCAGTCTTTATTTGCAACCCGTGTACCTCAGCATGAGATTGAGAAAGTATTGCCTTATTATAAAGCAGCTAATTTCTATGCCATGGAAGTTTGGGGTGGTGCCATTCCAGATTCCGTAATGCGTTACCTCAATGAGGATCCATGGTATCGTCTGGAATCAATTAAGAAAGAGATTGGAGACGTTTCTTATCTGACTGCTCTTTCTCGTGGTCGTAACCTGTTTGGATATAGCCCATATCCGGAATCGGTAATTGAAGGTTTCAATAAAAATGCAGTAAAAAGTGGTTTGGGTATTATGCGTATTTTCGATTGTCTGAATGACGTTAATAATATGGAAACCACCATTAAATATATTAAGGAAGCAGGCGGTATTGCTGACTGTGCTGTGTGTTATACGGTTGATCCGAAATTCACACGTAAGCAGCGCATTAAAGCCATGTTTTCGGGTAAAAAGTTGCCTAAGAAGATTTTTGATGTTGATTACTTCATAAATAAAGCGAAGCAGATGGAAGCTTTGGGTGCTGATATGATTTCTGTAAAGGATATGGCGGGATTGATTCCTCCATCACTTTCAGGAAAAATTGTGAAGCGTCTGAAGAACGAGGTAAAGGTGCCTATCGATTTCCATACGCATTGTACACCGGGTTATGGTCTGGGAGCTGTATTGATGGCTATTGTAAATGGTGTTGATATTGTTGATACTAATATTTTAAACTTTGCTGGCGGACCTGCAGCTCCTGCTTTCGAGATCATTCAGATTTTTGCTGATAAGCTTGGCTTGGATACTGGTGTTGATTTGGATGCTGTTGTGAAGATTAATGCAGAATTGAAAGGTATTCGTGAGCGAATTGCTGAATTTGATTCTTACAAAATGTTCCCTCGAGAGTTCGATATCACTGCAGATTATTTACCTGCTGATATCGATGCGCTTTTCGAGAAGGCAATTGTATTGGCTAAGGCTGATAAGGAGGCCGAGCTACTTGAGGTTTGTAATGCCATTGATGCCTGGTTCAATTTCCCTGCACCCAATGAAGCGGTTAAAGATGCTGAGATTCCAGGTGGAATGTACACCAATATGTTGGCTCAGTTGAAAGGATTGGGTCTTGAAGACTTATTGCCAACCGTACTTAAGAAAGTGCCTGAGGTTCGTGTGGCAGCAGGTTGTCCTCCTTTGGTTACACCATCGTCACAAATTATCGGGGTTCAGGCTGTTAACTACGTTTTGGATGTGAATAGCGGCAAAGCACCTTATACCAATGTGAACAATCAGTTCTTCAATTTGGTGAAAGGGGAGTATGGCGAAACGCCAATCGATATCGATCCGGAATTCCGTCAGAAAATCTGTGGTCAGCGTGAAGCAACGTCGTATGACGTAAGTAAATATAAAGCACCTGAAAACTTTGTATTGGAAGAGTTTGGTGGTGTGAAGTTGGCTCAGACTGAGAAGGAAATGTTGTTGTTGGAATTATTCCCAACAGTAGCCTTGCCTTATCTTAAGAATCTTAGAGCTGAAGCTTTCTATAACGAACAGGCTGAGATTGAAGAACAGAAGCAAAAAGAAGCGGCTGAGCGTCGTGCTGCCTTTGATGGTATGTCAGCAGAAGAGAAGGAAGAGAAAGTTTTGAAAGGACTGTATAACTTCGAATGGTTGACCGCTCAGGAAAAAACAGAGATTGAGCAACCCGAATGGAAAGTGTCAAAACTTGATCAAAAAACCATTGATATGCTGAATCGTGAAAAGCCTAAAAGTAAACTTAAAGGGGAATAATCTCTTTGTAGTTTTACTCCAGATAAAAGCTCCACCCAAACTGGGTGGAGCTTTTTGTTTATCTTCTGAAAAGTATAACTGAGTTCTTGGTTTACCAGCTTAAAAAAAGCGAGGTCCAAAAAGCCAACGGAACAACCGTATTCCAAATGACATCTTCTCTGTGTCTGGCTCTTTCCAATCGGCGACATTCTGCTTGATACCTCAATTCATTGATTCTTTCCTGTTCCTGATAGCGTAATAATTCTTTTTCTTTATAGATATTATCCAGATAATACTCAGCTTCATAATTTTTATCTGGTCTTGCTTTTCTTACACTGATGAGATCTTTTTCTGCATCATCCAGATAGTTTAAATGATAAAGAGCCATGCCTCTTTGTAATTTGACCTCATTCAAGTAGGGTTGTTTTTTTAAGACGTGATCAAAATCCCGGACAGCAAGCTTGTAATTTTTAAGTTGCATATAGGCATAACCTCGGTCTTGAAAGATTCTGGCATAATAGGGCATGATTATAATCGCCGTATCTAATTGAGCAATCGCTTCTTGATACTTGCCCTCCAAAATCAACATTCTACCCTTGTCGTGGTAATTTTTATAGCGCTCTACATTCTGAGCCTCAACAGAGGCAAAGCTGAGTACACTAAGAGCCAGTAAAGTGATGAGTTTATTCATGATGTTCTTTTTATTTCAATTTGCATATTGTGTTTTCATTGCACCAAACAGCAAGTATTGTGCTAGTGTAGATCGATATAAGGCTCTTTTGTTTATTAATCCTCACATCTTCACATTATCAAATCACCACATCAAGGTATTAATTTTTTAGTTTACTCTTAAATGCTTTTCTGAACTTATCACGTTTGGGTTTTATTACAAAACTACAGTAGGGTTGTGTTTTATTCAGGTTATAATAATCCTGGTGATAATTTTCTGCCTTATAGAATTCTGTAGCAGGAGAAATTTCTGTGACAATTGGATCGTCCCAAGCTCCTGATTTATCAAGGGTATTTAAAAGATCTTCAGCAATTTGTTTTTGGCTATCACTGTGATAGAAAATAACGGAACGGTATTGGGTTCCAACATCAGCCCCTTGTCTGTTTAGAGTTGTTGGATTGTGAATTTGCCAAAAAACTTCGAGAAGTTCTTCAAAACCAATAACATTGGGATCAAATGTTATCTGACAAACCTCAGCATGCCCTGTCTCTCCTGTACAAACATCTTTATAGCTCGGGTTGCGTGTTTCTCCTCCCATATAGCCCGATTCAACTTCAATAACACCCTGTAATTCTTCAAAAATTGTTTCGACACACCAAAAGCAACCCGCTCCTAGTGTAGCTATTTCAGTATTCTTTTTTTCCATTCCTGATTGTGTGTTGGCCTGACTAAATATAGAGATTAACAGGCCTATTATTACTAGTTTAAGTTTCATTTTTTTTCAGTTTTTGAAGTTCTCAGTTGAAATAAAAACTCTTATTTGAAATCATTCTAAAGGTACGAACTTAGGGATGAAAATAAAATAAAAAGATGTTAATGTCTGGTTAATTATCAGGATTGATTTGATGAATTCTACTTAAGTATTTTCATTATTCATAGGATTATAAAAGGATATTTTTATTTAGTTTTAAGCATGCAAAATAAGGATATCAAAATTGTAGGAATCGTATTATCCGGCGGTAAAAGCAGGAGGATGGGGCAGGAAAAAGGCTTGGTGAAGTACAAAGGCAAAGCTTTGATCGAGTATGCCATTGATAGTTTGAGACCACTTTGTCATGACTTGGTAATCAGCACTGCTAATGACGCTTATTCCTATCTTGATTTACCTATGATTGCCGATGAAATTCCTGATTGTGGACCGATTGGCGGAATCAGTACTTGTATGAAGGCTATTGAGGCAGATGTCTATCTTGTTATTTCATGCGATACCCCTCATATACCTACCGAATTGTTCACTGATTTATTGAATCAATTGAAGGGCAATGCTATTGTTCCCATAGACGAATCAGGCCGTAAGCAACCTTTAGCTGCGGCCTACGCTTCATCAGCATCAGATTTCTTCCATAAAGCGCTTGAATCCAGGAGTTTGAAAATGATGCATCTCCTTTCAAGTATGGGGGCACTCTATTTTAAGCCATCTTCAGATCTTGATTATTACGCTTCAAAAATCTTCTCAAACTACAACAGTATGGGTGATATTTCAGACTCTAAAGTATGAATATAATTCTATTTATTAACGATCTAAATAGATCTGTACATTGCTAATTTCAAGGTGATTGATGTTTTTTGTTCTTTAGAACTGATCTAAAATATTATCTGTGATTTTAAAACATTTTTTCCATTGGTCTTTTTATATATGTTTACATACATAAATGTAAGTTTCTAGATGTGTTGATGTGTGTAGGTTTTGAGCTTGAAGCCTTATTAGCTAAAGATTTCAAAATTTATTTAAGCCAAATTTTTATCACCTGCAGGATGCTTGTATTTGAAATAGATAAATAAGAAGACCTAAATTCTATGGATATTTCCATACGACCTAAATATGAAAATTAGTATCATATGAATAGCAGAAGACAATTTTTAAAAATTAGTTCTTTAAGCGCTGCCGGATTAATCTTTGGAGGAAGCCTTTTAGATGCTTTCGCCAGCAATCTGGTTAAAACCAATCCATCCCATTTTAAGGGACCCTTCGATTTTACACGCACCCCTACCTACTGTGAAGTATGTTTTTGGAAGTGTGCCGGTTGGGTTTATAAGGATGAGAATGGTCGCATAAAGAAGATCATTGGTAACAATGATGATCCGAACTGTAATGGACGTTTTTGTCCTCGTGGTACCGGCGGTGTTGGTATGTACAACGATGAGGATAGATTAAAGACGCCTTTGATTCGAACAGAAGAAAGAGGAAAGCAAACGTTTCGTGAAGCTACATGGGATGAAGCTTTTGATTACATCGCTAAAAAACTGACTAAAGTTAAGGATGAATATGGTCCGGAATCATTAGCTCTTTTTTCTCACGGTTCAGGAGGGAAGTATTTTGGCAAAGTATTAAAGGGCTTAGGCTCAAATAATATTGCAGCCCCATCCTATGCACAATGCAGAGGTCCCCGCGAGGTTGCTTTTATTGCAACTTACGGACAAGGTGTTAACTCGCCCGAGAATACAGATATTCGCGACACCAAGTGTTTGGTTCTAATTGGTTCTCATATTGGTGAGAATATGCACAATGGTCAGGTTCAGGAAATGTCTGATGCGATTGACAAAGGAGCTACCATCATTACTGTAGATCCCCGTTTTTCAACCGCAGCAAGTAAATCAAAATTTTGGTTACCGATTAAACCATCAACGGATATTGCGTTGCTTTTGACTTGGATGAATGTAATCATCAATGAAGAACTTTACGATAAAGACTACGTTCAGCGTTATTGCTATGGATTTGAACAACTAAAACAGCATGTCCAACAGTATACCCCTGAATGGGCTTATGGTGTAACAACCCTGAAGCCGCAACAAATAAGAGAAACGGCACGGGCTATGGCTGATGCTGCTCCTGCTGTAATTGTTCATCCAGGACGTCATGTTACCTGGTATGGAGATGATACGCAGCGAATAAGAGCTGTCGCTATTTTGAATGCCTTATTGGGTTCTTGGGGAAGACGTGGTGGCTTTTACAATCCTGAAAAAGCATCTGTTCCACATTATAAACTACCCAAGTTTCCAAAACCAAATAAATCCTGGCGCGAGGCTTTAGGAGGGAAGTATAATCTTGCTGACTTGGCACTGGCTTCAGGTCTTTGCGATGCCTCTATGCCAACACCTGAATTGGGGCATCAAATTAAAGCCTGGATTGTAAATGGGACTAATTTAATTAACACTTTACCTGATCAAGCCAATACACTTAAAGCGATTCAGGCACTTGATCTTATTGCGGTGGTGGATACCATGCCGATGGAGATTACAGGTTATGCAGATGTGGTTTTACCGGAGTGCACTTACTTGGAGCGCTATGATTCTTTAAGAGTATCACAAGGTAGAGAGCCAAGTATTGCGCTTAGAATGCCTGCGGTTGAGCCTAAATATAATACGAAGCCAGCTTATTGGATGGCAAGAGAATTGGCTAAGAAACTAGATTTATTGGACTATTTCCCATTTGAAAATCTGGAAGATGAAATAGATTGGGAATTACAGCAGGTAGGGACTTCATTGGAAGAAATGCAACGAATTGGTGTTAAGCGTATCAAACGTGAAGTTGATGACCTGTATTTTGCTAAGGATGAAGATGTAGAATTCAACACCAATACTGGTAAAATTGAGCTTTATTCTACGGCACTTGCTGATGAAGGTTTTGAGCCAATGCCTGTATTTGTTCAGCATCCTGAACCACAGGAAGGTTACTACCGTTTAATCTATGGACGTGCACCTATGCACACCTTTAGCCGTACGGCCAACAATCCTAACCTGACAGACTTGATGGATGAGAATACCGTTTGGGTTAATCCTAAAGTTGCTAAGGAGTGGGGATTGAAAAATGATCAATATGTCTATCTGGAAAATCAAGATGGCATTATTTCCGATTTCTCAATTAAGGTAAGAGTTACAGAACGTATCCGATTCGACTCTGTTTACATGGTTCATGGATTTGGACATGCAGACAAGCGAATGAAACGTTGTTTTGGTAAAGGTGCCAGTGATACGCAGCTTATCACCAATGTGATGACGGATCCAATTATGGGTGGAACCGGAATGAGAGGAAATTTTGTAACATTTAGATTTGATAATAAAAAGGAGGCCTAAACTATGAGATATGCAATGGCTATCGATACCAAAAAGTGTGTGGGCTGCAGCGACTGTGTAGTGGCTTGTCAAACCGAGAATGATGTGCCGATTGGTTACTGTCGGGATTGGGTCGTAGAGGTGATGGATGGTACTTATCCGCAGCTTGAAATGGAAATTCGTTCAGAGCGATGCAATCACTGTAAGAATTCCCCATGTGTGCGTTGTTGCCCCACAGGTGCCAGTCATTATAACGAAGGCGGCATTGTTCTGGTTGAAAAAGACAAATGTATAGGTTGTAGCGCTTGTATTACATCCTGTCCTTACGATGCGCGTTTTGTTCATCCTGAAGGCTATGTTGATAAGTGTACATTTTGCTTACATCGTGTTAAAAAAGGGATGAAACCGGCTTGTGTTTCTGTTTGCCCAACTAAGTGTATGTATTTTGGTGATTTGGATGATCCCAGATCTGAGGTTTCTATGATTCTTAAAAAGAGAAAATGGAAGACTTTAATTCCTGAAGCAGGAACCAATCCTCAATTATACTTTTTAATCTAACCTAAATAACGATTTAATATCATGCGTGAAGAAATAATTGTTAGTGGTAGAAACAATCTGCTTATCGATCCTCAGCTTCAGATTTGGCATTGGGAGATTCCCTTGTATCTGTTTTTAGGAGGACTGGCAGCCGGAGTCTTGTTTTTTGCTGCTTTATATACCATCAGAAACAGAGAAGATGATTACCGAACTGCAGTAAAGATTGCTCCTTTTGTAACACCTGTTGCTCTTATTGTTGGTCTGCTTGCTCTGTTATTAGACCTGCATCATAAGTTATATTTTTGGCAACTTTACACAACGATTAAGTTGGAATCACCTATGTCGTGGGGAGCTTGGACCCTTATGCTGGTTACCCCTTTGTCAATCTTGTGGTGTGCTTTACATATCAAAGAACTTTTCCCAAGGTGGGATTGGAAATTTGATATTATAAAAGATGTGTTGGCTTTTTTCGAGAAGAACAAAAAAGTTTTGGCTTGGGTCATGTTGGTTTCATCTGGTATCCTGGGTATTTATACGGGAATCCTGTTCTCGGCCTTCAATGCTCGTCCTCTTTGGAATACATCAATATTAGGCCCACTATTCTTGGCTTCCGGTTTGTCTGCGGGATCCGCTATTACCATTTGGTTGTCGAAAAACCATGCAGAAAGAAAGCGTTTTGCCCAACTTGATTTGATGATTATTGGCATTGAACTGTTTTTAATCATTCACATGTTTATGGGATTTATGGCGAGTTCACAGGTGCAAATTGAGGCAGCAAATTTGTTCTTAGGTGGTGTTTATACGGCTCCATTCTGGATTTTTGTAGTAATCCTTGGTATGATTGTTCCAGCTATTCTTGAGATTTTAGAATTGCGGAAGTTTAAAATTCCGGTGGCCATTCCAGTTGTTTTGGTCTTATTCGGAAGTTTAATGCTGCGTTTTGTAATCGCCTATGCAGGTCAAGCCAGTCGTTGGTTATACTAATTTAAGACTAAGAAAAGAAGAGTTTATAATCTTGTCTCGTCTACCGGGATAGTAAAATATAAATCATATGAACGAAGTAAAGAAAACGAAATATCTGAACCCATATATTGGTGGTATCCTATTGGGTTTGGTTTTGTTGTCAGCCAATTTTATCTCGGGTAGAGGATTGGGTGCCAGCGGAGCATTAAAATCAGTGGTTGTGAGCACGGCCAATACAGTTGCACCTAGTCATACTGAGAATGCGACTTTTTATAAAGACTACAACGCAAGTCATAAAAGCCCAATGAAATCGTGGTTGGTGTTTGAAGTGCTAGGCGTTTTGGTTGGTGGATTTTTATCGGGAACTTTTGCCAAGCGGTTAAAATTTAAAGTGGAGCATTCTCCCAAAATTTCGTCTAAAAGAAGGTTGATTTTTGCCGTTATTGGTGGTGTTTTATTCGGATTTGGTTCCCAGTTAGGTCGGGGGTGTACTTCCGGTTCTGCATTGAGCGGAATGGCTGTCTTATCCTTGGGAGGATTTATCACAATGGCTTTTATTTTCGGAACGGCATTCGCTTTGGCTTATTTCTTCCGTAAAAACTGGATTTAAAAATTAGTTTCTAAGAATTAACTTATAAGATTGAAAAGTTAGATTCTGAAATCAAAATAAAAAAATATTATGGGACCATTAATAGTAAATGAATTAATTTCTCCCGAAACCAATTTGTTCTTAGCCTTTTTAATAGGTATTGGTTTTGGATTTGTGTTAGAGTCGAGTGGTTTTTCATCCAGCAGAAAATTGGCGGGGATGTTTTATGGCTACGATACAACCGTATTAAAAGTGTTTTTCACGGCTGCCATCACAGCTTTGTTAGGCATGTTATTTTTTAGCCTGTTTGGATGGATTGATTTGAGTCTGGTTTATATTAATCCAACTTATTTACATTCTGCCATTGTTGGGGGAATTATTATGGGAGCTGGTTTTATCATGGGTGGTTTTTGTCCGGGGACTGCAGTTTGTGCCGTTTCGATAGGAAAACTGGATGCATTAGCATTTATTGGAGGATTATTATTAGGAATTATCTTCTTTACTGAAGGTTACCCTATGTTTGAAGAGCTTTATAAGGCTGAGTTTATGGGAACTCCAACCATTAATGAATTTTTAGGATTATCTCGTGGGTTATTTTCTTTTGGTTTAATTGCTGCAGCATTTGGTATGTTTTGGGTTGGCGAATGGGCTGAGAAAAAATTTCCAAGAGAAGAGTATTAAATCAATTAGGAATTACGATTTTGGAATAAATTCTTGATTCGTAATTTAAAATTTGTAATTCTACAATCATGAATATAAGATTAAAATTAGCCGCAGTATTTTTACCCTTGGGATTAATCATTGCAGCTGTACCTGAAAATACGACAAAGGCTTATAAACTGACGGCTGAAGAGTTGCTTGTGGAAGCACAGGAAGGTGCACAGTTTATGAGTACCGATGAAATTGCTGATAGGGTAATACAGAAAGACCCATCGTTTCAGCTGATTGATGTGAGAGCTCAGAATGAATTTGAGAAGTTTCATTTACCCAATGCCATCAATATTCCTATCTCTGAGATTTTATCTGAAGACTGGGCTGATGTTTTGGATCAGGATGTGAAGATGAATGTTTTTTATTCAAATGGAAGTTTAAAAGCGAATGAGGCTTGGATGATTACTCGTCAATTGGGCTTTGAAAATAATTATGTAATGCAGGGTGGTTTGAACTATTGGGTTGAAACCATTATGAACCCAACAGCTCCGGCATCAACCAGTCCGGATGATGAAATAGCAAAATACGATTTCCGTAAAGGAGCAGGTATGGCTCTTGGCGGAGGTGGTAGTGTTAGCACTACAGACAATAAAGTGTTGAGTTCATCTAAACCTGTTGTTAAGAGAAGAAAGAAGAAAAAACGTGCTGCGGGAGGATGTTAATCTTTTTGGCACCATCAAGTATAAAAAAAAGTGCTCACCGATTGGTAAGCACTTTTTTTGTTTTTAGCTTTAGCAAGCTTATTTCTTAGCTTCTTTTTTACAACAAGCTTTTGTGCAATCAGCCTTACAAGCTGTTTTTGCTTCTTTAGTACAACACGCTTTTTTGTCTGCTTTAGAGCATTCTTTTTTAACAGTTTTAGTACAACACGCTTTTTTGTCCGCTTTAGTACATTCTTTTTTTGCAGCTTTAGTGCAACATGCTTTTGTGCAATCAGCTTTGCACTCTTTTTTGTCAGCTTTTGTACAGCAAGCCTTCTTCTCAGCTTTTTTACAACATGCTTTCTTATCAGTTTTTTTAGTGTCTTTTTTCTGATCTTGTTGTTGAGTTAGAGTGATATCTGAGTCAGAACTCGTAATTTGGTTAGCTGCAACACTTACTAAACTCATTGAGAAAACAAACAGAAGTCCGAATACTAATTTTTTCATAATTATTAATTTAAAATAGTTTATAAAATTCAATTCCAGTTCAAAATTGTATGCTAAAGATAATAAAAAGATATACGAGTCCTCTGTTAACGAATTGTTAATGGACTCAACTTTTAATAAATAAAGGCTATTTTTGAATCATAATTCGGTTGATTAAAAGAGTTTTAACCTGATTGGAGGTTTTGACCCTCAGTGTGAATAGGAATCTGTTTATCATCTTTTTTATCGTTTAAATTCCGAATAAATTTGAAATTTTAACAGAATGAAAGTGGGCTTGTTTCACTCTTTTTTAAAGAATACATATGAATCGATATAAATCTCAAATATTTATAGGCGTCTCTATTTTAGTTTTGATCATTCTATTGATGATACAAGTTCAATGGATTAATCAGGCCAGAAGATTGAATGAAGAACAGTTCAGGCATGTTGTAGGACTTGCTCTTCATGAATCGGTAAGTGAATTCATGAAGGATCAGCAGTCGTGTTATGAGATGAGTGAGTGTATGAAAAAGCTCAAATCCAAGTCGGATAGTGCCAGGTTAAAGTCTGAAATAAAACGCCTGAATACGATAATCGATAATAAGTTTAAACAGCATCAGATTGAATCGAGCTATACAATAGAAGTTTTATCCAAAGCTGATAAGCAACCTCATAGTCGATGTTTTTATTACAGCATGCAAAAGGCTTTGAGTGATGATAAAGCCATGTTGAATGTCTATTTTGATAAACGTGAAAGAAACTTGCTTGATCGTATGGGTACCATGTTTATGGCATCTTTGATCGCGATTATCATTTTATTTACGCTTTTTGGAATCACGGTTTTATCCTTAATGAGAGATAAGAAGATTTTGGGTAGAACCACAGATCTTATCAATAATATTGCTCACGAATTTAAAACACCCATGGCGAGTATTGCACTGGCATGTGGCATGCTTAAACGTGAGAAGGTTTTATCACAACCGGAAAATGTAGCGCATTATTCTGATATTATACACACTGAGAATAATCGATTACGATCACAGGTCGAGCAATTGCTCAAATTGGCCTGTATAGAAAGGGGCGAATTGAAGCTCAATACCAATGAAGTGTCTATTCACAATTTACTTACTGAATGTGCTGTTTGTCTTGATATTCAATTGAAAGAAAAGCAAGGGCAAATCGAATACGATTTGAAAGCCGATCATGATTGTGTGAATGTGGATAAAGATCTGCTTCAGGATGTGTTCAAGAATTTGATAGACAATGCTATCAAGTATTCAGATGGTCATCCGCAAATAAAAATTTGTACTGAAAATAAAAATGACCAGCTTCTGGTTTCAATCAGTGACAAAGGCATTGGTATGACAAGGGAGGTACAGAAGCATATTTTTGATCGTTATTACAGAGCGCAGACTGGTGATGTTCATAATGTAAAAGGATTTGGAATCGGTTTATCCTATTCGAAAATGATTATTGACGCGCATAAAGGATGCATTAAAGTTTGGAGTAAAAAGAATATTGGTAGTACATTTACTGTTATATTACCATTAAGCTAAATTTTATGAGTACGATAAAAATTCCCAATATCCTTCTGGTAGAAGACGATCCCAGCTTAGGCTCATTAATGAAAGATTTTCTTGGCATGGAAGGTTTTACTGTAACGCTGGCACGTGACGGCGTTGAGGGCTTATCGACCTTTATGTCTAATACATTTGATCTCTGCCTTTTGGATGTGATGATGCCTCTGATGGATGGTTTTACATTGGCGCGTAAGATTCGAAAAAAGAACGACAATATTCCGATTATCTTTTTAACTGCAAAATCCTTAAAGGAAGATAAGTTGAATGGTTTTGATTTAGGTGGTGACGATTACATTACGAAACCTTTTGATGAAGATGAATTGGTTAGGCGAATTCATGCCGTACTTAAGCGTTCGTTTAAGCCTGTTGTTGAGGAAGAATGCAAATGTAAAATTGGGAAGTTTGAATTTGACCATTCAAATCTTGAGCTCACCTACAAGGGCGAGACGACTCGTATTACCAAAAAAGAGGCTGATGTTTTGATTATGCTTTGCAATAATCGAAATTCATTGGTTAAGCGTGAAGATATTCTGGTGAAGGTTTGGGGTGAGAATGATTATTTTATGGGTCGAAGCCTTGATGTGTTTATCACGAAATTACGAAAGCATCTAAAACCGGATCCGGCCATTAAGATTGAAAATGTGCATGGGGTTGGTTTTATTTTGAGTGATGGTACCAAATAGGCTTTTTTGAAAAGATTTAGGGTATTTGATGTTTTTTGAAAACGAAAAAATAAATTCGATCTGCATATAGATAAAAGCGATCCCAATTATTGTGTTGCTAAATTTCAATATCCTTTCTAAAATTGTAATTTTGGGGAGGATTTTAAATATGATAAAATGAGTATTTCAAAGAATATAGAGCAGGTTTTAAAAAGCATCCCGGAAAGAGTTAAGCTTATTGCGGTATCAAAGACTAAACCGAAAGAGGATATTGTAGAGGCTTACGAAGGGGGATACCGGATTTTTGGCGAGAATAAGCCTCAGGAGTTAAAACAAAAATTTGAAGATCTTCCTAAAGATATTGAATGGCATTTTATTGGACATCTACAGACCAATAAGGTTAAATATATTGCAGAATTTGTTCATCTTATTCATGCTGTAGATAGTCTGAAACTTCTAAAGGAGATCAATAAGCAGGCTCTGAAACACAATCGTGTTATCAATTGTTTATTGCAATTTCATATCGCCATGGAGGAGAGTAAATTTGGATATGCTTTAGATGAAGCCAGAGAAATGTTGAATTCAGAGGAGTTTAAAAATCTTGAGGGCATCAATATTGTTGGTGTAATGGGGATGGCAACGTTTACCGATGACCAGGATCAGGTGCGTTCGGAATTTAAACAACTGAAAACCAATTTTGAAATACTAAAAACGGAGTTTTTCAAAGATAAGGCTGATTTTAAAGAAATATCCATGGGAATGTCCGGTGATTACGAATTGGCCATTGAAGAGGGCAGTACGATGGTACGAGTAGGAAGCTCAATTTTCGGTGCCAGATAAGTTTTGTGGTGTAAACCTGTTAATCTTAAAGGATCTTAATTCTTGTTTGATATAGGATTAAGTCCGTTTAAATGATAATTGATTCCTTGAATTAATTATATTTGTTTCAATCAAAAAAAATAAAGAATACTAGCATGATAAATCTTGAAACCACCTATATGGGATTGACTTTAAAAAATCCCATTGTAGTTAGCAGTTCTGGTTTAACCAACTCTGTTCGTAAAATTAAAATATTGGAAGAAAAAGGTGCTGGCGCTGTTGTTTTGAAATCTCTGTTTGAAGAGCAAATCACCAATGAAGCGTCGCATTTAATTTCTTCAGATCCTAAAAATACGGCCTATCCTGAGGCTGAAGATTATATTGTTAATTATGTGAAAGGGAATTCAATTTCGAACTATCTGGAACTGATTCGTGAAGCCAAAAAGGCTGTTTCGATTCCTGTAATTGCTAGTATCAACTGTGTGTCAGCCAAAGATTGGACATCCTTTGCAAAAGAGATTGAGAAGGCTGGTGCTGATGCTATCGAGTTGAATGTATTTATTGTACCCAACGATAAAAACAAATCTTCAGAGGCGTATGAAAAGTTGTATTTCGATGTTTTCTCAGCAGTAAAAAAGCAGGTGACTATTCCGATTGCAATGAAATTGGGGATCTATTTTACCAATATGATGGCTGTTGCTAACCGTTTGAATGGAGATGGTGCAGATGCTTTAGTTTTGTTCAACCGCTTTTACGAGCCGGATATTGATATCGACAAGATGGAAATGACTACAGCTGAAGTGTTGAGTTCTCCTGCTGATATCCGTAAATCATTGCGTTTTGTTGGAATGATCAGCGATAAAATTCGTGGTATCGACATTTCGGCATCTACCGGTATTCACGATGGTAAAGCGGCAATTAAGCAGTTGTTAGCAGGTGCTCAAACAGTTCAGGTTTGCTCTACGATTTACGAAAATGGTTTTGACAGAGTGTCTGATATCATCACTGATATTACCAAGTGGATGCAAGAGAAGGAATATAAAACAGTTGACGAATTTAGAGGTAAATTGAGTTATGGCAGTGTTGAGGATTCAGCAATGTATGAAAGAGCTCAGTTTATGAAATATTTTTCAAATTCTAAAAAAGAGGTTCTGCAATAGAACGTCTTGCTATCATACTATAGTCCGAATTAGTGTTCGGACTTTTTTTATGCTTTATTGTTATTTGCTTAATTTTTACTCTTGCAGATTGAGAAAAAATCCTTACATTTGCGGCGAATTCGTGCGTAATCTCTGGCATCAAGACAGTTATATGTTTATATTGCGTTCGTGAATCTAAAAAAAATCAATACGATGGATTTAATTAAAGTTGCTGAGCAAGCATTTGCTACAGGCGTTGAGATTCCTGCTTTCGGAGCAGGTGACACTATTAGTGTTTCTTACAAAATTAAAGAGGGTAACAAAGAAAGAATTCAAATCTTTAGAGGTGTAGTTATCCAAATTAAAGGTACTGGTACAACCAAAACTTTTACTATTCGTAAAATGTCTGGTAACGTTGGAGTTGAAAGAATTATTCCAATGAGTTCTCCATTCATCGATAAGATTGAAGTGAACAAAAGAGGTCGTGTTCGTAGAGCTAGAATTTTCTACTTACGTGCTCTTACTGGTAAAAAAGCTAGAATTAAAGAAAGAAGATTCTAATCAGCTTTTAAGAATATTGAAAAAAGCCTTCCATTTGGAAGGCTTTTTTTATATCTAAAGGTTTCTTATTGGATTGAAGTCTTCATTGAATTAGATCTGGTTGAATTTTTCAATGGCAACTTTGCCCATCTTTTTACCGATTTCATAATCTGTAATAAGGGTTTCGTAGTCTTGAGTGAATCGGGTGGTCTTGAAATGTTCCGGAGGACATATTTCTATTATTTCGACGCCCTCAGGCGGATTTTTCATGAAATCGATAGATTGATTGTAAACTTTGTAACGATTCTTGATGGCTTCCAGAAGTCCCTTGTGTTTGCCAAATATCAGGTTGGCTAGTTTGAATTCAAAACCGTTCTGCATGCGGTACGATTCGGGTCTCGAACGCAGCACCATAATACGAGTAGCGCCTTTTTCATAGGCTCGTTCAACAGGAATAGGGGCTGCAACACCGCCATCAGAAACAATCTGTCCATCTACTTTAAGAAAATTACGATAGAAGAGCGGAATCGTGCACGAGGCTTTGAGGTAATGGCTTAGGTTTTCTGCATTTGGATTTAGAAAGAAGGCTTCTCCACTTTCATTTTTTGTAAAACCAATTTCAAAATCAATATCTTTTTCAAACAGCAAGTCTGTGTTGATGGGAAGTTCCTTTTCGGTAACCTGCCAGAGCCAATCGAGATCGATAAAATGTTTTCCCTTTATAAAGTTTTTAAGACTAATGTATCCGGGATGGAGCGAGTAGTTGGTATAAACTTCAAAGTTACGTCCTTTGTGATCTGCCAGATAGGCTGCTGCATTAATTGAACCTGCCGAAACGCCGATAATTATATCGAATGGATTAAATTGATCTTCAAGGAATTGGTCCATGATTCCAGCTGAGAATATGCCTCTCATGGCACCTCCTTCGACAACTAAAGCAGTTTTTGCTGGCATAACATAGTTTTTATTGACCGAGTTCGGTTCGGATAAGGTTTTCAATTTTCAGGGTTAAATCCTCAGGCGTGTAGGCAGAAGGTTCAATTGGTTCCAATACGGTGTAGGTTCCTTTCTCACCAAAAGAGAGTGGAAATTTACCATTTTTTTCGATTTTATAGTTGCCATCAACCACAAAAGGGACAACTAGAGCATTGGGAGCTTCTTCCAATAAAGTTGCCAGTCCGCCCGACTTAAATTGTTTCAGTTTACCTGTTCTGCTTCGTGTTCCTTCTGCAAAGATACACGCACAATAATTATTATCAGCAATTAATTTTCCAAGCTTTCGGATTTCTGCCAAAGCCTGTGTTCTGTTCTTGCGATTGATTAGGGCAGCTCCTGAATGACGCAGGTTGTAGGAGATACTGGGTAAATTTTTAGCCAGTTCGATTTTTGAAATAAACTTGGGATGGTGTTTTCTGAACATCCAAACAATGGGAGGGATATCGTAGGTTCCCTGATGGTTTGATACAACAATAATGGGGCGATCTGTTGGTAGATCAACTCTATTATTGAATTTTACTCTGAAGCCGATAAGGATGACCAATCGCATCAGGATATAATTCAGGATATCAACAGAAACCTTATGGGCTTTATAGCCGAATAGGGTTCTGCAAATCACTTGTATGGGATGAAAAACCACTAAAGCCAGGATGAATGAAAAATAGAAAAGTGGGGTGCTTATATATGACAGTAACTTTTTCATCAATAAGAAATATTTTATGCGATTTAATTAATGTATCTGTTGCGATTCGTTTTATCAAGCTTAAGTTCTATCGAATCCTTAAATTTTAAACTGCACAAAATTAAAAAACGATAGTTGATTTTCAACTATCGTTTGTAAATATCGGAATAATACTTTCGATATAAGAATTTACTTTTCTATAAGTCAGCTTATTTCAGTTCGAAACGCACCATGATCTGGCATTCAAGTTTGATTTTTTCGAATTCAATCTGAGGAGCCTCATCTGCCATTTCCAGACTTGACACACCTCTTATCATCATTCTTTTAGCTTGCGGACGAGCTTGATAGGTACTGTAAGAACTTTCATTGATGTAAATGGCCTTGCCAATTTCCTGATCAAGTGCAGCCGTTAAAGTCTTTGCTTTTGTTTTGGCAGATTTAATGGCTTTCACTTTTAATTCAAGCTTAAGATCTTCTATCTTGGAATGTTCAACTTTCTGAATATTAATATTCGAAATTCCAATTTCTTCCAAAGAACGATATAGCATCGAAAGGGTCTTTGTATCATGAACAATAACCTGATAGACTTTCGATTTCATGATATCTTTTTTCTTAAGAAAGTAGGTTTGGAAATTACTTGTGAAATCAACAACTGAAACTTGTTTTTCGATATCAAGACCAATTTTTGTTAAGGTGTTCAGCATTTCTTTTTCCAGCTTGTCGACACTCTCTTTATTCTTGGTATCTCTTTCACTCAAATTAATGTTCAGATAGATTTGGTCAGGCACAACCTCAATTTTAGCTTTTCCGTTAACCTCGATATAATTTTGGTCGATAAAATTTTTCGTTCCGGCTTGAGCGAACGAAAACTGTGTCATCATAAGGGCAAAGCCCAATAGAATAAGTTGTCTCATACTAATATGTTTTTAGTTAATTACTTTTTATGATTCCGATAATCTTGAATGGTTGCGTTAAGTTAACACCTTTTCACAAATTATTATTTACTCGATAAAGATGATAACAAAGCAATTTTAATGCCAATTCGTTTCCAAATGAAAAATGTCTATGAAGGTGTAATAAAAAAGCCACCCTTAGGGATGGCTTAAAGTCTATTAATTTTGTAGTAGGATCAGAATGTTGAAAATCCAATTCCTAAAGCTTGCTTTATACTGAAACGGTTCTGAAATGCTTAAGTGCTTCGGTATATTCAGTATTTATCAGTTTATCTGTAATGAAATCGTTTTGGAAATTGTCGTAAAAACTTCCTAAATTAAAGTCAGATACGACATTACCACCTAGAAAAGGAATAAAGTTTTTCACATGAGCAGTGGCATACTTACCGCCATTAGGACCGGGAGAAGTGCTTAGTAATAAGATATCTTTTTTTCCAAAGATATTTTGATTGATACGTGACAGCCAATCCAGCGTGTTTTTGAACAAGGCCGTAATGGATCCGTTATGTTCCGGTATGGCTATCAGGTAAGCATCGTAGCTCTGAAGTTCGGTGAATAAGCTCTGAATTTCCTCTGGAATGCCATCTCGTTCTTCAATATCAATACTATAAATTGGAATGTTTGGGTTTAAGTCTATTAATGTGGTATTGTTCTGATCAATCTGATTTAATGCATTGATTAATAGTTTTCTGTTAATTGAGTTAGAACTGCTACTGGTTGAGATTCCTGCAATTTTTTTCATCTGTATTATTTTATTTTAAAAGATTTAACAAATAGGAGAGTCAGTTCGTAAACCGTATATGGTTTATCCGGCTGATACCTCTCTTTCTTACTAATACAAAGCTCTGCAATTAAAAGATCATTAAAATTAAAGTAGTTTAAGAAATGATTTAGCTCTCATCGAATAAAAAGGAAACAACAAAGCCACCCTTTTCAGGATGGCTTTTAGCATATTCATATCGGTTTAGTTGTAAGTATAAACGTTCATGAAATAGAAATATGCTATTCTAGTTTATATCATTAGCACATTTCTTAACAACGACCTTATTCTTGAAATATTGTCTTTTGAATAGAAGAGATAGATTAACAAGGGCAATCAGTACCGGAACTTCAACCAGTGGACCAATAACTGCAGCAAAAGCAACGCCTGAATCAATCCCAAAGACTGCAATGGCAACTGCGATGGCAAGCTCAAAATTATTGCTCGCCGCAGTGAATGAAAGGGTTGCTGTTTTCTCATAACCCGCATCTATTTTTTTACCCATAAAGAACGAAACCAAAAACATGATCACAAAATAGATCAATAAAGGAATCGCAATTTTCACCACGTCGAAAGGCAGTTGAACGATGTGTTCGCCTTTTAAAGAGAACATCACAAAGATGGTAAACAACAGGGCTACCAAAGTCAGAGGACTGATTTTTGGAATGAATTTCTTCTGATACCATTCTTTACTTTTTCTTTTCAGAAGCAAGTAACGTGTCAACATCCCTGCTAAGAAAGGAATTCCAAGATAGATGAAAACGGATTCAGCAACTTCACTCATGGTAATATTGACTACCGAGCCTTCCAAACCGAAATATTGTGGTAAAAGGGTGATGAAAACGTAGGCATATATCGAGAAGAAGAAGACTTGAAATATGCTGTTGAAAGCAACCAAACCTGCTGCATACTCGGTGTCTCCTTTTGCTAAATCATTCCAAACAATCACCATGGCAATACATCGTGCTAAGCCTATCAGGATTAAGCCCGTCATATATTCGGGGTAATCTCTTAGAAATAAAATAGCCAGACCAAACATTAATGTGGGGCCTAGAATCCAGTTTTGAACCAAGGAGAGTAAGAGGATTTTTCGGTTTTTAAAAACATCCTTTAGTTCTTCATATTTTACTTTTGCCAGGGGAGGATACATCATAATGATCAGTCCGATGGCAATTGGTATATTGGTACTGCCTGATGACATGGAATTCCAGAAATTGGCAATGTTTGGAAAAAGAAATCCTGATCCAACGCCTGCAGCCATGGCTACAAATATCCAGAGGGTTAAATACCGATCCAGAAAAGATAATTTTTTAGTTAAACTTCCCATTTTATTTTTGTGGTTTATTTTGGTTAACAGTTGTCTTTAGTTAGTTATTAAAAATTTCTTTTGACTTTTCGACCTTTAGGCTTTTTGACCCTTAAGAATATAGTCTTCGTTGAATTTGGCAAAATCACGGCGAATTTCATCACGCACCCGTCTGAAAACATTCATGACTTCTTCTTCGTTGCCTTCAGCATAAGCCGGATCGTCAAAGCCAATGTGTAAACGCTTGCCAACCGGGCCAATAAATGCCGGACAAGCCTCTTTAGCGCCACCACAAACCGAGATCAAAAAGTCAACACCTTCTTCAAGGAAAACATCGACCATTTTAGGTCTTAAATCGCTGATGTCGATTCCAATTTCAGCCATCGCCTTCACGGCCAAAGGGTGAACCTCACTGGCAATTTTTGTTCCGGCTGATACAACGGTTAGTTCCGGATTAATATCTCTTAAAATGGCTTCACCCATTTGGCTACGGCACGAATTGCCCGTGCATAAAATAAGGACTTTCATATATTTGTTTTTATTATTTTAGAATTTGACTTTATGACTTTAGTTCTTTCTTTTCTTAAATACCGATTGTTAATGATTCAGCACTTTTCTTTGTTTTTGGGTTGAATGCTGGTGACAAAATCAGAAAAAATCTGATTTAATGCTTCTATTGCGTTATCATCTAGGCAGTATCTCATTTTTAATCCCTCAACTTCACCTTTGATTAAGCCAATCTCCTTCAGTTCTTTTAAATGTTGTGAGACTGTTGTTCGGCTCAGGGGCAAATGATCTGAAATATCACCAGATATACAGGTATTGCATGAGGCTAAGTATTGGAGAATGGCAATACGTGCGGGATGTGACAAAACTTTTGCCCACTTGGCCAAGTCCTGTTGATGTTTATCGAATAGTTCTAATTTTTTCATCGGCTAATGTTTTATGTCGCAAACATACGACATTGTTTTAGAATTCAGTTTAAGGAATTGTTAATTTTTTAGATTGAAGACAAAATTTGCTCGATTTTGCTCGCATATCTGCTGAATGTATTGTCATTTCAAGAAAAGAAAGTATCTTTTGGGACTTAACAAAAAATGATTGCTACACCTATGAAAACGATTCTCTATTTTCTGGCGTTGATGTTGATTTCAACGGCTTCCTTTTCTCAGTATTACAGCACGGGTCAAGAGCCATCAAGCCTGGAATGGAAGCAGATTAATACCAAAGATTTTCGAATCGTATTTCCAATTCAATACGAGTCTAAGGCGCGTTATTTAGCTTCTCTTTTTCAGGATTTGAAAACCAAAGCCGGTAAAGATTTGAAACACATTCCCAAGAAGTTTTCAATTGTACTGCATACGCAATCTGCCACATCAAATGGTTTGGTTGTTTGGGCACCCAAGCGGATGGAACTTTATGCAACAGCCCCTCAGGATGGTGACAGTCAGGATTGGTTGAATCATCTGGCAACACACGAGTATCGTCATATTATTCAGATGGATATATTGGAGCGGGGGTTTACACGTATTCTGAATACCCTATTGGGGCAGCAGGCTACAGCTTTGGTTGTTGGCTTGTATTTGCCAGGCTGGTTTATGGAAGGCGACGCTGTTTGTATGGAAACGGCACTGAGTGAATCGGGGAGAGGACGTCAACCTGAATTTGAACAGGAGTTAAGAGCTCAGTTACTCGAAAAAGGCGCTTATTCTTATGACAAAGCTGTTTTGGGATCTTATAAGGATTTTATCCCAAATCGTTACACCTTGGGTTATTATTTGGTTGGAAAATCGCGAGAGCATTATGGCGATGACTTTTGGAAAAAGACCCTTCGTAAAGTTGGGGAGGAGTCGATGAAGGTGAATTGTTTCTCTACAGGTTTAAAGTTAGGGATGATGCATAAGCGAAATAGCGTGTTTGATGCCTTTAAAGAGAGGCAGGCTGCTTATGCAAATGCTGAATTTGATGTGGAAAACATCGATTGGGATCAAGTGCAAGAACTCAACACGCACAAAGACGGCAAATTGACCCTGTATGCGGACGTCATGTCGGAATTGAAATGGGAGTGGCAAGTTCAGGATAGAAAGCTTATTGCTGCGCCATCAAAATCGATTATTCAGCCCAAGGCTATTTACACCCATTACCGTTTCCCGCACCTAAGTGATGAAGGAGACCTCTTGCTAAGCAAAACAGGATTGGCAGATGCACTGTCCTTTGTTTCAATTGATGCGCAAGGGAAGGAAAAGACGGTTTTTATTCCTGGTTTTGATTACAGAATAGGGTATGATTATAAAAACGGAAAGCTCTTATGGTCGGAATATAAGGCTGATCTGCGTTGGCAACATGCCGATAAAGCCTTAATGGTGAGCTACGATACAAAAACCGGCAAGCGAAAAACATACAAGCAGAAGCACAATTGTTTTGCTCCCGTATTTTCTAAGGATGGGAAACGTATTTTAACCGTTGAAATGCATACTGATGGAACGGGTGCGCTCGTGATTATAGATGAAAACACCAATGAAATTATTCAGAGGATAAAGGCAGGTGTAAATGAATTATTCATGACACCCCAATGGGCTAAAAATGATGAAAGCATTGTTGTGATGATACAGTCCAATGATGAAAAGTGTCTGGTTGAGATTGATCTGAAGTCTGAAAAAAGAAGGCTTTTGTATCGCTCTGGGAAAACAAATATTTCACAGCCTCAGATTAGTGATCAGTATGTGTTTTTCACGTCTTCACACACGGGCATTGATAATATTTTTGCCTATGAATGGGAGAGTGGACAAGTGTCACAGCTGACATCCTCTCGTTTTGGAGCCAGAGACCCCTATTTCGATGCAAGCCACAATACGCTCTACTATTCGGACTATTCGGCCGATGGTTATGAGCCACATGCTGTAGATATTGATAACTGCTTGTGGAAAAAGCAGGAGGGTGAGCTTTATCAGTTCCCATTGGCAGAGCAGTTATCAGATCAGTTGGGTGAGAAGCTTCATCCTGATACTTCTAACTTGGCGCAATGGCATGTTAAGCCTTACAATCGTTTGGCACATAGCTTTAATTTTCATTCCTGGGCACCCGTTTTTATTTCGCCTACTGAAGAAAATATGGATATTGGCATTTCGGCTTCCAGTCAAAATTTATTGAATACGTTATTTACAACGGTGGGATACAAAAAGCAGGAGGGCTACGATAAGGGCCAATTCTATCTGAATTTATCCTATCAGCGTTTCTTTCCCATCTTCAATTCAAAACTGGAATATGGAAAGCCTTCTTTGGCCTATTTGGGACAACGTAAGAATATGAGTACGGGAGAAGACGATACATTACCCCTTGATACGGAGTGGAAGCAACTGGAGTGGGAAAATTCGGTAAGCCTGCCTTTTAATTTATCATCGGGGCGACATGCGACATTTTTAAGACCCAAGTTTTCATATAATATCTATCAGTTTACGGATTATCAAACACAAATCTTGAGTCCTGGATTCAACCCTCAGTCTTATAATTTGAATATTGCAAACAGAACTTTCGAGGAACTGGAATACCAGTTATACTTCAGTCATTCAATCAAGGCTTCGCAGCGCGATTTGCAATCGCCCTGGGCTCAATTTCTACAGGTCGACTATCGCAATAGTCTTTCGAAAGCATCTAATGCGGGGAATGTGTTCTCCGGAATTGGACTCTTTCATTTCCCGGGTTTGGTTAAGCATCACGGTTTAAGTGTTTATGCAGCTTATCAGCATCGTACCACACTCAATACAAGTTTTGGAAATACAATAAAATCACCGCGTGGGGTATCCAATCTTTTGGGTCTGGATTGTTCAATCATGAGCTTGGATTATCGTCTGCCTCTTGCTTATCCGGATTGGAGTTTGGGCGGTTTAGCCTATATCAAACGAATTAAGATGGGAGCTTTTATCGATTATGGAATGGAGCAGGGGCATTATATCAATACTGACAATTTAAGGGTGAATTTTGATAATAAAATCGCTTCTGCCGGACTTGAGTTTACGGCTGATATGCATGTCTTACGTTTACCCATTCCTTTGAATTTGGGATTCCGATTGGGCTATGAGAATGAAACAAATTCGGTATTTGGGAATTTACTTTTGTCGTACAGCTTTGATTTGTAAGGGCGAAAAGATTGAAAAGTTAAAGAGTCCAAAAGTCGAAGGTCTAAAAAAGGTGAAGTAAGAGAAAACAATCCTATAATGATTAATGAAAAAATAAGCCACCTCAACTAAGATTGAGATGGCTAATATTCTGATTGAAATTGTATTATTCGCTACGTGTATAAGTATACCTACTGTTTGGTTGCCAGGTTTTTCCCTGATCGTGAGAGATCTTCTTCGTCAGAATAAAACGCTTATCCGTTCTGTCACCAATTGAGAATTGGGTATAAGTTTCTTCTTTCTCAACTGAATTATCAAAAACAAAATCCTGACCTGAGAAATCCCCCTCGAAAACTTCAAAGGTAGAGGATAAATCGTCGAGGGCAGAAATCCTGTATTTTCCCTTTGCTTCATTATAGGTATAGTTTATGGTCATATTCCTGGGAAGGTCGGGTTCGAGTTTTATCTTTTCCTGAAGGATATTTGTATCTGAAAAGTCAATAACAGAACGGGTCTGCCCCATAGGGCGCCAGGTTCCTCTTCGTGTCAAGGCCTCAATTTTCACATTCCATTTCCCTTGCATGAAGGCCAGTTTTTTTATCTCTTCTCTTTTGGGCATTATCAGCCAGTTTTGATCAAAGCCCGGGTTGATTTCCACCTTTTCAATTTGTAGCACTCGGTCGCGTTGCCAAAAAGTCCGTTCAATAAAGAAGGGCATAACGAGACCATCAACGGTTCTAAAATCATCAAAGAAAGTCTCTGAAGGCATTTCAAATGCAAAGTCGACCCACTTGGATTCGCATTTGTATTCCAGATAGCTGTTGGCATCCAGATACCATTTTTCAATCTTGCCGTTTGAGCGTATGAGCTTCAAAACAAAAACGTCAAGTCCTTCAAGTTTTTCTTTCCCAATGAATTCCACCTGATGCCCTTTTTCTTTGTAATTGAAAAATGGGGTCGTGAATTCCGCTTTCTGAGCAAAAACATTTTCTTCGCCCGAGTTAATGCGTCGGGCATAAGCGATTTCCTGCCAGGGATCTATCGTCCAGCCATTTTTGCCATCGAAAGCCTCAATAACCCGATGTTGTCCCAATTGAAAGTCGGCGTAATACTGACCCGAACGTGTTTTCCAGGCCATATATTCCTTCTCGATACTAAAGGCTGTAAACCGACCAGATATTTTCATTGTTTCAACCTGATTCCATTTTTCGAGTCCGCCGTGTGCCTTTATATGTTTGGCGATGATGGTCTCTACATTTTCAGCTACAAGCAGGCTTGGCAAACAAAGCGAAAGACAGACTAAGACGAGTTGATATATTTTTTTGTTCATTGTTCGAATATTTAAATCGTAATAAATCACTAATCCAATTAATTTAATTTGTAACAAGCCATTTCAGTTTGGTTTCTTACGTAGATTTTACCCTTAACAAATGAGGGGGCTGTCCACGATTTTCCTTCAATGGCCTGAAAGCGTCTTTGCTCGCTGTAGGCTGTTGGGTCGGCTTTAATTTGAATCAACTGCCCCTTGTCTGAAAGCACCAGAAGTTTATCACCAACTAAAATCAGACTCCCTTTTCCAAAACCTCTTTTGGTCCATTTTTTCTCACCTGTTTCAGCAGATATGCATTGTAGGGCCGCCACATTAAAACCATAAAAATAACCCTTGTAATAGATGGTTGAGCTGTAGTCGTTTTTCATGGTAGGTGCTTGCAGGACTTCACTTACCGTATTGTTTTTAACTTCTACAATTTCGAAACCCGAGCTGCGGACAGTAGAAATAAAAATCTTATTCGCATCAACCAATGTGGGCATGGCTGTAGGGGCGTTCATTTTCATGGCGTAAGTCCAAAGGGTTTCGCCCTTGCTGTTGTAAGAGGATAAGGTTTTCTGATTGGCGAAGATGATTTGTGTTTGACCCTCAATTTCAGCCACAAGAGGAGAGCAGTAGGAGGCATTTCCCTTGCCTTTAGCCCAAAGTAATTTGCCTGTGTTCTGATCGAAGGCCACAAAAGCTCTCGATTCGGTGCCACCCGCTTCCATAATCAGGACGTCGTCAACCAGTACAGGAGATGAGGAGAAGCCCCAACGAGGCAGTGTGCTGCCAAACTCTTTCATAAAGTCGACCTGCCACAATTGTTTGCCATCTGTTTTAGCATGTGCGGTTAACTTGCCGTAGCTACTAAAACTGAAAATTGTGTTTTCGCCAATCAGTGGGGTCGATCGGGGACCGTCGCCAAAGCCATCCTTATCGATAAAGATAGAATCGACTTTGTTTCGCCAAATTTCTTTCCCTGTTTGGGCATCGAAGGCTGCCATATATTCCCAGCCGGAAAGACTGTCTGTTTTTTCACTGAGCATGGTATAGAGTTTATCGCCTGAGATGGTTATTTCTGAAAAGGCGCAACCAATTTTTTTCTTCCAGATTAATTCTGGTGTAGGATTGATCATTGGGCTGTCTGCTATAGTTTCCGTTGAGATTCCCGAACGGGAAGGTCCTCTGAATTGGGTCCAGTCTTCACTTTTTTGAGCAAAAGTGATGGGGGACTGCAGCATTAAGACAAATGCCAGCATGGATGAATAGATTGTTCGTTTCTTCATTTTGGGTTTTTCCAGGGTTTAGAAATGTTGTTTTGTTTTCATACCTAAGATAAGCATGTTTACCCGTAAGAAGTTGTGAACAAAATAAGAATTAGATGAAAGGTGATCTTTGCACGATTTCTTTTGAAGGTGAAAGGATAAAGGATAAAAAGTCAAAAGGTCTAAAAAGCTCACAAAGTCATAGAAAATATCCTGATGTCTTCTGATTGTAGTTGAAGTCCCGATTCGTTAGTGCCATCATTTAAATACTCGCATTTCAATTTTGCTCAATGTCCGTATTTTTCCGAAAGCTCCAACAAAAAAAATCTCCCTTTTAGGGGAGATTCCGGCAGGGAGAGGGGTGTTTTTCCATTGTTTGGAAAAGCATCAATCCCAAATCAATATTTTAATCTTTTTTCTTTACACTTTAATCTTGTTTCCTTTAACCTTTATTTGGTTCTTCCTTCTGCCATAGTATCGTATTCCTCGTCGTCGGCTTCCCAAAGCTGAATTTTATTGCCTTCGGGGTCGATGATGTGGGCAAACTTCCCATATTCCAGGCACTCAATTTCGTCTAAAACTTCCACGCCTTCTTTTTGGAGTTCTTCAAGCAACCATTCCAGGTTTTCTACCCGGTAGTTCACCATGAATTCCTTATCCGAAGGTTCAAAGTATTTGGTATTGGCATCAAAAGGACTCCAGACCGAAAACCCCTTTTTATTGGCATCATCCGCCTGGCGCCATTCGAATGATGTGCCATAATCATCGGTATTAAAACCCAAATGTTTGGTATACCAATCTTTCATCGATTTTGGATTTTGGCACTTGAAAAAGATGCCGCCTATTCCTGTTACCCGTTTCATATAATTCGTATTAGATTTCAAACTGAAGATAAAGAATATTAAACAATCCTCACAAATTTGTTTATCGGGAAAGGGGCTTATCCATTTTTTTTTATTTTTGTTCATGAAGATTTAAAGTTATCAGGCTTTAAGCAGATTTGCTTTTTGATATCTACTGAAAGGCTTCAACTATTAACAAACATTTAAACTATAAACATGAAACGTTTTATCAATTCAGAAAAAGCCCCTAAGGCTATTGGTCCTTATTCTCAAGCCGTAGAAGCTAACGGGACTTTATATATTTCAGGTCAGCTACCGGTTGATGTGGCTACAGGAAAATTTGTTGAAGGTGGCGTGAAAGAGCAAACCGAGCAGGTAATGAAAAACATTGGTTACATTCTTGAAGAAGCGGGTTACAGTTATAAGGATGTGGTAAAATCAACTTGTTTGTTGAGCGATATCGCCGGTTTTGCTGAAATGAATGCGGTTTATGGTGAGTATTACACCGAAGATTGTCCGGCTCGTGCAGCTTTTGCCGTTAAAGATTTGCCTTTGGGTGCCTTGGTTGAAATCGAAACCATTGCTGTGAAATAATTTCACTTTCGTGATGATATAATGAAAGGCTGCTAATCCACGATTTGCAGCCTTTTATGTATTTTAAAGGATGATGTGTTTTGAAGTAACAGTCTTATTTCGAAAACATTTTTACCAACCACAAGATTAGGTACAGCCCTATACCAGCTCCAAAAAATAGCACAGACACAACAAAAGCTATTCTGATCAGTTTCACATCCCAACCCAATTTTCCACTTAGCCATTCGGCAACGCCTAAAATCATAATTTTTACTTTTTAGATTTAAATATTGATTTAAAAATACGAAATATTTTCTTGTCTTTTGAAGAGCTCGCTACAGCAAGCTGCATTTGCCCTGTTTTATTTTTCATGAACTGATTAAAATGAGAGTGGGTGGTATAGGGAAGGAACAAAAAATAAGGGACTGTTTATTCTCACTATATATTACTTGCTAAGCGGTTCGTAATCTATGTGTTGACTTCCTTGATTAGCCTTTTTTTCGTAACTTACTAAGAGTCCTCCTTCTCTTATAAAGTGTCGTTTTATACACTGTATTGCAGATTTGTTTTTAAACGTATTAATTAAATGGGTATGTCTGATCTAAAAAAAGGAATTCAAAATCATCTACTTGAATTGCAGTTAGAAATTGATGAAATTTTTGCCAAAGGTCGTGATTCTGTTGTTGCGGAAGTTAGCGTCGGGCAAATATATGGTGGAATGCGTGGATTGGTTGCATTGGCTTGTAACACATCCTATGTTGATCCTTATTCGGGGCTTTATATTGGCGGGTATACCACAGATGAATTTTCGGATAAGTTGCCTGAGGAAATATTTTTTCTCTTGTCTACCGGGAAATTTCCGGATAAGGAATCGTTGGTTAATTTTCAGACTGAGTTGAATAAACGTGCCCAGGTCCCTCAATACGTATGGGATGTTTTGCGTAGTCTGCCCAAAGATACACATCCAATGACCATGCTGAGCCTCGGTATTTTATCCATGGAGAATGAGTCTGTTTTTAAGAAGGCCTATCAAAAAGGTCTGAAAAAAATGGATTATTGGCAATATACCCTGGAGGATGCCATGAATATACTTGCAAAGTTACCCGCACTTGCAGGCGGGATCTATCGAATACGATTTGGCGATGGCCAATTAATTCCACATGATTCCGGTTTAAATTGGTCGGCTAATTTGGCACATATGCTGGGTGTGAACGATGATGAGGGCTTTGCCGATTTAATGCGTCTGTATTTGGTTTTGCATTGCGATCATGAAGGCGGCAATGTCAGCGCATTTACATCAAGGGTGGTCAATTCAGCGCTTTCGGATTTGTATTATGCCGTATCTGCCGGACTCAACGGCTTGGCCGGTCCATTGCATGGATTAGCCAATCAGGAATGTTTACGATTTATTCTCAATATTCATGAAAAACTTGGGGCCGATCCGGATGAGGATGTGTTGAGAACGCATATTTTAGACGTTCTTAATTCAGGTCATGTGATTCCGGGTTACGGGCATGCGGTATTGCGTGTGACCGACCCACGATTTACGGCTTTTATGAATTTTGGTGAGAGCAATTGCGCGAGTAGCCCTTGTTTTAAGATTGCAAAGAAACTCTTCTCAATTGTTCCGGATATTTTAATGCATTATAAGGAAGGTAAAGTGGCAAATCCATGGCCAAATGTTGATGCCATGTCGGGTTCACTTCTGCATTATTACGGGGTGAATGAATTCGATTTTTATACCGTTTTGTTTGGAGTGTCCAGAGTCATGGGATTTTGTGCCCAGAATATCCTTGCACAGGGATTGGGACAGCCAATTATCAGGCCTAAAAGTGTGACCAATAAATGGGTCATTGATAGACTTAATGCGCAAGCTTAAGAGAATGTTACCCAATCAGGATTTCATGCATCCGGATGTGTTTGAATCGAATTTGTAAAAAATGCACTGCATCCTTACCTGATGCTGATGAGATAAAGAAAGGCTGCCAATCGGGGATTGGTAGCCTTTTTATTCCGCTAGCGGGTGCTTGTCTGCTTTTGAGATACCGGATTTATAAATCCGGTATTGTGCTGTTTCTGCCTTAAAAAAGATTACATTGTTTAAGCGATACACACACTGAGTGTCGTTTTATTCCACAAGGATGCAGAAAGCATATGAAGATATTGTCAGCACTTATATCGACAAGCAGGTTGGTGTAAGTCAGCGCTTTTTAAGCGATAGCCTGGCCACAGCACTTAGAGTTAATTTAATCGCCTTAAATTCCGGGAATCAGCTTAAAGAAGCAGGTATAGGGAATAGGGCCAAACGAACCATCGATTTATCGAATCGTGGCGATAAGATTTTTTGGTTAGATCGCAGCCATAAGGATGTGTTTGAGAACCAATTTCTCGACCAAATGGATGAATTTGTAAGCTATCTGAACCGGACCTGCTATACGGGCATTACAGCTTACGAATTTCATTACGCCCTCTACGAAAAGGGAACTTTCTATAAAAGGCACCTCGATCAATTTCAGGATAATAAGAGCCGGGCCTTTACCATGATAATGTATTTAAATGTGGACTGGAAAGAAGAGGATGGAGGCAACCTATGCATCTATCATGAAAACCACAAGCAAATAATCAACCCAAAGAATGGCTCTTGTGTGTTCTTTAAAAGTACCGATCTCGAACACGAAGTTTTAAGCTGCAATCAGCAACGCCTTAGTATTACGGGCTGGTTTAAAACGGGTTAATTGCTTTGCCGATGAGATGAAAATAAAAGGCTGCCAATCGTGAGAGAGGCAGCCTTTATTTTTCATTTCTGCTCCGCAGAGCACGAGCTACAAGCTTGCGTTAGCGGGTGTCCAAATAAATTTTCCTTTTCCTTTAAACATCATCATATGTTTATTAAATATCAAATTGATATTCATAAAAAACCACATCTTCTGTTGGATTGTCTACTGTTGAAGCTATGAATCCAGTCTTTTCCAAGACTTTAATAGACCCAATATTATCAGACTCTACGCCCCCTGAAATTCGTTTAATATCTCCTTCAGCTTTACACCAATTGATTAAACCTTCAATCAATTCTGTTCCCAGTCCTTTACCCCAAACTTTTTCTGATAAGAGATAACCAAAACGCAGATCATCGTATTTTTGTTCCGAATCAGCTTCGTAGAGAAAAATAAAGCCTATTGTTTCATTGGTTTTTAATAGTCGGACAGTTAGAAAATGGCTTTCTTCATCTCTTTCATTTATCCATTCCTGAGCACCAACTATTGTCGAAATATTTTGCCATCCATCGGGTAGCGCTTTAGTAACATTCGGAGTTAATATTTCAATTACTTTTTCTGCAAGGTTTTTCTCAGAATCCGGTTCTTTAAGCTGATTAGTCCAGCTACTCACACTTAGTCGCTGAGTATTAAAACTACATCTTTCTTCTATCGTCTTATTTGTCATCTGATGGGTTTTCCTTTAATGTGCTATAATGGTAAGTTGTATGAGTCGTGGCAAATTGTGCGCTAGTTTCCTGTCCACCGACCAACGGGAGCTCAGCAAAGCTAAACTTTAAGATTTAACACATTGCCTGCCCTTACTGATACAAAATGTTGTAGCTAGTGCTTATTTTTCCTTCATTCTTTTCACCTCTAAATTAAAAAAATCTTCAAGTCTATTGGTACCATATTGCTTTGCAATGTTATCAAAAGCCATTGCTGTCAAGAAAAATTCAATTGGACCATAAGTTTTTGAAGATGTGAAGGTTCTTAATAAGCCAATCGTAAATCGTCTTGTCCAATCAGGAAGATGACTGATTTTTACTGGTTTTTGCCATGCCTTTAATGCCAGCTCAGCCAATTCATTTTGAGTGAATATATCAATGCCACCTACTGTTTCTTCCTCTATACCCGAAATCATTTTATCAATACAAACCTTTGCCAAATCTTTGCCATGAATTGGATTAAGCTTCAGGTTTCCATCTCCAAATAAGTAAACCCGACCAGCTTTTGCCATATTAAGAAAATCTTTCATGTCGGAGAAGAATCCGTTCGGACGTAACACACAGTAATTGATTCCTGAATCTTTCAATTCATCCACAAATCGTTCTTTAGCTTCAAATATTTTTAGATTTCTCAGCTTTTCTCCATTAATTGCGGAAATATATTGGAATGCTTCAACTTTATTTTTCAAAGCATCGTTCAGTAAATTTGAATTCCCCTGATAATCAACATCCATATAAGTCATTCCATCTTTTTGTCGGGTAATGCCAATGGTAGAGAAAACCCAATCAATATTTTTTGTTATTCCTTTTATTGAATTTGGTTCGGTTATCTGACCTATAAAGAAATCGTCAACATCTTGAAATTTACTTTTTTGAGCTTCTTTTCTAATTAAAACTCTCACCCAAAAACCTCTATTTTTGAGTTCTCTTACCAAATACTGACCTAAATATCCGGTTGCTCCTGCCACTAAAACTTTCTTTGAATTCATCTTTTTTATTACAAAGTTAGAGGTTCCAGATCCATATTTTCTTGACTATCGTCAAGAACGTTTTTTATTGAATACCCGGGTTTTAATTCGACTTAAAGTTTCAGGAGATACACCTAAAAACGATGCAATATATTGCTGTGGAGCACGCTGGAATAATTCTCCGTTTGTATTTAATAAATCGATGTAGCGTTCTTCTGCTGATTTTGTTACAAACGAGGCAATGACCTTTTGGCAAGTTATTAATTCATTCTCAGTGGCTATTCGGGCAATCACCTCAAATTTGGGAACTTCTTTTAATAAGCTTTCAATTTTTGATTTTCCAAAGACAAATATCTCGGTTTGTTCAATTGCTTGATAATTTTCAATTGCAGGTGTATTAAACGTATAGCTTTCTCCGGCACATATAAATTGTCCTTCTGTATAAAAGAAGGCTGTTTTATCGTTACCATCTACATTATAAAACAGTCTGACACACCCCTTTGTAACAAAATAGATTTCGTCCGATATTTTTCCTTCGGTGAAAATTATCTCATTCTTTTGATAATTTTTTTTATCCACAGCGCCTTTAAGCAACTGAATTTCATGTTCACGAAGTGGGATATATGCTTTTATATTTTCTATTAATCTATTCATGTTTTCAAATATGAACTGAGCTTTCTTTGCATTAGCAAGGGTCTTGTTAAGTTGCGTGGGCGATTAAAACAGTTTTCTTGCCCACCGATTAACGGGAGCTCACAAACGCAGTGAGTAACACCCTAAAGAAGCACACCGCATAAATTTATAATTTTATACAAATCCATTTAGTTGGCTTGCTGGTGTTTGTTAATTGAACTTAGCTTTCAAATTGGTATCACCGCACATGAAATTTAGCTTTCGTTACCAGTAGTTTTTTGTTTCTGCATTCGCAGAGCACGAGCTACAAGCTCGCGCTAGCGGGGGATACTTTTACCAACCGGCATAATTATTATGCGCCGCCCGGGCTTTATTTAAAAAGAAATAGTGGATGTCAATTATATTTTTTCTTTCAATTTGAACCAAACTCATTGTTTCCTTAAGATATATACCTAGAGATCTTTCATTATAAAGTAATTTTAGTTTGTCTGAATAATCTGTAACGACATACATATCCCCTGATAGCTTAAAGAAAGGAATGACTAGCTTGCTGTTTATTTTCACTCCTCTGTTTACAACTTTACCATTCTTTAATTTCTCTTTGATACTATTGTCATCTGTTTCAGTAGATGCAACTTTTACATATGAAGTCATCATATTCATCCATTCTGATTGGTCTATTAAAAACCAATCTACCTTGTCAAAATCAATTCCATACTGTGTAATCCAACCATGGCTTGTAAAACCAAATAATATTTGTCTTTTCCCATCAAGAACAGGATTGTCAGTAGGTTTAAATTCTTGAATTTTGAAAGAAATCACTGAAGTTGCAGATAGATCTTTTAATCTTTTTCCATCAAAATCTAATGTTGTTAATGAGAAACTAGTAAGTTCAGGATGGTTCGCTAAAATCCATTGCGTTGCTGTTAACTCAGCCCTTTCTTTCATTTGTTCAACAGCAGCTACTCCTGCACCAATCGTAAGAAGTGCTCCTGCTGCAGCAACTGCAATTTCACCTTCATTTTGAGCTTTTAAAGTGTTTGGTAATAGGTATGAGGTGATGATTAAAAATAGTAGTAGTTTTTTCATAGTAATCTTTGATATTTGTAGCAACGATTTTGCCTTAAAAGACTGCCAATCGTGAGAGAGGCAGCCTTTATTTTTCATTTCTGCTCTGCAGAGCACGAGCTACAACTCGCGCTAGCGGGGTGTATGCGCTTTTATTTATATTTCTTTTATCATTTCTATTTCATTTTCCTCAAACCAATTGTTTGACATTATTGTAGATTTCACACTTTCCATATTATCAGTATATGCTACAATTGCTAAGCTCTCTTTTGCTCTACTACATGCAACATAAAATAGCCGTTTTGTTCTGTCGATACCAGTTTCCTTACCTTCGTCCAAGTTCTTTTCATCAGTCGTTGTTAGTCCCTTAGCTCCAAAAAGTTTGTCATAACTAAACATGAATCCACTTGCTTCTTCATCATCAATTATTACCATTACTCTATCGTATTCAAGACCTTTTACCCCTTGGTGTGTTCCAAACTTTGAATCTTCTGATAAGTAAACATCATAATTTCTGATTTCAGAGAATGGGCTTAACAAAGCAGAGTCCCAAGCATTTATAATTTCATCTATATTCTCTTCTGCACTATCTGATACTGCTCTATCTTCTCTTAAGGCTATTGGCAACAAGGTTTCTGGAATGGGAAACAATTGAGACTTATGGATATTTTTAAGAACAGCCAATAAATTCGGTTCATTACTATCTTTAAATAATGAAAATAAAGATGAGAGAGCTTCATTAGTTTTTTGTATATCTACAATTTGATTTTCACTTTTCTTTAACGTTTCCTTTTTTAAAAGCCTACTGTTCTTTTTGACTATCCGAGCCAATTCAAATTTATCATCACTTTCGTAAGCCTTTACAAGTGGCAAAATAGTCTTTGTGAAAAAATTCAAACTACTTAATGACCCATCGAGTAGGCCTGTCTTTAATTTACTTACTCTATATAATGGTTCAAAGAAATTGATAAACCCCATACGGCGAGCAGCCATATGATGTTCAAGAATCAGAGTTTTTACTTCGTGTTCTTCCGAACCAATATCCCATTTTGAATCTTCAGTGATTTTAGACATACGAACAGAAATATCATTTTCTACTTCATTTTTATCTAACCCCCTGCTACAGATAAAGAAATGCACAACACCTTCTGCTTTTTCTGTTCTTGGTCTTTGTTCTTGTCCATCAACATCTTTCCTAATGTTGTTTATTAATCTGATAATGCGTTTATTAGAACGATGATTCATTATTTTTGCTGGCTGCAGCATATCAGCAGGAAGATTTTCTCCTAGCTTCTCTTTACCATCTGAGTATATTCTTTGCATTGTATCTCCAAAAAGTCCCAATGAAAAAGAATCCTTTTTTCGATTATATAATTGAAAGAATGAGTCTACTAGCTCTTTCTTTGTATCTTGACTTTCATCTATTAATACAATTGGGTATTTGCAAACGAGTATATCTTGCATTAATGCTTTATTATCAATAAAAGATGCAGCAATGCTAATTACTTCGGAATGATTTAAAGAATCCTTAGTAATATTATCTCCATTAGGATTGTATGTGAATTTAACGATGTTATCCAGATTTGCATATCTTTTCTTTTTGGATGTAATCTTCTTTGCCCTATCTAGTGAAGTTTTATTTTGCAAGTTTTTACTTTTTGCTTGCTTTTCTTCTAGGTCTGCAATCTCATCTGTTAAATTGCTTTTAATCCATGACTTAATATCATTGGTGAAGTTTTTAATCAAGCCCCATGCAAAGCTGTGAATAGTGCTAACTTGAAAAATCGAGCTATGTTCTGACCTATGTATTATTTCATCAGCCGCTGCATTTGTATAAGTTATGATTGCAACTTTTTTCCTTTCTAAACGAAATTGTTTACCATACTTTTGCTCAAATTCTCTTAATATATTGACTAACGAACGAGTTTTTCCAGAACCTGCACCAGCAAACAGAAAAAAACTCTTAGGAGATTCAAGTTTTAAGCAATCAAAAAGTTCACTGTCTACACCGTTATCAATATTATTGTCTATTGTTTGAATAGCCATTTTTGAAGACTTTATTTAGTTGTTATTCCTTTATCAATACTTAATAATTGTTTCTCAAGCCATTCCAACCCCTTATTTATATAATTAGGAACTTCTAATTTATTTGGTTCTTCAAAAAACAACAATTCAAGAGCAAATTCAGCTTTTTTTGCACCATCTGCTGTTATTGCCTCATACATTTTTTTTGCTGATTCTTTGATGTCAGTTTCCATAGAAGCTAAATGCATCTTTTTCATTAATCCAGAGGACTCTGATATTTTCTTAAAAATATCCCGATTCTCCATTACCAAAGAATCTTCAAAAGTATATGGATAGACTTCAATATCTTTTGAGCCATCTGATACTTTAACTCCTTTTTGAAAAGCCACCCTAATTGGGAGTTTGGCATGAGACATTTTAGACTCATCAAGTTCTAAAATAGCATCTAATTTTTCTTCTATTGGTAGCCATTTCTTTAATGTGTCATTACCCGTTCTATATTCTTTAAGCTTTTCTGGCTGTACTTTACCATTACTTACGCCATCTTTGTTTATTGAATCTAAATCAGTTATCACAAGTGTAATTATCCCAAGTTTTTCAACTAATGGTTGAAGTCTATGCGCATGACTACCACCAATTTCAAGTATTGAGATATAACAACTATTTAGATTGGTCATTTTCTTAATAAAATAAGGCACAAGCATTCTTTCTACTGGGCCTTCAACCATAATTACCGCATCTGCAAAAAATAAATCACAGTGCGTTGTCTTAAGATACCTTATCGCAAATCGAGTTGAAGAATCTTCTGTTCCAAACGTTTCTGAAAGGTTGATAATTGTAGATGTATTAACATCTCCATTATCCGCTTTTAACCTCTTAAAATATCTTAATGATGCAAAATCTACTTCGTGAGCTATATGGTTAGAATGAGTACTAATTAATAACTGAGTAGAGAAATTATCATTGCCTTTTAAATTTTTATTATTCCGTAGAACCTTATAGGCATGGTTGATAAACACTTGTTGAACTTGAGCATGCAAATGAGCCTCTGGCTCTTCAATTAAAACTAGATGCAAAGGCTCAAAATCATCATCTATAGGAGCATCTGGTGTTTGCTTATATGTTTTACCAACTTGCATCCATTCATCGCGAAATCTAATTAGTTTAAAAATAATTGAAATCAAATTTTGATAACCTAATCCGTTATATTTCTCAGGTAAACTTAATTCTGGTTGTTTATCATCTAGACTATACTGAACAGACGAATCATGATTTAAGCTTTCAACTGTATTAAATCTGCTTGATAAGGTAATCTTAGGATTTCCAAAACCTGGGTAGTTTAAGAGTTCTAATTCTCCTAATGAATCCTTAAAGCTTTCTTTTAGATTAGTATCGAAAATATCTTTTGCTTCTTGTATTGCTTTTAAAGCATCAATATCGTCAGGGGTTGGGTTCTCAAAAGGGTTAAGGTGTTTGTCATAATAACTTCTTAACTGACTTGATAAATTCTTAACATTTGATAATTCTGTTTCTTCAGCATTAGTCCCTGAAAATCCCCGTTGTGCATTAATAATATCTACTTTTATTAAACCTGAAAATGCGTCGGTTTCAAGAGCAACGGAAGTATCAGGTAATTCTTGCATTTCTTTGTTTAGCTCAGGGTTAAGCAAATAAGACTTGACTGAGAATAAATTATTTATCTTCTTATCCAAGAAATCCCACATATCCTTAGGCCACATTTTGAAATCAGTTTTCTTTGATTTACTTGCCTGTAATATTGTCTTTGCATTATCAAAATTGGTTGAGAATTCCGTATATAGTTCTTCTAAGTTGTTTGGTTCCAACCTTAACCTAACTCCAAGTAATCCACCTTTCCAATCTAAAGTTGGTATTAAGTGGTGGACATAATGAATTTCATTTGGTTTTACATTTAGCCAAACATCAATTGTCGGGACTAGACTCTCCCATTGTTTAATACCTAAATCAAGGTCTTCTTTTTCTTTGGTGTTTATCCATTTTTCACCTATTGAATTAATTGTTTTCCAATTGGAAAGAGTAAAATCTCTAGTTTCAAATTTATTCTTTGATTTAAAAAATAGAATCATTGCATCCATTGCACTAGTTTTACCACTATTGTTAGCACCGACTAATAGTGTCTCTTTTTCAGAAAAATCAATTCTTGATTTCTTAAGCTTTCTAAAATTTTGAATGTCTATAAATTCTATTTTCATAATCTAGTTTAGTTTTCAATAGGTGTTAAGATTGTCATTTTATTAATTGTGCATAACGGCAAATTGTATGAGTAGTGGCAGATTGCGTGGTACTTTCCGTCAACCGACCGAAGGGAGCCTAACGAAGCGAAGTAAGTAAACCACTACGCAGTTTGAGCGGGATACAAACTTTGATATTCACTACATTTCCTGCTATTACTTATACAAAATGTTGTGTGCAGGACTTTATATTATTACCTCAAATTCTCTTTGAATAAAATCTTTAATTTTCATGAATCTACTATGGTGATTTTTAACTTCAGTTACAGCCCATAAATAAGGAGTTCCAAAATCCCCTCTTTCTAAAGTAGCTTTATCGTATGTAAATTCTTTTATATTTTTAATTTTGATACAATGTCCAAAATCTTGTATTTCTAAAGGATAGTCAAAAAAATAAGTTTCTTTTGCTTGACAGACAGTGAACTTATTATAATCATTTAAGTGCTTTTCAGATGTTTTCGGTATAATTAGAATGTCATTTTCATTAATATCTAAAATCCTTTTTAAAATGTTCCATCTTCCTTTTGCTTGGTTACAATCAATATCAGTATCCCAATAAATTTTACCTGAAAGCATATAATTTTCAATCCAAGGTTGAATTTTTTGATTTAAATCTAGATTTTTAATTCCCCAACCTTGTCTTAGAACTTTAATATTCCATAATTCATTGTGAATAAAATCAAGATGCCCATTGTTATCATAGTCTATGGGCGAAATTTCCGCTTCGTCTAAATCTCGAATAATTTTCTTAATTCTACTATAATCTAAAGGGCATCTCCCTATCGGATTTCCTGATTCATTTCCTTTTGAAATTCTAAAAACAAATATTTTACTCTTTTTCATAATGGTTTGTTTCTTAGCCTTGCACACAACTTGTTTAAAACAGCCATATGGCTGTTATTTCTTATATATCTTTTAAAAAAGGTGTTGTTATCCTGCCATAGTGGAGGGATAAAAACAGCTCTTTAATAAATCGAATGACTAAAGAGATCCCGATTTATTTTTTCGAAACCTAAAATAAGCATAATCCACTGATATTATTCCGCTTTATTCAATAATTATGATTCTTTTTGTTAGGAACTTATGAACACCTACACTTTAGGGTAGGTGTGTTGTGGGAAAGGCGTTCTTCGTCTTATTTTGTTTTATGCCTTTAGTCCAATTTGTTTTCCTTTCTCTTTATGAATAAATGCCTTGCCTTGTTTGTGATTTGTATTTATTCATTTGTCATGTTAGATGAAAGCGTTGTGGGCTGGCGGCACGGCTTTGTTTCATTCAGGCCTTGTTTTGTGTTTCGGTTTTAGTGTACTGTTAATGCTTTGTGTCGTTTTTTTCTTTCTTGTTAGCAGTTTGTTTAGGGGCAGCACTGAGTTGTCTTTGGGCGGTGGCGGAACGCTTCAACCGAGCGGCGGAATGTATCAACCGAGTGGCGGAAAGTAACAACGCTGTGGCGGAACGTCCCAACGGAGTGGCGGAATGTTATAACGCGATGGCGGAATGCATCAACCGAGTAGCGAAATGTTGCAACGCGATGGCGGAAGATGTCAACCGAGTGGCGGCGTGTTGCAACGCGATGGCGGAACACTTCAACCGACTTGGGAACCCTTGCAAGGGATAGGAGGAGCAGCTAAACGATTTTCCCTTTATTTGCTTTGTTGTACTGTAGTGTATCATAATTAAAGGGTTTGCTTATCGGTTTATATTTTGAGAAATGCCTTTTTGTATATGGGTTTGTTTTGCTTGATGTTTGTTTTATAGATTGTTATATGTTTGTTGGTGTTCTACGACTTTTGCATTAGTTCTTTCGTTTCTATTACATAAAAATAAATTTAAAATTCTTGGATGTAATCATAAGTCTTTGTAGCTTCATATGACATTAAGTGAAAATTTAAATTTATTGTATTATGAACCATTCTCGATTGTATAGTTGCTCCGATGCAGTTTTTATGAGCTGGGTGAGCCAAAGTGTCAATTTAATTAAAGAGGAACAGTCTCGTTTTACAGACTTTTCTGTGTTTTTCACGCCTGAACGCATACAGGAAATAGAGGTGCTTTATGCAGAGGCCAATACGATTCCTTCGGATAAGGTGTTTATTGATATTCAGGCTCAGGCCACTGAGAATATCAATACCTGTGTAGAGGAATGTGCCCGGTTTTATCAGTCCTGTAAGTTCGATATCGAAACGGTGTTTCCCAACAAGAAACATATTTGGAATCAGTTTGGGTTTAACGACTACGAAGCGGCACGAAAATCGGGTCGGGCCATGTTCATGTTCTATTCCGACTTTATACTCATTGCCAATCTTCACAAGCAGGCCATGACCGAATCGGCCTGGACCGAAGAAACGTATACAAAAATAGCTGAGCTAAAGGATAAGTTAAAAATGAATATGGATCAGCAAACCAAATGTCGTGTTGACAGAGGCCGGGCGACGGATGATCGTGTTGTTTGCTTGAATAAGATTTACGAGAAATTGGCAAAATATATGAAAGCTGCCAAAATTATATACGCCGACAATCAGGAAATGTTGAGATGGTTTAAGTTTCCGGTTACGAGTAAGGGCTCTAAAGAAGAGTCGACCGAGCTAGAGACTCAGGAGGATATGGCTTAGTCTTGCCAACCGTTTTTTTTTTATAGGTTTAGCCCTCTTATCATTGCGATGGGGGCTTTCCTTTTTAATTACGAATTGAGAATGACGAGTTTTCAATTACGAATTACGAAAGTTGAAAAAAACGAATAAATTCCCCTCTCGTAGAGGAGGGGTGCCGAACGTGTTCGGCGGGGTGGTCTTAGGTATTTAAATGGACTTGCAACAAAAATGTGGACATTGAGCTTGCTGAAATGGGAACGCTTTTCCTTTCGCTCAAGCTACTTTCTTTACTTTTCCTTGATGAAAAGTAACAAAAATCAATGGCTCCGGCACTCAGTGACCCATAACGGTTCAAAGTCTAAACAGACTGAACTCGCTCGTTCCTCACTCAAACAGCAGTCTGTTTTTAACGCCTTTTTCACCTATGGGGCCCCACTTGCGTTGCCGAGGCCAATCTAAAAATAGAATCTTACAAGCTAAATAAACGCAGGAGACTCCGACCTCAGCATCGCAGCTTGGGACCCACTCGATGTAGAAGCCGTAAAAAACGGCAAGCTGTTTGACCGAAGGGAGTTTTTGCCGTTTAGGATTCGAATCGATAGTGGGTAAGCGAGTGCTGCAGTCGGCGGACTCTTTGCCTACTTTCTCGACTGTAGGAGAAAGTAGGATCCGCCTAAGGCGGATTGAGTGGAAGAAAATATAAAAGGCTAGTGGCTTAAGCGAAAGGCTAATTTAGCTTATGAACCTTTAAGTGCATTTTGAACTGTATTCTTAAAGCTGGTTGGTGTTGTTTTGTGCAATTGTATCGAGCTACAAGCATTAAAGAGCATAAAGGCTGTCAGTTCTTTTGACAGGGCCAAAGCAAAAGCCTCGGTTTTTACAAGTTTAGCTTCCAGAACGATATGCCTGATGTGCAGCACAGCTGTTTTTCTATCCGCTTTGCAGTCCATTCGCGCGACCAGTTTCCCATCCCACAAAACGGGTAAGGAGAAATAGCCATACTGGCGTTTTGCCTCGGGAAGATAACACTCTATTTGATAGTCGAAATTGAAGAGAGCCTGCATGCGCTTTCGCTGGATAAGCAGGTTATCGAAAGGGGAGAGGATCTTTAGTTTGCTGCGGGAAAGCGGTTTGCTCAAAAGCTCCAGGGCATGGGGCAAGGCATAATAGCTGTTGCCGGCGGTTTGTATTTGTATCAGTTCGTCATTGGCAAGCATGTCCTTAAGAGCGGCAGCAAGTTCTTTTTTTGTGTTTTTCAGCAAATAGCCCATTTCGCTTGCCTGTCCCAGTCCGTTAGCTTCCAGATATCGTGTAATCAGAAAACGGGCATGTTCCTCAGGTGTGGGGATTCGGGTGTCCACCTCTTTGGGCAGAACCCGTTCGGTCAGGTCGTACACCTTATGGAAATTGTTGCGGGAAGGCACCATCAGGTCGCCCTGCATAAACAGGTGTTCCAGCGCGCGCTTGGCGGGTTTGCTCATCCAGTCAACGCCTTTTTTTCCTGTATGCTCAAAGTCTTTGGCCATTAAGGGGCCTTCATTTTCAATTCGCTTGAGCACCTCAGACATCCGTTTTTTATCGGGTTCGTACCAATGATTTTGCTCCCCACTGGCGATGGCCTGTTTGCGAATCAGGCTGTACCGGTAGTCGCGCATGGGCAGGTAGGCGGCCGCATGCGACCAGTATTCAAATACCTGCTTGTCGGCAATCAGCTGATCGAGATGGGCATTCTGGTAACGAGGGTTTCGATTCCACAGGGTATGATGATGAGCCCGCTGAACCACAGAGATGGTGTCAATCTGAATGTACCCCAGCTGCTCGATAGCCGAGAGTGTTGCATCTATGGCTGATCCTGTCTGTCTGGCAGGTGGCAATCCCTGCGAGAGCAGAACCAGTTTTCTGGCTTGTTGGGGGGATAGGCTTTCTGTTTTTGTCATTACTTCTACAAAATGTTGTGTGCTGTATTTCTTATTGCTTTAAGAATTGTTCAGTTGTTACAACCGAGGCATAAAAATAGTTCAAAGCACTTAAAAAGGCTTTCTGAACGTCACTTGCTTTGACCGTTTCATGGTTTATTTCAAGATTTTTAGTCGCACAAGCATCTCCAACAACAAGGCATTCAAAACCATAGTCTTTTGCAGCTCTGACCGTTGCATCCACACACATATGAGTCATCATTCCGCAAATAACTAATTTTTCGATGTCCATGCTTTTTAAATAATCCCAAAGGTTAGTTTCTCTGAAACTATTGGGATAGTGTTTAATGATTATCTTCTCGTTGTTTAGGGGTTTAACCCGTTCATTAATCTCTGCCCCTAATGTTTTGGGGATAAAAAAAGTAGATCCTGCTCGTGTTGATAGATGTTGAATATGAATTACGGGCATGTTATTTTTTCTAAAGGCGTTTAATAGAATCTTTGCATTGTCTCCAGCTTTTTCCGGATTGTAAAGTTCCATTTTACCGTCTTTAAAATAATCGTTTTGGATATCAATGAGTACGAGAGCTGTTTTCATATCTTTTACTTGTGCTTTTAGTGAACAGATTGAAATTAGAAAGAATGCAATGACGACTGTTTTTTTCATTTTAAATGCGGATTAAATTTTAAAACAAAACTAATCGAAGGTGATTAAACTTTCTCTTGATGTAGGTCAAGACTTTTTAATCTTGATAGTGTTTCAGGTCTCATTTTAAGATAAGAGGCTATAATGTATTGGGGAAATAATTGTTCAATTGAACGACGTTGCTCAATTAAAAGCTCATATCTTTTTTTAGTTGAGAAGTTCATTAAAGCCGTTTCTTTCAGGCATTTTCTGACAAAAAGCGCATCACTAAAAGTTTTAAAAAAAGTCAGCCAGTTTATAGACTTCTGTAAGCTTAAGTATTTTTCATAGGGAATCACATATATTTCAGAATCCATATTAGCCTTGAAGTTTGCTGGCGAAGGTGTTTGAGATAAAAAGCTTCGGTAGGATGAAATAAATGATGAAGCCTGATATAATTCGTTCACCTGTATGTCTGTATTATCATCTTCAAAAAAAGAATATAAACTCCCCGATTTAACGATTCCAATGTATGAACAGACGTCACCTTCTTTTATGAAGAAATCATTTTTTTGTAGGCTTAATATTTCAGCTTTGTTTTTAAACTCGTTTTCAAATTCAACCGGTAGTTCCAGTTTCTCAAAGAGTTGTTTTAAGTCTTGATTAGGCACGATCATTTTTAAACAAATAGTTAAATTTTAACATTCAAATTACCCCCGAGATTTCAAACTTCCCAACATGATCCAGTCTAAAGAGTTTGAATCTTTTGCCATCCCATTTTGCCATCACCTGAATGTAAAGAAGGCATGTCAGGATCAAATTGATTATTTCATCTTTCTGTTGGTGTTATTTTACTTGTTGTCCGTTTCTCAACAATCAAATCTAAGCAAAATCGAAAACTATCAGCTTAATTTTGGCTGAATTGATGATTCGATATGTTTATTTATACTGAAAAACAGGGGAAGGGCTGTGATGATTTTGAAGCACTGTGGAGGAGAAATAAATCCGCGTTTTCACAGGAATGAAAAACCCTCTTATCGTATTGATAAGAGGATTTAACCTTCCTTTGATTTATAAAATGGATGCACTCTAGACTTCTTTTTTGTTTCGGATGAATCCTTTCACAAAGCGGCAGACCATACCGCCAATGCTATTCTGAATCAGTTTTTCCGGGTTCCAATTGTTTTTGGCATTCCGAACAAAATAGTTCAGTTTGTAGTAGGCCAATTCCCGTTCAAGGTGAAGGCGATATTTCTCTTTTTCGATATCCTTAAGTGATCTGTATCTGTTCATCCGAAATCTTTTTTATTCTGTTTCAATCCTTGTGCTTTTGGCTGTATAGTATCTTATAAAAGAGCTTGATTAAAGGGCGCTCAATCAAGGGCTTCCTAAGCAGATAAATCAGGCCGATCAATATCAGAAACAGGGCGCCTGTTCCTGCGTACCCAAATATTTCACTCTCCAGGATATCGGTCAGCCAAGCTGCTGTTCCAAAACCAAAAAAGAGCAGAGCAAACATCGTCAGCAAGAAAAACAAGGCTGTTATACTGAGGGCCACAGAAAGGCGTACCAGTTTTTCAAAACCGGAAAATTTGTAATATTCCAGATTGGAGTCGAAATACTCAGTTAGTAATTCTTTCAGTTGAGTGAATTGTTCTGGGATATTTTCCAATACGGTCGTTTTTTAGTGAACTGATTTAAGAATACTCTGCTTGTTGTGATGAACTGTTGTGACAATCAGGATTAGGTTTCCTGTTCTTTCTCTTTTCTTTTGAAAGAATCAATCTTTTTCTCCAGATCATCAATCAACTCATCGATTTTAGACCGGACTTTCTCCATGTTCTTGTCAAAGGCAACTTCGAATTCCTCAGCTTTTTCCTTTGCCTTTTTCTTCATCTTTTTGCGGGTTACTTCCCCTTTGTCGGGCGCATAAAGAACTCCTAAACCCACACCTATTGCACAGCCTGCTAACAAAGCTGCAATAACTCCTCCTGAATTTGACATAAGGCTAATGTTTTAAATGAGACAACAAAATAGTTTGATTTGTAACGTGTTACATAAAATTAGTGAATTGTTGGTTAGGAGTCAATTATTTTTTATCGATGACATAGAGCCTTTGACCTAATTTTTATCTTCTGAGGCATTACCTGTTTGTTCCTAATGCCAAAGTGGCTGCCAATTTTGAATGAGCAGCCTTTTATGGGGAACCTTTTTGCCTTACCAGGGTTTCTCAAAACTCGATTTATTAAAGTCTTTTTTGTAAACTTTAAAGACACTGAGTTTGGCATTTTTGAGATTGAGCTGATTCTTCTCTCCAAAAATTCTGGACAGAAGTGCAATGGGCGTCAGAAACAGATAAAAGACAAGGGATAAGATAATATTAGGAACGATAAGGCTCATGACCCAAGCCAGTTTCATCCACAAAAAGTCGATTTGTTTCGCCAGAAAAGGGGATACGATACCCAATATACCAATGATGACTGCCGCATTAAAGGCCCATCTCCAATGGCTGATAGAAAATACAATGAGCATTCCCACTGTAATAACCAAAACGGTTTTTATGGGGTCTGATTTTGCTTGCAATTGTTTCATAGCGTTTAGAATATGGTGTAAATAAACGGAGCAACGGCACTACTACCCCCAAATACAATTAATAAACCAATCAGTAAAAGGATGATGATAATGGGTGCTAACCAAAATTTTTTTCGCTCTTTCATAAAGAGCCACAAGTCAGTTAAAAAATCCATCTTTCAATTTTTTTAGTTGCAACTATTTTATTCATACGGTCAATACCGATATTTGTTCAGGTTTTTCTAATAAACATCCTTTTTGACCCTATCGTAATTTTTAATTGATTTAGTCCATCTTGAATTTAACGGTCCATTTTTCCTTGTTTTCCCAATCGGGTTGTTCGGTTTTACAATACACAAAATTGCCGATAACCAGATAATCCATTTCGGTGCTCATAAAGCAACGGTAGGCATCGTATGGGGTGCAAACAATGGGTTCGCCCCTGACATTAAAACTGGTATTAACGACCAGGCCATATCCGGTTTGTCTTTCGAATTCGGTAATCAGATCCCAATATTTGGGGTTGGTATCCCGGTGTACGGTTTGCACACGAGCCGAGAAATCCAGATGGGTGATCGATTGAATATCGCTTCGTGTAAAATAGAGCTTATCCCAAAGGGGAAGCTGTGAATAATTCTCCGGCAATTCTTTGCGTCTCTCTTCCTTAACGGGAGCAACCAATAGCATGTAGGGAGAACCCGTTTTCAGATCAAAATAATCGTTGCATTTTTCTGCCAGAACAGAGGGGGCAAAGGGTCTGAACCCCTCGCGATATTTGATTTTAAGATTGAGTTTTTTCTGCATTTCCGGGTTTCGGGCATCACCTAAAATACTTCGGTTGCCAAGCGCTCTGGGACCAAATTCCATTTTGCCCTGATACCAGCCTACCACATTGCCCTGGGTGAGTTGCTGAGCGGCAAACTCCGTCAGTTCAGCAAAGTTGTCGTAATAGTGATGCACACTTTTGACCTTTCGGTTCATCAGTTGCACTTCTTTTTCAGAAAATTCAGGACCCAAATACGCCCCTCGCATTTGGTCTTTTTTCGGATCGAAAAGTCGTTCTTCCCCAAAATACATGGAGCTTACAGCTAAGGCTGCGCCAAGTGCACCGCCGGCATCACCCGCAGCGGGTTGTATGTAAATGTCATCAAATACATTTTCACGAAGCAGTTTGCCATTGGCCACACAGTTGAGCGCAACGCCACCCGCCATGCAGAGAAAATTAGCCTCAGTTAGTCGCTTCGCTTCTTTGGCCATTTTGATCACAATCTCTTCGGTTACCATTTGTATGGCAAGGGCCAGGTTGCAATGTTTCTGTTCGAGTTTTGCTTCAGGTTCGCGACGTTTTAAACCAAACAATTTTTCCCATTTGTCTTCTTTTACCATTCGTAAACCTGTGGCATAGTTGAAATAGGATTGATCCAGCCAAATGGAACCATCTTCCTTTATATCGATTAAATGCTTTTTAATCCGTTTTACAAATTCGTGGGTTTCATCAGCCTGGGGATCGCCATAGGGCGCCAGTCCCATAAGTTTGTATTCTCCGGAATTCACCGTAAACCCAATGTAGTAGGTAAAAGCACTATAGAGTAGCCCCACTGAGTGAGGGAATTCCATTTCCTTTAATATTTTAATCTGACCTTTTTCCCCAATTCCTATCGAAGCGGTACACCATTCACCTACACCATCAATGGTTAAGATGGCCGATTTTTCATAGGCCGATGGTAAAAAAGCACTTGCAGCATGAGCCAGATGATGTTCTGAGAACAAGAGTTTCAATGACTTCTTATTGTATGGGCCGATCTCTTTCAAACCGTTGTAGATTTGCTTTTTAAGAAACATTTTCTCGTTGATCCAAACAGGAATAGCCTTCAGAAAGGACAGGAGACCTTTGGGCGCAAAAGCATAATAGGTTTGTAAAAGTCTTTCGAACTTGAGCAGGGGTTTATCGTAAAAAACAACAGCATCGAGCTCATCAATTTCAAGTCCGGCCTCTTCCAGGCAATATTTAATTGCATGAATTGGGAAATCGGGCGTGTGTTTGATTCTTGTAAATCGTTCTTCCTGAGCGGCAGCAATAATCTGCCCCCCAATTGTGATGGCAGCAGCTGAGTCGTGATAAAACGCAGATATTCCGAGGATTTTTTTCATCAATAACTATGTTTAGCTTGTAAGATAAGTTTATTCTCTAGTGTGTATTCAGCTTATAACAGACCTGAGAGCAGGTGCTGTTAAAATAGTTTTCAGATTGTCATTCCAATGGCTTTTAATTATATCTCTGATATTTGATATGATGTTAAGCTTTGATCTGTACTTAATTTAAGTATATTTTTCAAAAAAGATGTAAGATATTTGATTAAAAAGACGTTTTTATCCTTTATTGTTCTCCTCTTGTCGAATTAGGGACTGACGGGATCGGTCATTTGGACTTGCAGAAGCTTATTTAAATCCCATCTGAATAACTTGTATGTGTTTTAGAATATCCTGAAATCGCTCCGATAAAAAACATAAATTCAGAGCTTTGATTAAAATTTAAATACAAGTAAGATCTGCATAAAATGGATGTTTTTAAGCCCGTTTATACCGAACAAAACGATTGTCAGGATTGTTATAAATGCATACGTGAGTGCCAGTTGAAAGCCATAAAAGTGATTAATAATTCGGCACAAATTTTACATGAAGATTGTATTTACTGTGGCAGTTGTACGCTGGTTTGTCCTGTGAATGCGAAAAAAGTTCGCAACGATTTAACACGAGTGAAATCCTTATTGAAGCGTCATGATAAGGTGGTGGTGTCTTTAGCCCCTTCGTATATGTCAGAATTCCCTAATCTAAAGGATGAGCAATTGCTTGCTGCCCTTAAGGAATTAGGCTTCGCTCATGTTTCAGAAACAGCATTGGGTGCTGAGATGGTTTCGCAAAAAGTGAACGCGTTTTTAGAAGAAAAACAATCCGGTATTTATATTTCCTCAGCTTGTCCTTCGGTGGTTGAGATGATTTGTAAACACTTTCCTCAGTATAAGAATTATATCACGCCTTTTTTATCACCCTTGTTAGCGCATTGCAAGCTGTTAAAGCAAGAATATGGCGAGGACTGTAAAATTGTTTTTATTGGTCCTTGCATTGCCAAAAAATCAGAAAGCGATGCTTTTGGAGATTTGCTCGAAGCTTCCCTATCGTTTAAAGATTTGGCTGAATGGCTTGATGAAGAGGGGCTCGAGCCTGAATTGTTTCACGAGTCGGATGCAGAGTCGAAATTTGTTCCCCGACGGGCAGGAAGAGGTGCTTTGTATCCCATCGATGGGGGGATGATTGCCGGGATTAAGGATAATGCTTCGACAACCGATGCGGTTTTTATGACTTTCTCGGGCATTAGCAGCATTTACGATGTGCTTAAGGATTTGAATTATTATCGCAAATCGGGCTTGTTGTTTCTGGAACTTTTGGCTTGTGAAGGGGGCTGTATCAATGGGCCGGGAACCCGAAAATCATATTCCCGGGCATTAAAGCGATTGGAGATTATCAATCGGACCGAACCGGAAGTTAAAGAACAAGTTGTCAATTTTTCGATTGATAGAGATTTTGATAATATTGATGTTGCTATGAAACCAGAACATCCTGAAAATAAGATCAAGGAGGCTCTGAACATGATTGGTAAATACTCCGATAAGGATGAGATTAATTGTGGTGGTTGTGGATACAATTCCTGTCGGGAATTTGCCAAGGCTTACCTCGAAGATAAGTCCGAACCCAATATGTGCGCTTCCTATATGCGCAAAATTGCTCACGATAAATCAACAGCACTTTTGGGCAAAATACCTTCCGGAGTTTTAATTGTAAACGAGGATCTGAAGGTGGTTGAGGCTAATCAGAGTTTTGCCCGTATAATGGGCGAGGAGATGGAGCAATTGTTTGAAACAATTCCGGGTTTGAAAGATGCTGATTTGAAGAAGATCGCACCATTTTACAAACTCTTTTCATCGGTTCTGGCCACAGGGGAAGATAATTTAGAAAGGGATTTTCGATTGGGGAATAAAATGTTGCATTTGAGTTTGTTTACCATTCAACGAAATAAGATTGTTGGGGCGATTCTTCGTGATATGTCTCAGCCTTTTATTCAACAGGAGGAGGTGATTAATCGGGCCAAGGCTGTCAACCAAAAGAATCTGGAAACGGTTCAGAAAATTGCTTATCTGTTGGGTGAGAATGCATCCGAAACAGAGGATATGCTTAACTCTATTGTGGAGTTTTATACGCTTTCAGAAGATAAGAATTGATCAGAAATATTAAAATTAAGAACCCGAAACAGATATGCATTCTGATTATTATATAGAAGTTGAGTGTTTGCAAACGAATCCTGGTAAACAGGTGATTTGCGGCGATGTGTTTATGTCGGAGAAAATTAAAGAGGAGGGACGTACCCTGCTGGTTCTTTCCGATGGCTTGGGCAGTGGTGTTAAAGCCAATGTTTTGGGGACCTTGACGGCTTCGATGGTTTTGAATTACATGCGGGTGAATAAGGATATCCGAAAGGCAGCCGAGGTGATCATGAAAACCCTGCCTATCTGCAGTAAACGCAAAGCCAGCTATTCGACCTTCACCATTGTTGATATTGAATGCGATGGTGAAACACGTATTATACGCTACGATAGTCCTGAATGTCTGGTTCTAAGAGGACTGGACGTTTTTCAACCTCAGTGTGAAGAATTGAGTATAGAGGGGGCTAACAACTCCGGTAAAAGTTTGTTTTCCTATCGTTTCAAAGCAGAGAAAGAAGATCGGATTGTTTTTTGTTCGGATGGGGTGACCAATTCGGGTATGGGGAGCAGGCGTTTCCCTTTCGGATGGGGCCAGGAGAATTTAAATGAATTTGTAAGGGGAATGATCAGGCGTCAGCCCTTTTTGTCAGCTAAGCAATTGGGACGTGCTGTGGTTGACAGAGCTGTGGCTAATTATGGTGCCGTACCAAAGGATGATACCTCATGTGCGGTAGTGTATTTGCGTGAACCCCGTGATTTGTTGCTTTGCACAGGACCTCCTTACAGCAAATCGAAAGATACACAACTGGCCAAACAGGTGAGTGAATTTAAAGGGAAGAAGATTGCTTGTGGCGGGACAACGGCCAGTATTTTGTCCAGAGAGTTTGGTGAAGAGTTGAAAATCGATTTAAATATAACAGACTCTGAGCTGCCTCCGGTTTCCTATTTAAAAGGCTTGGATTTCCTAACCGAAGGCATTCTGACTTTGGGAAAAGTTCAGCGATTATTAAAAGCTTACAATCAGAACACGGTTCTTCATCAGGGACCAGCCGATCAGATTGTGAAATTATTGCTTGAGAGTGATCGAATCGAGATCATTATCGGGACAAAAATTAATGTGGCTCATCAGGATCCCAATTTGCCTGTCGAGTTGGAAATTCGCCGAACCGTAGTGAAAAACATTGCGATGCTTTTGGAGGAAAAGTTTTTGAAAGATGTAGATCTTAGCTATATTTAAATGGTTGGAAGCTTGCGGCGATGAAATCCGTTAAATTTTCGATAATCAAAATTAAAAACAAAACATAATCAAATAATACCATGAGTGATAAAAAGGATGTTACCATTTGTTTGGGGAGTTCCTGTTTCTCAAGAGGTAATGGCAAGACATTACAGTCTGTAAAAGAATTTTTCGACAAGAATAATTTGAACGATCTGGTCTTTTTTCATGGAGAACTTTGTACAGGAAACTGTTCTGTTGGTCCAATTTTAAAGATCGAAGACGAAGTTTATAAGGAAGTTGATGCCGAAGGAGCCATTGATATCCTGAAAAAGGTGTTTGAAGAAGTCTAAGTTCTGACTTTTGATCCCCGTATTTTTACACCCTAAATTCGCTGTCCCATGCAACTGATTACCACAAATAAGGATAAATGTAACCTGAGTTATACCTGTATTCGGGTTTGTCCTGCTAAGGCTATTAAAATTGAAGATAATCACGCCCATATTATTGCAAATCGTTGTATTGGTTGTGGTAATTGTGTTAGTATTTGTGCTCAGGAGGCTATTGTGTATCGCAATGAGGAAGATTACGTGAAGGATCTTCTCAAACGTGATGAGAAGGTTGTTGCTATTTGTGATCCAAGCATTTCCGGTGAGTTCGATGATATAAGCGATTACCGTCACTTTGTGGGGATGATTAGGGAGTTGGGTTTTAATTACGTGGTTGAAGCAGCTTTCGGGGCAGATTTGGTTGCCTTTAAGTACAAAGAGTTATTCAATAATTTTCACGGGAAGTATTACCTGTCAACCAAGTGTCCGGTTTTAGTGAATCATGTGGAGCGTTATTACCCTGATTTGGTTGAGAATTTGGCGCCTATAGTCAATCCAATAATTGCAATGGCTAAGGTGGTTCGTGAGAAATACGGACAGGATGTTAAAATTGTCTCGCTTTCTCCTTGTGTCGCGAGTAAGGATGATGTGAAATATTTTAATAAAAGCGATGGGGAGATTCAAGCTGTTCTCAGTTTTATTGAATTAAGAAAACTTTTTAAGGAAAGTGGCATTACGGAGAAGAAGGTTGAATTTTCAGAATTTGATCCACCATTCGCTCGTATTGGAGGGCTTTTCCCGGTGAGCCACGGTTTGTTTCAGGCTGCTGAAATTGATAACAGCATGCTTCGGGGAAATATCATCAGCACAGAGGGACGTAATAATTTTCTTCGCTCACTGGAAGAATTTCACAGCAGTAGCAATCTGAATCAACATCTCGATCTTTTTTATTGTGATGGTTGTATTATGGGACCTGGAACATCAAAAGGGGGGCGTAAATTTTCTCGTCGCTCACAGGTTGTTCAATATGTGCGTAAGCGCTTGAACACCTTTGATGAAAAGCAATGGCAAAAAGAAATAGATACCTATAGGCATATCGATTTATCACGAAATTTTAAGGTGAAGGATATGAGACTTCCTATTCCTACAGAGGAAGAGGTACAGGCTGTTCTCGATAAAATGGGGAAAAGTAAAATTGAAGATCAGCTGGGCTGTGGGTCATGTGGTTACGAAACCTGCAGGAAATTTGCAGAAGCCAAGGTTCAGGGGCTTGCCAAGTTTGAGCAATGCTCTTCGGTTACCATTAAAAATATGAATGCCTATATCAAGAAATTAGGCGAAACCAATGAAAAACTGACTCAAACGAAGATTGCGCTTAAAGAATCGGAAAGTAAAGCTAAAGAGGAACACCGATTAGCTATGGAAGCCAGCGAAACGGTTTCTGCTATGCTTCAGAAGCTTCCCACAGGTGTTGTCATTGTTGATGAGAATCTTAAAATTATTGAGTCGAATAACAGTTTTGTTAATCTCCTGGGAGAAGAAACCAAGCTGTTAAACGAAATTATCCCGGGTTTGGTTGATGCTGACTTATCCAAAGTTATTCCTTTTCATCGCCTGTTTTCAACCGTACTAATGAATGGTGAAGATATTCTGAAAAAGGATGTGCATTTTGGTAGTCGCTTATTTAATGTCTCTGTATTTACCATTAAGAAGAATAAAGTCGTTGGTGGTATTGTCCGCGATTTGTATGCTCCGGAAGTTCGCAAAGAGGAAGTGATTGGCCGTGCTAAAGATGTGATAAAGGAGAACCTGCAAACGGTTCAGCAAATTGCCTTTTTGTTGGGCGAATCAGCATCTAAAACAGAGAAAATTTTGAATTCTATCATCAAATCTCACACGACCGATAAGTAGATGTGATGGATAAATGAGGTAATGCCCAAACTAACACTATAAATCCCTATGGAGGAGAAGTTTCACCTGGATATAGATTGCCCACAATTGTTTCATCATGGCGACATGATTTGTGGAGATGTCTTTCTGTCGCGACGAATTAAGGAAGAAAACCGCACAATCGTTATTCTTAGCGATGGCATGGGGAGCGGTGTGAAAGCCAATGTTTTGGCTACACTGACAGCATCTATGGCAATGAATTTTACCATTGAGCATAAGGATTTTAAAACCATTGCTGAGATTATTATGAACACGCTGCCTGTGTGTAGTGTGAGAAAGGTGAGCTATTCTACGTTTACCATTGTCGATATTGAATACGATGGAACGACTCGAATTATGGAGTTCGATAATCCCGATTGCGTGATCATGCGGGGGGACAAATTTTTCGATCCGGGCTGGGAGAATATTGAACTTGAAAGTGAAGAGAACAAAGGAAAAGTATTAAGAGCCTGTCAGTTTAATGCAAAAAAAGAGGATCGAATTCTTTTTTGGTCTGACGGTATTATGCAGTCGGGTATGGGAAGTCAGGCTTATCCTTTTGGTTGGGGACTCGATAATGTTGTTGATTTTGTGACACAGGTTATAAAAACCTCACCCTATATTTCGTCCAATGCACTTGGGAAGAGGATTGTGAAACGTGCCTCGCGCAACGATCAGGATGAACCCAAGGACGACACCAGTGCAGGCGTGATCTATTTTAGAGAGCCTCGCAAATTGTTATTGTGTACAGGACCTCCATTCGAGATGGAAAAGGATTCGGAATTGGCTATGAGAGTCTATCATTTTAAAGGAAAGAAAATCATTTGTGGTGGTTCTACAGCTGAAATTATTGCCAGAGAATTGGGCTTGAAATTTGCACCGGGTATGACGATCAGCGATCCGGAACTGCCTCCAATTGCTTATATGGAGGGCATTAATCTGGTGACTGAAGGGATTCTAACCATTGGTAAGGTGGCTCGAATATTAGAGGATTATGATTCCAATTATCAATTGGGAGAAGGGCCCGCTGATCAGATTGTACACTATCTGCTTCAAAGTGATCAGATCTCTATCATCAACGGAACACGTATTAATCTGGCTCATCAGGATCCCAATCTGCCGGTTGAGTTGGAAATTCGCCGCACTGTAGTCAAACGTGTGGTACGTTTGCTCGAGGAGAAGTTCCTGAAGGATGTGAATTTGAATTTTATTTAAACTTTTTCAAGGCTGAAAATCAGAAAGAGCAAAGTGCACTTTTTACCCTTGTAAACGTGTTCCTTTTAAGCCCTGTCCTTATAACTTTTACGCTTATTCTCTTAGTTGAGTTCAATTAAAGTGATCTCAGGTGGCATCCCGATTCGTCCGGGAAAGCCGATATAGCCAAAGCCACGGTTGACATATATAAATTGCTTGCCTTCGTTGTATAAGCCGCCCCAGCGTGGGTATTTGTATTGTACAGGACTCCACTTTATTCCAGCTCTTTCAATACCAAATTGCATACCATGTGTATGGCCTGCGAAGGTGAGGTCAATATCCGTATCCAATACTTTTTGTTCCCAGTGTGACGGATCGTGGCTCATGAGGAGTTTGAATGATAAATCGTCCGTGTTTTTCATAGCAAGATCCAGATCTCCATGCTGAGGGAAAGGTGGTTTACCCCAGTTCTCAACACCAATCAGTGCAATTTCATCATCATTAATCTTCAGTCTTTCGGTTTCATTTAAGAGTAACTTAAAACCAATTTTTTTGTGGAAGTCTTTGATTCGTTTAAGATTATCGGCTTTGTCTTCAGGTGATGGCCAGTGGGAATAATCCCCGTAATCGTGGTTGCCCAAAATTGAATATTTACCCATTGGGGCTTCCATTTTGTCCAATATTGGCGCCCAGCCTTCGGTTTCTTCGGCAAAGTTGTTCACCAAATCGCCTGTGAAGAGAATGATATCAGGCTTTTGTTCGTTGATAAGTTCAACGGCTTTTTCAATTTTTTCGAAATTTTTATTAAAACTCCCCAGATGTATATCTGAAATTTGTACAATTCTCAGACCCTGAAATGCCTTGGGTAGGTTAGGGAAGTTCAAACTTTCATGCATGATTCGAAATTTGAATTTCCCTTTGGTGACCCCATACAGGATAGAGGCAAAGGGGATTGCGGCAAGCACTAAGCCCATTTGATACAGGAATTCGGATCGTTCCATTTTTCTTTTCGATTTTGATTCAAACTTATTTTCTTTCTTCACATTTGTAAGCGCTCTAATGAGCCAACTCACAGCCTTCTGCACATCTTTAAGTAATACGAAAAGAATCAGAACAAATTTGGGTATATAAAATAGGGCAAAAGCACCTATTAAGTAGCTGAAATAGACATAGGCTTCTGCTCTCTGGACATACTTTATTCGTAAGAAGAACAGAACGAAAGCAGCAAACATACCTATTGAAATCAACCAGTAAAGTTGTTTAAATATCTTCCTGACAAAGGCATTGGGGATTTTATTTATAAGCGGTTTTAAACCTCGGTAGGTATATAAATCCACAATGAGCATGAAGATTAAAAGTGGAATGATCAAAAAGGCGCTGGCTTTCATATTCGATTCTTATCTTTTAAAATAACATCGACAAAGATAAGTTTTTTTCTTACTTATTAAGCTGATATTCATCTTGTTCGTTTTTCTGTCATTTGTTTTAAAAAAATGTCCGATTCTATTTTGGGATTATTTAATTAAGATTGGATCATTAACAGGATGAATTATTTAATAAATAAATTCGATATAAGATTAATTATTACTGTATTGATATGTTAAGCTTTAAGTATCTATTAATCTATATGAAAAGAGTGTTTGATGGGTTAAATTAAAATGTTAGTGTATGTTATTTGTATTTTTGTCAAAATTTGGAAGTCCCTATCTTTATTAGTAAATTGGGCATTCATTACAACTAATCTATGATCAAAATATACCCGAATGCTATTAGATAATGCCTTAATTATGAGAGTGAAGAATAGAGCCTGTTCTTTGCACTATTGTCTGCTGATTGTCGTTTTATTTTTACCTTTTAATCTGTTTTCACAAAAAGTAAGAGAAACAAAACGACAAAGAATTTGCCTAATTGACTCTTACAATAGCAATTTTCCAACTTATATTCATTCTGCGAAAGCAATTCAGGAATTTATAGATACAACCCATTATCATATTGATGTGGAGTTCATGAATAGCAAAGAATTTGTTGACGATGTATATGTTCAGCATTTTCATGATTTTCTGTCTTATAAATTGTCCAAAAGGAAGCCCTATGACTTATTTCTGGTTGCAGATGATTATGCTTTGGAGTATGTTTTGAAATATGAGCAGGATCTGTTTAAGGGCAAACCCATTGTTTTTTGGGGAATAAATAATATCGACTTGGCCAGGAAACAAAATGCAAATGCCCATTGTACCGGGGTGGTTGAAGATATATCAATAAAGGAAACGATAAATCTCGCAAAGACGTTAAACCCCAAGCTCGAGGAAATGTATGTGATTAGTGACAATAGTGAATCAGGGAAAACCGATTTGAATAGGGTTCTGAATCTAAAAGGTTACAATACAGCAATTAATGTTCATGAGCTTAATTTGGCTGAACTTAGTTTTTCGGAGTTTGAAACGAATTTGAAAAAGCTAAAAGGGGAGAAGGCTCTTTTGTTGTTGTCGCTTTACAGGGATAAGGATTTTAAATACAAGCCTTTTTACGAAGGATTGGATTTTTTAAAGAAAAATAGTGATTTGCCAATTTATCATTTATGGAAACATGGTCTGAATGAGGGTATTGTAGGTGGTTTTTTAATTCATCATTACAGACAGACTCAGGAAGCGTTGAAGATTGCAGATCAAATTTTGAAAGGAAAAGCCATTGAAGAGATTCCGGTTTTAGAGGAAAGTCCAAACCAATGTTATCTGGATTATAAGGAATTGAAGAAGGCAAAACTTGTTCCCTCAACCTTTCCATCTGACTGGATTGTCATTAATAAACCCAGCTCTTTTATTCAAATGAGTCGGAAGTATGCCTATCTGATTTTATCGGTTGGTTTGTTGGTTTTTGGACTGTTGTTTTTTTTCATATACTACGCAAAAAGAGAGAATCTGCTTAAAAATGAATTGATTCAGGCACAATTGGATGCCAGTAAGGTTGATGAACTTAAAAATGCATTTTTGAATAATATCTCACACGAGATCCGCACCCCCATGAATGGGATACTTGGCTTTGCAGAATTTTTAGCCTCCCCCGATGTTAGTATGGAAGATCGAGTTAGTTATTTGGATATCATTTCTGAAAACTCGAATCAGTTGTTGAATGTTGTGAATGAGATAGTCGATATTGCCAAGGTGCAATCGGGGCATTCAGATATTAAAATGGAGCTGATTGATATTGATGGATTGTTATCAGATATGGAGAGGGAATATAAAAAAATAGCAGATCAGAAAAATTTGGAAATCAGATTGATTAAGAATATCAGTGTGAAAAAGGTGTGTGCTGATCGATTATATCTTCAAAAAATATTCAGAAATCTTATCGATAATGCGATCAAATTTACTGACGATGGTTGTGTTGAAATCGGCTATGATAAGAAGGGCGATTTGATTGAGTTTTATGTCAAAGATACCGGAATAGGAATTTCAGAAGATCTGTTTAAAACTATTTTTGAAAATTTCAGACAGGTTCAGGAATCTGATATACGAGAATATGGCGGATTGGGACTGGGTTTATCCATAACACGTGCTTTTGTGAAATCGATGGGAGGAAAAGTTTGGGTAGAATCTGTTGAGAACGTGGGGTCTTGTTTTTATTTCACACTTCCTTACGTAGATTATGACCCGGCATTACTGATAAATCCGAATGTGTTTTGCGAAGTTAATTAGATATTTTTCATAGGTTGGTTTGTGAAGCCACAACGATGTTTATCTATCGTTGTGGCTTTTATTTAGTCACAGAGTTCCAGTAGATTTTTTTCCAGCACTTCCCGATTCAGTGTTTTTCCGATAAACACAATCTTACTTTCTTTATTATCATTAGTCCATGGGCGACCTACAGTCGCCTGAATTTGTGTATGGACGGATTGTAACAGAATGCGATTATCGACTCCTGAGATATTCAGAATCCCTTTTACACGATAGATGGTATCCGAATTGAATTGTAAAAAGGCATCCAGCCAGGCAGCCAATTTCATTTGATTGAATGGGCGATCGCTTTTAAAACAAAAATTTTCAATACTGTGTTCGTGTTTCGAATTTGTTTGTCCTTCTACTGAGAACAAAAATTGATAGATGTTCTGTGGATTATAGGCATATACATCCAGTAATTGCTTGTCTTTTATATCGGACTGACTTGTTTTGTGAAGGCTTGCAGTCGGGTTTATCTCTTTAAGTTTTGAACTGAGTTTGTTTACAGTCTCATTTGTGGCCAAATCAATTTTGTTGATTATAAGTGTGTCTGCAATGGCAATTTGTTTGTTGAGAACTTCTTCATTTTTCAAATCCTGAGTTGCATTAGCCGCATCAACCAAACAAATGACAGAGTCGAGTTCGAATTTTGCTTTAATACCCGGATCAGATATAAATGAAGCTAAAATATTGCCTGGATCAGCAATCCCGGTTGTTTCAATTAAGAGATGATTGAAATTGTGATTGGTTTTGATCAGGTTTTCGAGTACCAGAAAGAGTTCGGTGTATAGGTTGCAGCAAATACACCCGTTGCTTAGTTCAAATAAGTTTTGATCGTTAATGTTTGTGACAAGTTCAGAATCGATATTTTCTTCGCCAAATTCATTTTCGATAACAACGAATTTTTTTTCTGAATGATTTTTAATTAGTTGATTTAGGAGACTGGTTTTTCCAGCTCCTAAAAAACCAGTAATAACTGTTACGGGTATCTTACTCATATATGTTGCTAAATCGTCTTGTTAATAGTGAAATGGTGAATTGTAAGTCTTCAATTAAAGATCAACAATTAAAATTTTTCCCAGTGCACAATTTCCTCTAGGCTTTTTCTCTTTTTCACGGGTTGTTTCTCTGTATCAGGGTAACCTAGAGACAGGATGGCAACAGGTTCAATATGATCCGGAAGATTAAAGAAATCACGGCATTTTTGAACATGAAAGTTGCAGATCCAGCAGGTGCCAAGACCGAGTTCTGTTGCTTGCAGAGTCATGTGATCGGTTGTGATTGCTGCATCGATATCGGCATGGTCTTTTTCATCTTCAGCGCGTTTCCACGATTTACTGTGGTCGGAACAAATTACAATGTAAACAGGTGCTTCGTTAAACCAATCGCGATGATAAATTTCAGAAAACTTAGCGTGATTTTCTTTTTCGCGAATCACAATAAAATGCCAGGGCTGAAAGTTGACAGCAGAGGGGGCATATTGTCCCGCTTCAAGTATCTGAAGTAATTTTTCTTCTTCGACCTCTTTATCTAAGTAGGCACGAACCGAGTAACGGTTTTTGATAATATCGATTAAGCTCATAGTTGTCTTTTTAATTCTTTGTAAAAATACGAATTTTTCAGGTCCATTAAAGTTTCTATTTATAACTTTGCAGGCCTAATTTATACATGTACTATGCTGAAGGAACTCAAACAAAATAAAATGTATGCCTATTTGATGCTGTTGGTGGTTGCAGCAACTGCAGGACATCAGGCTTGGCGTACACTCTTTAATAATTTGGCCGTTGACGAAGTTGGAATTAATGGCTTTCAGTTGGGGGTGATTCAATCTGTTCGAGAGATTCCAGGTTTTTTAGCCCTTCTGGTGATTTACGTTCTGTTTTTTGTACGCGAACATCGCTTGTCAGCTATCTCAGTATTGTTGGTTGGTATAGGTGTGGCCATGACAGGTTTTTTCCCTTCGTTTTATGGACTGATTTTTACTACCCTAATCATGTCGATTGGCTTTCATTATTTTGAAACGACGAATAAATCTTTAACGCTTCAGTATTTTAATTACGAACAGGCTCCTCTTGTGTTTGCAAAACAGAAGAGTTGGGCTGCAGTTGCCAATGTTGCGATGGGAGCGTTTATTTGGTTGTTGGCTGGGCACTTATCACTGCAAATGAATTTTATTGTTGCGGGTGTCATAATCGTACTGTTAGCCTTTTGGGCTTTTTTCTGGAAACCGGAAAATAAGGATATTCCAGCGCAGAATAAAGGGATGGTGCTTCGAAAGCGCTATTGGCTGTTCTATGTTTTGAATTTTTTAAGTGGAGCACGTCGACAGATTTTTGTTGTTTTTGCCGTGTTTATGCTGGTTCAGAAATATCAGTTTAGTGTGCAAAATATTGCTTTGCTTTTCATCATTAATAACATCATCACTTATTTTATATCGCCTTATATCGCCAAGGGAATTAATCGATTCGGTGAGCGTAAAATGCTCAGTTTGGAATACATTAGTCTGATTTTTGTGTTCTTGGGGTATGCCTTTATTGAGAATGGATTGGTGGTTGCAATTCTTTATATCATCGACCATATCTTCTTTGGTTTTTCTATGGGTATCAATACCTATTTTCATAAAACAGGAGATAAGAAAGATATTGCGCCTTCGATGGCAGTTGGCTTTACCATAAATCATATATCGGCTGTTGTGATACCGGTTTGTGGTGGTTTATTGTGGATGTGGCATTGGCAAATTCCTTTTATTGCAGGAGCAATACTATGTGTTGTGTCACTTGTGTTTGTTCAAAAAATTAAAATAGAAAATTAAGTTTCTAATAGAACTATTATTATATGACTTCAGAAAATATCTACAAAAGCCTGGTTGAATTATACAACAAGGGAATTACTGAGAAAGATCCAAAAATCATTAGAGAGTTTTTGAATGACAATACTCACATGGCATTAAAGGAGGAGCCCAGATTCTTTTTGGATATTCTTCAACATCGTGCAGCAGCTTTTGCTTTATTTGGTGAATTGACTGAAGCGGGGCAGGAATATGCTAAGGGGTATTCTTCGTGTTCAACTTCAGGAAAATGGGTTTATGGCTTGAATTGGGCTTTGCAATATATGGCTGAGTTTTCAATTAACAGGGGGAAGGCTAAATTGAATGAATCGCTTTCACAGGCACTACCCGTATTGGAACAATCAGAAAAGGATTTGGTGTTTGATCAGTATAGAGAATTCTATCAGCTTGCTCTTTGCAATGTGAAAGCATTTGTGTTGATGAGTCTTGGTGAAAAGGATAAGGCACTTGAGACCTATAAGGATTGTTTGTTTACACCCGTACCAATTCCTGCCTACAACGACAAGGAGTCCTTGCAGTTGTTATTTGCACATTATACAAAGGGGTTAGCAGTAGCGATTGAATACAAAGATGCTGAGTTACTAAATAGTTTACTTAAGGTCATCTCATTGGACGATGCTTTGTTGCAGAACGAGAAGAATCTGTTCAAATTGTTCTATGAAACTTTAGTGAGTACTTTTGATATGCGTGCTGAGTTTATCACAGAGTTTAATGCTATGTTTAAAATTAAGGAAGGACTTAAAACTGTTGCACCAGGCTTTGCGAGATTTTTGTCACTTATTGGAGAACAGGACTTCGATAAGTTGGATGTTTTCTTTAAAGATTTTAAATAGAGCTATCGATTTTTCAACCTTAAGCTTATTATTAATATGAAGAAGTGTTTTTGCGGAAGAGCTTTAAGTTATGAAAATTGTTGTGGGGCATTGCATTCCGGAAAAAGAAGTGCACAATCAGCTGAAGAGTTGATGCGAAGTCGGTATTCAGCCTTTGCTGTCGCTGATGTCGACTATATAATGAGAACTTATGCTCCTGAAACGCGTCCCAATAGTGAGCGAGCAGAAATTAAACGGTGGGCGGCTTCAGTTATGTGGCTTGGTTTGCAAGTGATCTCAACTCAAAAAGGGAAACCTGGAGATAAGGAAGGACGTGTCAAATTTAAAGCCCTTTATAGCGAAGCAGGTAAGATTCACGAAATGCTTGAAGATTCGTATTTCCGATTTGAACAAGGACAATGGTTCTATGTCGATGGAAAATAAGAAGTTTAAAGTGAGACTTGTTTCTTGTGTTGTTAGTAAACACTGACTTTTTTAATGAGAAAGGCGATTGCCTGATATTATAAACTCATAAAATAGATTACCTTTGCAGCGGCAAACCGTTCTATCGCTGTTTCGCAAGAAAGAGAGGAAAGTCCGGGCAAGGCAGAGTACCATGCTTCTTAACGGGAAGATAGGCGAAAGCTTATAGTAGTGGAACAGAAAATAACCGCCTTATTTTTTCGGAAATAGGGTAAGGGTGAAAAGGTGAGGTAAGAGCTCACCAGTGCTTGTGGTGACATAGGCAGCTGTGTGCCTCATGGCTTGCAAGATCAAGTATACCGACAGCTGTAGACTTTACTCGGTCGATGTCGGGGGGTAGATTGCTCGAGACATAGGGTGACCTATGTTCTAGATAAATGATAGAAGTTCCTTTCGGGGAAAACAGGACCCGGCTTATAGGTTTGCCAACTTTTAAAAATCTTGATTCAATGAAGGAATCAAAACGGAATCTTGCTTTTTAAAGCGAATTAGAACGATCTCAAAAAAATGAGGTCGTTTTTTTTATGAAAAAAGTCAGTTTAGAACATATGTTCATTATATTTGTGCCGTAATATCAATTTAAGAATATGGCACGTCCTAGAAATAATTCTAAAATTCAAATTCCACCGCGGGTAAAAGGTTTTAATCCCCAGGGGTATTATGCCAATCCTTCAAACGAAGTTAATTTAAATATTGAAGAGTTTGAGGTGATTCGTTTACTCGATTATGAGAATTTATCTCAGCTTGAGGCGTCGAAAATTATGGAAATATCACGTCCCAGTCTGACGCGTATATACGATAGAGCTCGCAAGAAAATTGCTAAGGCATTGATTGAGGCAAGCCCTATTCGTATCGAAGGTGGAAAGATTGTTTATGATGAAACCTGGTATGAGTGCTTGACTTGTCGGTCGCATTTTAATAAGCCAGGTGATGATGAGCTTAAAAGATGTTCATTGTGTTCAAGTTCTGATATTTTAAAAGTGGAGGAAGCATAATGGTAGCAGCAATTCCCGTAATGAGTAATATAAATGAGGCTCAATTGTCCTCGAAATTTGCAAGAAGCCCCTATTTTGTCTTGGTTGATAAATCCAATAAGACTTATCGCTTTGTTGAAAATCCATTTGCAAACGATGAGAAAGGTGTTGGTCCTAAAATTCTGACTTTACTCTGTCAGGACAATGGTGTTGACACATTCATTGCTTTTGAGTTAGGATTGAAATTGCAGCAGTTAGCAAAAACAAAGGGCTTGCAATTCATTATTCTGAATGAAAATAACAAGACACTAGGGGATATTCTGAAATTGATGGGTATCGAATAAATATAAGAATAAGGGGTATTCAGTAAATGAAAACTAAAAATAACAAAGAGATGAAAATAGCTATTCCAACTAAAGACAATCAGGTTGATTCGCATTTTGGACATTGCGAGTATTTTTCGATTGTTGAATTGACTGCCGATAATAAGATTGGTAGCATCGAATTAATGGAGTCTCCACAGGGGTGTGGTTGTAAATCAAATGTAGCGAATCAGCTTGCCGAAATGGGCGTAAAGGTGATGCTTGCCGGGAATATGGGACAGGGAGCTGTTAACAAAATTTCTCAGGCTGGTATTCAGGTTTACCGTGGCTGTTCGGGTGATGTGCGTGAGTTGGCCGAGGCCTACTTGCAAGAGAATGTTGTGGACTCGGGAACGACTTGTGCCGGACATGGTGATTCAGATCACGTTTGCCAGCACTAGGTTTGGAGTAAAGAGCAGAAAAGGGGAGAAGTCTGATATGAACTTTTCCCCTTTTTAGTGCTCTATACTTTTTTTGAAAATTAAAGACAGTCGGTTTAAAAGAATTTGATTTTTTGAATTAAGACCTCAATTATCAGAAACAAGAAAGACAGAAGAAGAAATAATTTCCAGTAGGTGTTTCCGTTTTTTTGCTCCTCAATCAAGCTTCTCATATCTATAGTTTCAATATCGAATAAGCTGTAATTTAGCTTGTGTTTTTGCAGAAGATCTTGAATTTCACCCGATGAATAAAAAGTCAGATCTGATTCCTGGCGAGGGTAGTTAAACGAAATTCCCGATAGAATTTGCTTGGATTGACTGATGAAATAATTCCCTGCCTTTTTAATTTGTCCATGTGTATTTAAAAGTAATCCTCTGTCAAAATGAGAAATTTGTTCCGGAATCAGGTCAATGCCGAGTGTTTTATTTTCGATGTGAAACATGGCTTTTTCGTGGTTTAATTTTAAGCCATTTGCAATAGCGTATTCGCTTTCGTCCAGTTTATAATAGATTGGCGAATGAACTTGGTTGTTTAGTGCGATATTGATTAACCCGGGGACAAATATCGGATGCTTGATCGCATTGGTCCATTGGGGATGGAAGTTAAAACTGGAGATATAGAGTTTGCCTTGGCCCAATTGTGTTTGAGAGAATAGATTCTCTCCCGTATTGGTTTTCCAAAGTGGGGTACTGATTCCGGTTTTTGCCTCACTCAATTTAAAATGACGATAGATTTGTGGCAGGCGCGCGTCCTCTTTCAGTTGAGTAAATACTTTTTTGTAGATTTCTGCATCAAGCTCGATACTCGAAACTGTTTTATTCAAACTGTCCATTTGTGTAAACTGGCTGGCACCCAATTCGGTCAGGAGTTCATTATTTGAATCATTATTTTCATTTGCCGGAAGGACAAGCACCTGGCCGCCTTTGTGGATATAGTTTGATATCTTTTGTCTGAAACCGCTTTGCATATCCGTAAGTTGATTTAAGATAATCAATTTGGTTTTACTTAGATCTTCCTGATGAAATTGTGATTTGTTAATGTTTTTGAGGATGAAATATTGCTTATTCGAGAAAAGCTGATTGATGTAGCGATTTTCGTTTTCCTGATTAATACTGATGATTTCAGCACTTTTCTGAATCATATAAGAAAAGTAAAATGTGTTGTCATAGGTAATTGGGTAATCGCTTATTTCTATTCGACCGGAATAAATACCTGACTGATTATTCTTGTAGCGTAAATCTAATTCTTTGTTTTCCTGAGCCTCAATATCAAAATTCGAAATGGTTTTTAAACTGTCATTAATATAGAGTTTGATTGGGATTTTACGAAAGCTTTCATTCGATGCGTTGCGGATGTTGATTTTGAGTTCTTCTGTTTGATTGATCTTATGCGCTGAATTTTCAAACCAGCAGGAGTCAATATAGAGATTGTTTCGGCTTTGAGTTGATAAAGCCATTAAGTTAACATGTAGATTGCTATCAGGTAACATTTTGTTGAAATCTGCCTGATATTTCTGAAAATCTGAGAATAGGTAAATTTTATCATTCTCATTGGAATCATTTTGTAGACATTCTTTTAAAATTTGAGAGAAAAGCTTGCTTTCAGCCGATGGTTTTAGTGCCTGAATTTTTGAGATTGCTCCTTGCTTGCTTAGTGTAGGGAGTTTTCCCTTGTTGTTATTATCAAGAATTTTTATTTGAACATCTTCGGCTAAAGAATTAATAAGTTCTATGGCTTTAGATTTTGCAATTTCAATGGCAATCCCTTTTTCAGTTTCAGCATTCATACTGAAGGAATTATCTACATAAATATAAACTGAACTCTTTTGATTTTTACTTATTACTGATGTGTTTTGGTTGGGAATATAGGGTTGAGCAAAGGCTATAATTAAGCAGCTTAGAGCCATCAAACGACTGGCAAGCAATAGCCATTTTTTAATTTTAGATCGGTTTTTATTTTCGGCTGTAAGGTCTTTTAAGAATTTCAGATTACTGAAATAGATTTTTTTAAAGCGCTTAAAGTTGAATAGATGAATGATAATAGGAATCATCAAGCTTAAGAGTCCCCACAGGATACTAGGATTTTGAAAGTGTAAAGGCATAAAACACAGATGATTTTAAGTTCGTTTAGAATTTAGCACTCAACTTCAGGTTTAGTTTACGGGCTGTTAAATAGTTAGGAATAGCGTATTGATTCCCCCGAATATCGTTGATCCAAAGGTAAGAAACAGTGTTGTTAATATCGAATAGATTAAAAATTTCCAAACCAATCCACATGGATTTGAAATGCTTCAACAGTCCCTTATACTTATTCTTCTTTGTATCGAGAAGTTCCTTTGAAAACCCCAAATCGGCTCGCTTGTAATCAGGCATATTAAAACTTTGTCCCTGCTTGCCCAACTTGGGAACCCATACGGGTAAACCACCTGCATATATTAAAGTCAGGTGCATTTTGTATGTGGGATTGCCAGGCATGTAATCCTGAAAAAACATGGAGAAATTAAATCGTTGATCGCTTGGACGAGCAATATAGCCCTGATTGTCGCCTAAAATATCCTCACGTGTTTTCATCAGGGAAAGACTAATCCAGGATTCGCTATCAGGGACATATTCCCAATTCAGACGAAATTCAAGTCCGGCGGCATAGCCTTTGGCTTTTTGATCCCCATAATAACGCAAACGAACATTTTCAATATCGTAAGGGATGAGCGATTTTAAATCTTTATAATAGAGTTCGGAAGACAGGCGGAAGTCACGTTCTTTAATTTTAAACAGGTATTCATGTGCCAGAGTATAATGCCAGGCTTCCTGAGTGTTTAATTGAGGACTGATCCCTCCATCAATTTTTAAGCTTTCTCTGTACGAAGGCATTTGTTGATAGTTGCCCACTGCCAGGCGAAATTTCATTTTGCGTTCCCAGTTTGGAACAAAGTTAAACGAAAAACGGGGCGATAGAAATGAAGTGTTGTTATAGGTCCAATGGTGGTATCGAAGTCCGGCTGTTATTTGAAAATCACCTGTTTGATTGCTGAAATTGTAATTGGCTTGCGTGTAGCCTGATAAATGTGTGCCCGAAATACTGTTTAAGGCTTGGCGTGAATAGGCAAGACCTGTGTTCGTGTCTGAAGAGGGGATGGAATAGCCAGCAGAGTCGCGATATTGCCATTCGTTTATTCGATCATCAACTTTCTCGTGTAAAGCTTTTATGCCCCATTGAAGGTGCAGCTTGTCGAAGCTATGATCGGCCTTAAGTTTGATGCTATTTACCTCACGTTCCAGTTTGTTATTGGCATGGTCGAGATAGGTCCCAATTCCTAAATTCTCCAGAGATTGATCTTTTTCTCCACCTTGACTGATAAATAAATCCTGCAAATAGTATTGCGCTTGAATATCAAATCGTTCTTTTTCTGTGGTCGAATACCTATTGGTAATGAGTTGAAATAAGCTTTTACTGTTGGGATGATATTTAAGGGTGAGGGCTTCCATGTCGCTAATATATTCGTCCTTTTCCTGACCATCAAAATACATTTTTAGTTGCAGGGCATCGCTTATGGTTCCAAAATTTGTTTCTCTGTCCTTGGGTTTAAAACCATATTCATTCTTACTGATATTTGCCCAGAAGTGAAGACTCCATTTTTTATTAAACGAATAATTTATCAGTGCTTGAAAATCTTTATAGTTGGGATTGTAGTCGCCTTCGGTATCAAGTGAGGCTAATAGGTACCGGGTTGTTTTGTAGCGAAATCCGGCAAGATAGGACAGTTTTCCATTTTTGCTTGCATTAGCAATGTGCGCGCTGGTTCCCAATAGACTTAGATCAGCTGAGGCTTCAAAACGACGAGGGTTTTTGTATTTTATATCCAATACCGATGAGAGTTTATCTCCATACTTGGCATCGAAGCCACCTGGTGAGAAAAGCACTGAAGATACAAGGTCTGGATTGATGACACTTAGTCCTTCTTGCTGACTTGACCGAACTAGATTTGGACGGTAAACCTCAATATCGTTGATGTAAACCAAATTTTCATCGAAGTTACCACCTCTCACCGAGTATTGTGAACTGAGTTCGTTATTCGAACTCACCCCGGGTAAGGTTTTTAACAAGTTCTCAATACTTTCACCACCGGCAGAAGCTATTTTGTCAATTTCTTTGGTTTGTAAATATATGCCCTTATTATGTAATTTAATTTGGGCTGCAATGTTGACCTCATCCAGGCTTTGACGATTTTCTTTTAATATGGGATTAAAGACGATGGTCTGACCTGATTTTAGGCTGAATTCTTTTTCTAGAGTTTGATAAGCAATATGTGTGAATTCCAGAGTGATGTTTTTCCCGGCTTCACAATGGATCAGGAAGGCTCCTTCTTTGTCAGAGGTCGTGGTTTGCGAATTTGCTGTGTTTAAAATGTGAACACCATAGAGGATTTTGCCGTCTTCGTTTTTAATAACTCCTTTAATGGTTGCCATATTCTGAGCATGTAGCTTTGGGCAAAAACCGATGAGGATAAATGTAATATATATGAAGATAATTTTATGCATTATTTAATGTGATAGAGGTTATTATAGGGAAAGCTAAGATACAACAGATCCTTTAGATTATGATATGAGATTTAGAATTTGTTAGTCATAAGCTTTTGCTAATTGGTTTGCAATTGGTTAAATTAGGTAAGCGCTTGATTTAGAATATCTAATTGAGTTTCCTTTTTTTAATTAATTATAAAAAGAATAGGTTATGGGACAATCATTATCGCAGCTCTATGTTCATCTGACGTTTAGTACCAAAGATCGTAACCCCGATATTAAAGAAATATGGGAACTGAAATTGCATACCTGTATCAGCTCCGTTTTTAAAAGATTTGAAAGTCCGGTTTTAACGATCAATTCAGTTAGTGATCATGTACATATTCTATTTGCTTTATCAAAGGATTATGCACTCTCGACACTTGTTGATGCTGTAAAAAAAGAGTCTGCAGAATGGATTCGTTGCATCGGTCATACCAATAAGGATTTCGATTGGCAGGATGGTTATGGGGCATTTTCGGTGAGTCATTTCCAGATTGATGTGGTTACACGATTTATCCAAAATCAGAAAAAACATCACCATAATAAGAGCTATAAAGAAGAAGTTGACGAAATAATGGAACAATTTGGAGTTATTGAGTACGATGAATCATACTTTTGGAATTAGTCTCAATATTGTCTGTATGACTGATTATAATTGAAGAAATAGAGTTTTTGGCTCAATTTCTTCTTTTTTTTTAGTTTTCATCTTTTTCAAAAAAAATTGCACGGAAGGCATTCAAATAATCTTAACAGTAAATTTTCGAACTATTTTTTTCTTGAAAATGTGAATGAACTGTATCTGTTGGATGAAGCATAATAATTACATAAATTTACTGTTAAACTTTTTAAGACTTGTTTGAACTAAAGGCTTTGAAGCGATTTTTAAAAGACGTTAATTAACATGAAAAAATTATGAATAAGTATTTGTTTTATTAAAAAAAATAACAAAATTGTGCTCACCAAAATTCAAAATTAAATAAACCTAAAATTTACAAACCTTATAAAATCGTTTTTTATGACCACTACAACAAAAATGACAGCGGCAGACTACATGGAAAAAGAGTCCAATTTTGGAGCTCACAATTATCATCCACTACCAGTAGTCTTAGAAAGAGGGGAAGGCGTATATGTATGGGATACTGATGGAAAACAATATTATGATTTCCTTTCAGCTTATTCTGCTGTTAATCAGGGACACTGTCATCCAAAAATTATTGGAGCTATGATGGAACAAGCGAAAAAGTTAACCCTAACTTCTCGAGCCTTCTATAGCAACAATCTAGGTAAATATGAGGAATACGTTACGAAGTATTTCGGATATGATAAAGTATTACCAATGAACACAGGAGCAGAGGCTGATGAAACAGCACTTAAACTTGTTCGTCGTTGGGGATACGATGTAAAAGGGATTCCTGAGAACGAAGCTAAGATTATTGTATGTGATGGCAACTTCCACGGTCGTACTATTACTATTATTTCGATGTCAACTGATCCGGATTCATATAAAGGATTTGGACCTTTCACACCAGGTTTTGTTGTGATTCCTTACAACGATGTTGAGGCATTGGAGAAAGAATTGAAAGATCCTAATGTATGTGCATTCTTAGTTGAGCCTATTCAAGGTGAGGCAGGCGTATATGTTCCTGGCGATGGTTTCTTGAAGAAAGCTTACGACTTGTGTAAGGCAAACAATGTTCTATTTGTTGCTGATGAGGTACAAACTGGTATCGCTCGTACAGGTAAGTTGTTAGCTGTTGATCACGAAGGGGTTCGTCCAGACGTATTGATTCTTGGTAAAGCTATTTCAGGTGGTGTAGTACCTGTATCGGCAGTATTGGCTGATGATGATATTATGCTTTGCATTAAGCCAGGTGAGCATGGTTCTACTTTTGGTGGTAACCCAATTGCTTGTGAAGTTGCAATTGCAGCTCTTGAAGTTGTGAAAGAAGAAAAATTGGCTGAGAATGCTGAGGCTATGGGTAAAATCTTCCGCGAAGAATTACAAGCTGTAAAATCGGATATGATTGAGCTTGTTCGTGGTAAAGGTCTGCTTAATGCAGTTGTGATTAAACCTAAGGGTGGTAAAACTGCTTGGGATGTATGTATGCGTCTTCGCGACAACGGTATGTTAGCTAAGCCAACTCACGGACACATTATTCGTTTCGCGCCTCCATTGACAATTAACGAAACTCAATTGCGTGAAGCTATTGAGATCATCAAGAAAACAATGGCTGAATTCGAGTAAATAAAGAATTCTTAAATTATATGAAAGGGACAGTTCGTAAGAGCTGTCCCTTTTTTATGTTTTAACCATTCGTTTTTAAGAGTAAAATGAATTTTGATTTTGTGATCTCGTTATGAGATTACAAAGTTCAATATGCGTTTCACATGTTTCAGAATGTCTATTGAGATTGCTCTTAGGGCTTTTTATCTTGATTGTCGATGTTTTGAATGTATAGTTTATATAAATTAAATTGTTATTGTTAATGAATATTGATTAAATTAGTATTTTATGTGTTGTGAATTAGTTGATTATGTCTTTTGTTTATAAAGTTGAATCACATTTACAGAGGCCTTTTTTTGAAGTTTGAAATCGAATTGATAACAATTTTAAATTAATGATAGTATACACCTAAACGTAAAATATGGAACTCAATGTGTGCAATAATATCGGACAATATCTCATTGATGAATGTATCGCAATGGTTAAATATCTTTCTGCCGAAGGTTCAGCAATTCCAGTTGAGGCAAAGAAAATAATTGATCTCAATAAAGGGAAAGCTATCGAGTGGGAGAGTCATGAGATATTAAATCTACATAAATGTTTGTCGCTGAAAGTAGCTCCGGCTCGCCCCAAAACCATCTCTCTTTTATACAAGGAAGCCCAGAAGAATAAGTGGCTAGCTTTTCTTGGCCCGGTTGGTCTTGTTAGAAGGTTGATGGCAACAACGCTACTTTCTTTAGTTGGTTTTATTCTGATTAGTTTATCTCCTCACGTCAACAATGCTTCAGTTTCAAAAGGCATACTTGCTGATCATGGTATTGAGTTATTGCTTAATCTGATGTTTTTTCTTTCGGCAGCTGCATTAGGGGCTTGTTTTAGCAATCTTTTTCAGGCCAATAAATACATCGTCAATGGAACATACGATCCAAAATATGAAAGTTCCTATTGGATCCGTTTTGTATTAGGACTCATTGCGGGTTTAATGATGGCTGTTCTTATTCCGGCTTCACTTGAGATGCAGCAATCACCAGGGGTTGGTTTTTTGACAGTTCCTATATTGGCAATGTTGGGTGGTTTTTCGGCTGCTCTTTTCTATCGTATCTTGAATCGGGCAGTTACAACAGTTGATACTTTGTTGACAGGCGTAACTGATAAGAATAGTGATAATAAGACTCAGGAACGACTTCTTAAACAGAATCAGCAACAAACTTTGGAGAAGCAACAGATTGTTGAAGAGTTGTTGAGCTTAAAAGCTGAAGTGAAGGAAGGTGATGTTAATGAGAAACTAAAAAATACCATTAATAAGATATTGATGAATTAATTGAGTCGTTTAAAATAATAATGATGGAGGGATGGTTTATAAGAGCTATCCCTTTTTTATATTAATATATAAAGAGGTGGTTATTTAAGCTTTTTTATAGTTTTACTTTTGTTTTGAATATTGTTTACTTGTTGTGTTTCGTTAAATTTGACATAAACAAAACGAACACAATTAAATATTATCACGCCATTATGAAAAAGTTATTAATTCCACTTTCGGTCCTTTTACTATTAAGCTCCTGTGCTGTGCATCAAGGTGCGATCAGTTCTTCATCCTTAAATCGAAATGTAAAGTATGAAGACATTGCCTATGGTGTTTCACAGACTAAACAAGTTTTGTGTATTGGAGGGCTTTCAAAAGATGCCTTAGTTTTAGAAGCTAAGCGAGAATTAATTAATAACAGACCTTTAAAACCAAACGAAACCTACGCCAATTTCACAGTTGATTTTAAACGTTCATTTTTCCCATTCTTTAATAAAACGAAAGCTACTGTTAGTGCAGATGTTGTGAGTTTTACTGACGATTCTAAAGCCGATCCATATACGGATAAGTATAAAGAGAGACTATCAAAGAAGAGTTTAGCGAATGAGCTATTTGAGATTGGCGATTCTGTTTATATTGACAGAAACGAAGATGCTGTTATTCTTTCAATTGAGGATATCGATAAGGTTAGGGTTCTGATTAAAACGCCTAAAGGAAATTCTAAAACCAAATTAATATCTACGGATAAAATCTTTACCAAAAGTAAAAACTATAAAGGCTATAAGGTGGGTGATATGTATATTTTCTCCAGAACTTTAAATGATAATACTGTAAAAAGCAGTGGTCGAATTATTGCTTTGGGTTTGGATAAAATAATTGTAAAAACAGGTGATGGCAAGTTTCAGTCTCATGATTATATAAATGAATAATTAGGAGTCTTATGTAATAAGAAAAATTTAAGATAAAGATTCAATTACAGGGGCAGTTCATTTGAGCTGTCCCTGAATTTTTTATGATAACTTTTATTTGAGCTTATCGGTTATGGATAAGCAATTTTCAAAACATCTTCAAAGTAATCAGCGAAGTGAGCATTTATTTCATTCTTTAGGAAGTCTGGTAAATCGTCAAAATCTTTTTTGTTGTCCTTGGGGAAAATCAGTTCATGAATTCCAACGCGAATAGCAGCTATAGTCTTTTCACGAACACCACCAATGGGGAGAACTTTTCCTGTTAAGCTTAATTCTCCTGTCATGGCTATTCCTTTTTTAACGGTTTGGTTTGTTGCAAGTGAGTGAAGAGCCAGAGCCATGGTGATACCCGCCGATGGGCCATCTTTTGGTGTCGCCCCTGCAGGCACATGTAAGTGAATGAGATGCTTATCAAAAAAAGAATTGATGGTTTCATTTTTGTCTTTACTCAATATCGAACGGATATAGGAATAAGCTATTTCGGCTGATTCCTGCATGACATTGCCCAATTGTCCTGTTTGCTTAAATCCTTCCGAAGCGTGTTTTATTGATGAGGCTTCTATATAGAGCGTTGCACCACCATAGGCCGTCCATGCTAAGCCAAGGGTCACTCCGGGAGATAATCTTTTATATAACTCTTCTGTGAAGAATATCGGTTGCCCCAGAAATTCAATAATATTTCTATTGCTGACAGTAAGTTTTCCAGGCTTTTCTTCGGCTAGAATTAGAGTCGCTTTTCTCATTATTTTTTTGATTTGATTTTCAAGACTCCTAACACCTGCTTCTCTGGCATAAGCATCAATCAATCTGGATAAGGCACTGTCGGTTATTGCTATTTCTTTTGATTTTAATCCATGCTCTTTTCGCTGTCGGGGAATTAAATAGCGCTTTGCAATCTCAATTTTCTCCTCTAAGATATATCCTGAGAGCTTAATGATCTCCATTCGATCTAATAAGGGCCTTGGAATGGTATCCAACTGATTAGCTGTTGTTACAAATAAGATATTGGATAAATCGAAGCGAACATCAAGATAATGATCCAGAAAATTAGAATTTTGTTCAGGGTCCAGAACTTCGAGCAATGCTGAGGCTGGATCGCCCTGATAACTGATGCCTATTTTATCTATCTCATCCAGCATGATGACTGGATTGGACGTTTTTGTTCTTTTTAAACTTTGTATGATTTTGCCGGGCATGGCTCCAATATAGGTTCTCCGATGTCCCTTTATCTCAGCTTCGTCCCGCATGCCACCTAGTGAGAATCGGTAGAATTCACGCCCTAAAGCCTCAGCAATAGATTTACCAATAGATGTTTTACCCACACCAGGAGGGCCTACCAGGCATATGATTGAGCCCGAAACCTTTCCTCTCTTAACAATGGTGCTTACAAATTCGAGAATGCGTTGTTTCACATCATCCAATCCATAGTGTTGTTCGTCCAGTATTTTGCGGGCTTTTTTGATATCGTAATTGTCTTTTGAAAAAAGACCCCAAGGTAAATCGGTTAGCCAATTTAAGTAAGAACGGGAAACATGAAATTCTGAAGAGGCTGAATCCAGAATTTTTAATTTGTCCAGTTCTTCATAAATCACATCTGCGGCTTCTTTTGAAAGTTTAAGGTTTTTGATTTTTTCTTCAATCTTTTCTATTTCAGTCGTTTTTTCATCCTTTTCCAGTCCCAACTCTTTTTTTATGACTTTCAACTGTTCACGAAGAAAGAATTCACGTTGATCACTGGTTAATTTTTCGCTTATTTGGGATTGAATATCCTCCTGCAAGCGCGTAATTTCAAGTTCTTCTTTCAGAAGAATGAGTAATTTTTCGCTGCGTTTGTACAGATCAAATGTTTCAAGTAAGTCTTGCAACTTGAGCGGATCACTCGACATAAATGAGGATATGATATCCATAAGTAAGCCTGGGTTTTGCATCCCGACATTTGTTAAAGACAGGCGGATTTGCTCTTGCAACATTGGATTTAGCTTGATCAGTTCTTTTACCGAATTGATAATGGCTAAAGTATAGGCTTTGAGTTCATCCGTTTTTTTTACTTTTTCAGGAATATGATACTTGACTGTCCAGTGTCGTTTCTGATCACGCTTCGTTTCTCTAACGTATTCGAAACGGGTAATAGCCTGAGCGAAAAAATTGATTTGGTCTTCAGTGCGATCAATAATCTTAATTATTTTGATAAAAGTTCCTGTTTTAAATAGAACCGAATTGGAAAAATTAGTTTCATCAAGCTCTTTGATATAGGAGATCCCCATAAACCCATTATTTTTTTCAAAAGAATAGGTAATCAAGTTGACAAATTCAATTCCTGTATATTCTAAGGGGATCGTGATTCCAGGGAAAAGAGGTTTGTCTTCAATGGGTAAGACAATAATATTATCGGGATAGATATCAGAAACCAATACAAGATTATTCTTATTCATGGTGAATCAGATTTAAATGAACGAATCGGTCTAATAAATTTAATCAAAATCTGACTTAGGAAAAAGTGAAATTGATTTATGAAATAAGATGGAAATCTCTTAAATGAGTTATTCCTGAGATAAACGAACTTGTTTGCAAACTTATTTTTATAAATTAGATGAACGCATATAATAAGAACTGTTGTTGTAAGTCAATATTAAAGAAATGACATCAAAAGTGACCTTTTACTTTATACCCGATTATAAGCAAGAATCAGACTAATATTATAATGGATCTGTTATGGATATTGAAAGCGCAAGGAAAGAAAAAAATAGAGTGGCATTTTTATCTGTTGCAGCTGCTATTCTTCTCACAAGTTTCAAGCTAGTAGTAGGTTTACTAACTGGTAGTTTAGGAATTTTGTCCGAAGCTTTACATTCTGCCTTGGATTTTGTAGCTGCCGGGATCACTTGGTTTGCAGTGAGATTATCGGATAAACCGGCAGATTCTGATCATCATTACGGACATGGTAAAATTGAGAATTTGTCGGCTTTATTGGAAACCGTTTTGTTGTTGATTACCTGTGTTTGGATTATTTACGAAGCTGTGAGCCGATTGTCTTCGGGGGAAACACATATTGAAGTTAACCTGTGGAGTTATATTGTGGTTATTACCTCAATTGTGATTGATATAAGCCGTTCGCGAGCCTTAATGCGGGTTGCTAAGAAATATAACAGTCAAGCCTTAGAAGCGGATGCTTTGCATTTTTCGACAGATATATGGAGTTCCTTAGTTGTGTTATTGGGCTTAATTTGTGCAAATTTTGGAATTTTTATTGCAGATAGTATTGCTGCTCTAATAGTTGCCTCAATTGTTATATACATATCCTATAAACTTGGGAAGCGTTCAATCAATGTTCTGTTGGATAGAGTCCCGGAAGAGACTTATCAGAAAATTGTTTTTATTCTTGATGGTTTAACCGAAATAGAATGCTATCACGATCTAAAGGTCAGGGCAGCAGGTGCTGAATTTTTTGTAGAACTTAATATTCATGTGAGTCCCGAATTGAGTATCCCTCAATCACATGATATTGCACATTTTATTGAAGATAAAATCAAAGCTGAAATTTTACGGTGTCATGTTCATGTGCATATCGAGCCCGAAGAACATATAGAGTTTAGTGAAAAGAATGAGGATGTTGAATTATAAAATTAGCCGGATGATTTGTTGGATGAAGGAGGGGTTTGGTTTAGAATAAAATGGCATTTTATTTTAGATTGAGCTTTCATAATTAGAATTTATACCTTAATCTTGTTTATAAATTTATAATATTTTACCATTTAAAACCAATCCTGAAAAAATGAAAATATTCCCTTTTCTTGCTATCGTGATTTTGTTTTTATCCTGTTCTGACGGGAAAAAATCTGCAACCAATAAAAAGAATGAATCAATCATCACAAAGCAGGTAGTAAAGCCAGAATTTCAGTTCATTATTGATTCTTGTAATGTTGAAGGATCTGTATTGATTTATGACTTAAATAAGGATATTTATTATTCCAATAATTTTGAGCGGGCAAAAATGGGGCATCTGCCTGCATCTACATTTAAAATTGCCAACTCAATTATTGCACTCGAAACAGGTATTGTTAAAAATGACAGCACATTATTGAAATGGGATGGAAAGAAAAGGTGGATGAAAAAATGGGAACAGGATCTCATTCTTCGGGATGCATTCCATTTTTCATGTGTGCCCTGTTACCAGGATATTGCCAGAAGCATTGGTGTGGAAAGGATGAATGCTTATTTGGCTAAAATGAAATACGGTAGCATGAAAGTGGATACTAGCAATTTGGATATGTTTTGGTTGGAGGGAGATTCCCGAATTAACCAGTTTCAACAAATAGATTTTTTGAAAAGCTTTTATCAGTCAAAATTACCCATTTCTGAAAGGACAGAGAAAATAATGAAGCGGATGTTTGTTGCTGATCATACCGATCAATATAAATTAAGTGAAAAGACTGGCTTATCCAATACCAATAGCATTTATAACGGTTGGTATGTTGGGTATATTGAATTCAAGTCTGATACTTATTTCTTTGCCACAAATATAGAACCTCAAAAGGAATTTGATTTTGACAAATTTGTTGCAAAAAGAAAAGAGATTACATTGAAAGCCTTGAAGCAAATGGGGTTTATGAAATAAAAGTGTATCATTCCCAGTTATTATAGAGGTCGTTTGAAGAACAATTTCGCTGAATTGAGATTCGGTAAAAGACGATCCGTTACAGATTAAATTATACCTCCTAAAATATTTAAGAGCAATTTTTATGAATGAAAACATGCGCCAAAGAATCATTGAGGTTTGCAATGAGAAGATAGAGAAAAAAGGAGAAAATGTAGGTCTGTCATTTTATGCCTTTTTTGCCAATAAGAACACGAATCCTGAACGATTAATGGCGGTTGCGGAGTGGTGGATTATGACACACAAGCTTGATCATTTCGAAAAGGCAATAAAGATTAAAGAGATGATGGTTCGTGAATTATAGGATTGAAAATATAAAACTTATGGATTTTGTGAAGTTCTAAAATTGATATTAAAAGTTTATTGGAAAACTAATTAAAGAATAAAGCATTCTATTTTTCATATAAAAAATTGTAGTTTAGCCCATCATTTTAATAAAATGATAAATAGAACAGGCAGTTTTGATAAATTTGTCATGAAAAGATTGATGTGATGAAATTCATGCCTAAATGTGTAATCGAATTTTTAAACGCTCACATTATTTTTATGTATTTATTTCAAAAATAGACAATTATGGAAGAGAAAAAATATTCCAAAATATATAGGTTGATTCATTGGGCTATAGCCATTTCACTCGTGTTGTTATTAGTGACAATTTTTCTGAGATTAACTTGGATGAATAAGACCAATGTTGCGAATATCATACAAGATTACCTTAATGGGACGGATCAGGTTTTATCGCAAAAACAGCTTATTGTGCTAGCTAAGAAAATAAGACAGCCGATGTGGAACTGGCATATTTATATAGGCTATGTCTTGGTTGGATTATATAGTATTCGATTTTTACTTCCTTTGTTTGGCTACATGAGATATCAAAATCCATTGCGTAAAGATTTAACAGCTAAATTAAGATTTCAGCAATGGCTGTATATTATTTTTTATATCTGCATAATCATTTCTTTAGCTACAGGGCTAATGATTGAATTAGGACCTAAATCATCAAAAGAATTGATGGAAGAGATACATGTGCTTTCTATTTATTATTTAATCTCTTTTATTGTGATTCATTTGGCAGGCGTTTTCATAGCTGAATTCTCTGACCAAAAAGGAATTGTTTCGAGGATGATAAGCGGAACACGTGATGAAGATTGAATGGAAGCAATGGATTCGCAAAAGCATATTTGGTATTACTATGATCGTGATTTCGTGAAGTGTTTTTTTTGTGCTATTGATTAATATTTAAGACTTCTATTTAGTATCTCGAATTGTTCAGCCTAAATTTCAAATAAGACTTTTTTGTCTTTTTTTTGTTTTTCTCTTGCGAGATTAAAAAAAAAGCCTTTGCTTTGTCCCGATGAATAAAATGAATTCAATAGAAAATATATTTTCTGCAACACATACGTGTTGCTGCTGCTGCTGTTGCTAAACAGTTTGCGGGCACGTTCTATGTACCTATTAGGGAATACAGCTCCCAATGAATCATTTTTTCTTTTTCATCATTACCCGTTTATCATGTCTATTTCCAATCAAACTGGAATGCCCCATTTTTCAAGATTCGTCTGTTGTTGCTCTTGTTAAGAGAAATCTGATTTGTACGCTTTAAAAGTTCGTGCAAATTAGTTAATGAGATTTGAAACAGATTGCAACAGAATAATTATCTTGAAAAGGCACCATGAAATTTTTACAGATTAAACCCTATCATCTTCGTATTTCCACAACGGTCTGTTGTGGCTGATAAAACACATTGAATTTTTGTCCTGATTGATATTACAGTTTTGTAAGCATCAGGAATTGGCTGACTTAGCCTTATAACTGTTCTTTTGAGGATAGGAAGAAAGCTACAGCCCAAAGTGAAAAGTTTTGTTCGAGTTTAAAAGCTTGAACCAGAGTTTTGTACAGACAAATAAGAAGAAAAATATGAAATATTATCAGAATATATTGGGGACCATTGGTAATACACCACTGGTGAAATTGAATCAAATCAATCGGGCTCATGCGCCACTTTTACTTAGTAAAATGGAGAGTTTTAACCCCGGAGGGAGCAGTAAAGATCGCGTTGCAATTGCCATGTTGGATGAGGCCGAGAAAAAGGGACTTTTAAAAGCGGGGGGTACCATTATTGAACCGACTTCGGGTAATACCGGATTGGGTTTGGCACAGGTCGGCATACTTAGGGGCTACAAATTGATCTTTACCATGCCCGATAAAATGAGTCAGGAGAAAGAGGATTTGCTCACGGCATATGGTGCGACAGTTATTCGTACCCCAACTGCAGTAGAACCTGATGATCCTCAGAGTTATTATAAAGTAGCTGAACGATTACTTAAAGAAATTCCCAACTCCTTTTCACCCAATCAGTATTTTAATAAGAATAATCCCAGAGCACATTATGAAAGTACCGGGCCTGAGATCTGGAGAGATACGGCGGGAAAGATCACCCATTTTGTAGCAGGTATCGGTACCGGAGGGACCATTTCGGGGGTTGGTAAATATTTGAAGGAACAAAATCCCAATATCAAGGTGATTGGTGTGGATACGGAGGGCTCTATTTACAAGCATGAGTTTTATAAAACTCAGGGGGCTATTCATTCCTATTTGGTTGAGGGGATTGGAGAAGATTTTATTCCGGACACGGTTGATTTCTCTGTCATAGATGAGATTATCACAGTAAGTGATAAGGATGCTTTTGCTACGGCCAGAGAATTGGTGATTAAGGATGCCATTTTTGCTGGATCATCAGCTGGATCAGCTGTAAATGGAGCTTTACAAGTAGCTGCACAGCTTAATGAAGATGATGTGGTGGTAGTCCTTTTGCCCGATTCGGGTAAATCCTATTTAAGCAGTCTTTATAATGATCAGTGGATGCGGGAAAAAGGCTTGCTGCAAGCAAACAACTTAGAATCAATTCAATAAATAAAACAGGTTTAAAACGATAAGATATGAAATTTACAACTAAAGGAATTCACATAGGTGAGAAGCCAAATTTTCAGGAGGGTACAACGGGAGATGTTATTGTTCCCCTACATTTATCGACCACATTTGCACGGCAAGAGGTTGAAGTCCCCACAGCGGGATACGAATACTCCAGATCGTTGAATCCAACCCGTAAGGCTTTGGAAAGCAAGTTGGCGGCTATTGAAAAAGCTAAGTACGGCCTGGCTTTTTCATCGGGTTTGGGAGCTGAGACAACGGTCTTGTTGGCTCTGTTAAAATCGGGTGATCATGTGATTACAACCGATGATTTGTACGGCGGAACCCAAAGGCTTTTTAGAAAAGTTTTCACAGCCAATTATGGTATAGAATTTAGTTTTGTTGACAGTTCAAATCCTGCCCGAGTTGAAGATGCGATTCGTGAAGAAACCAGGATGATTTGGATTGAAACCCCAACGAATCCCATGTTGAAGCTGACTGATATTGCTCGAATTGCTCTGATTGCCAAAGAGCACAATTTGATTTTGGTGGTGGATAATACATTTATGAGCCCTTATTTTCAAAATCCATTGGAGCTGGGAGCCGATATTGTTTTGCACTCAACCTCAAAATACATCAATGGTCATAGCGATTCAATTGGTGGTGCTGTGATGGTCAGCCGTGATGATTTGTATGAGAAGCTTCAATTTATGCAAAACTCTGCTGGTGCAATGATGTCGCCCTTTGATAGTTATTTGGTACTTCGAGGGATTAAAACTTTGAGTCTGAGAATGCGTCAGCATGAGAAAAATGCCATCGAGATAGCTGAATTTTTGAGTGATCATCCTAAAGTGAAAAAGGTGATTTATCCGGGGCTTGAGTCTCATCCACAGCATGAGTTGGCAAAGGAACAGATGCAAGGATTTGGTGGGATGATGGCTATTGAATTGGATGGAGAACTTGAAGATGCAAAGAATTTTCTATCGAAGCTTAAATATTTTGCTTTGGCTGAAAGTTTAGGTGGTGTTGAATCTCTGATCGAATTACCGGCTTTAATGACACATGGGTCAGTTCCTGCAGATGATCGTAAGAAGTTGGGTATTACAGATACTTTAATTAGGGTATCTGTGGGAATAGAGGATACAGAAGATTTAATTGAGGATTTGGTTCAGGCGTTGAATTTTTAAATATTAAAGAATTGTGAAAATGAAAAGTCAAAACTTTTTTTTGGATCGTCCTGAAGTTCGTGACTATCAGTTACAGGGCAATCATATCCGTTTAGATTTGCATCCCAATGTGTTTCCTCCATCCGATTTTGTGGTGCCTTTTGCTCAGAATATCCGGATTAAAGCTGGTGACCGGGTGGCCGATATCGGAACAGGAAGTGGGATACTCGCTGTTATGGCGGCACAATTGGGGGCTGAGGTTTGGGCGACCGATACGAGTGAGATATCTGTTATGAATGCCAAAGAAAATGCAAAAAAAAATAAGGTCGATATTCAGGCTTTTGCGGGTAGCTTTTTTGGTCCTTTGCAAGGTCAATTCGATGTAATTATCGCTAATCTTCCTCAGGAAATTTTACCTGAAGATTATAAATTCAATTTGGGTGAAGATTTAGCGCAGACTATTAGTGGAGGTAAACTAGGGAATGAGATTTTAATACAATTTTTGGAAATAGCACCTCAGTTTATGCATGCTGACAGCCGTTTATATATTAATGTGGGCAGTCTTTCTGATTATAAGAGCACTTTTCAGTTAATTGGTCAGAATTATCATGCTCGTATGATCAATACTTACGCTTTACCCAATAAAGTTTTTGTAGAAAAGAATATTGAGTTTTACAAGCAGTTGAATGAGGCAGGTAAGATCCATATTTTCCGGGAAGAAGGAATTTGGAAGGCTATGGTTTATCCTTTCGAATTGAAATTGAAAGGTGCTTAAGTATAGAAATAAAGCTCGGGTATAGGTGACGAGTTGATAAAATAATAAATTTATAAAAGAAATAAGATGAAGCAAATAGATAGTTTTAATGTAGATCACGACAGATTAAACCCTGGTATTTATGTATCACGGAAAGATCAAATTGGGCAAGAAACCCTAACCAGTTTCGATATTCGTTTGAAACTGGCCAATAGAGAGCCCGCTATGGATATTCAGGCCATGCACACCATGGAGCACTTGGGAGCTACTTTTTTGCGCAACAGCGAGGAGTGGGGCAGCCGTACCGTATATTTTGGCCCGATGGGCTGTCGTACGGGATTTTATGTCATTTTACATGGGGATTACCAATCGGAAGATATTGTTGAGCTGACCAAAGATTTATTTTTGTTTATGGCCAACTTTAAGGATGAAATACCGGGATCTAAACGTATTGAATGTGGCTATAGTTTGAGTCATGATTTGCCTATGGCCAATTGGGAGGCTCAACGCTTCTATGATCAGGTGCTTACAAACTTAAATGATGATAATCTTAATTATCCAATTTAGTATTAGGTTTATAAATGAAAATAAATTCACCTTGCTTTTTTAGCAGGGTGGATTTTCATGATAGATGAATTTGATAATGACTTAAAAATTTATGAAAGCTTTTGTTTGCAAAAGTAGGAATCATTGCAGACCTTTGGGTGTTCTTTTATTAAGGGTTGTGTAGGGATTTTATCGAGAACTATTCCATGATGATATGCAGCTCTAATCTTTAGGTTTAAAACTAGATGAGCGAGATTATAATTAAAACAGCAGAGCAAATTGAGGGCATTAGAAAGAGTTCTCAATTGGCTGGAAATACACTTAAATTTATTAGCGATTATGTGAAAGAGGGCGTGAATACGCTTTATCTGGATAATTTAATCGAAGAATATATGCGTGATAATGGAGCCATTCCGGCGACATTAGGTTATCACGGTTACCCAAAATCAAGTTGTATCTCTTTAAATGAGGTTATTTGTCACGGAATTCCAAGTGAGAAAACCATTCTAAAAGATGGAGATATTTTGAATATTGATGTGACCACAATTTTAGATGGATACTATGGAGATACCAGTACCATGTTTACCATTGGAGATATCTCGAACAAAGCCGCAAAATTGGTAGAGGATACAGAGCATGCTCTTTATTTAGGTATTGAGCAGGTGAAACCTGACAACTACTTCGGGAATATTGGTTTTGCTATTGGTCGTTTTGCTAAGGCCAGAAAATATGGTGTCGTTTATGAATTTTGTGGTCATGGTATTGGGATGGATTTTCATGAAGAGCCGCAAGTTGAGCATATTGCACAACGTAACTCGGGTGAAATTATGAAGCCGGGTATGGTTTTCACCATTGAACCAATGATTAATATGGGTAAGGCCCGTGCTGTCATCGACGAGAAAGATGGCTGGACTGCTCGTACCATTGATAATAAATTGTCTGCTCAGTTTGAACATACTGTTTTGGTAACCAAAGAGGGGTACGAGATTTTAACAGATGTTGGAGAGTATGATATCTTCAAATAAATTCTGAATAAGAAAATAATTAAAGATAAAGGGTTAAATTACAATTTAACCTTTTGTTTTTTAACCGACTTTGAAATGAAAAATGTAGCTGTTATTCTTGCGGGGGGCACAGGTAAGCGTATGGGCGCTTACTTGCCTAAGCAATTTCTTAAGATTGCCGGTAAATCGATTATTGAGCATAGCATGGCTATTTTCGAAAAACATGCTGGTATTTCTGAGATTTGTGTGGTGATTCATTCGAATTTTGTAGCCGATGTTGAGGATATTGTTCGTGAAGCTGGTTTTAAAAAGGTGACTAAGATTCTTTGTGGAGGTAAGGAACGAAGCGATTCCAGTTTGGCAGCTATTTCAGCTTACGAGAATGAGAAAGATGTGAATTTAATTTTTCACGATGCCGTTCGTCCATTTGTGAGTCAGAGGATTATTGACGATGTACTTTCGAGTTTGGCTGAAGGGAAATCGGTGGCTGTTGCCATCCCGAGTACTGATACTATTTTTAAACTGAATCAAACGAAATGCATTGAGTCTGTTCCTCCTCGTGATTTTCTTTACAGAGCTCAGACCCCACAAGCATTCCCTTGTGAAATCATAAAGAAAGCCTACAACCTGGCGTTGAAGGATCCAAATTTTAAAGCCAGCGACGATTGTGGTGTGGTTTTAAATTATTTGCCAGATGAGGCTATTCATATTGTTGAGGGGGATGAAAAGAATATCAAGATTACCTTTGAGCAAGATTTAACAAAAGGTGAGAATCTGATTGCTTAGCAGTTGAATTTGAAAATAAAAAAATGCCCCTCATAAACTTAATTTTTGAGGGGCATTTTTGTATGTTGTATTTTCTATCTAGTTTCTGTGTTCAACACGAAGTAAGTCGAAAATGGTTTTTACAGGGTTAAAGGTGATTGTTGGAACTTCCACAAATATAGTATTCCAATCAGCCATAGCCCCATTCCAAAGACCAGGAAGCTCCATGGCTTTTAATGGTGTCCCATTGTGCGATTTCTTAGAAATAAAACCTGTTTCAGGATCTACAAATTGAGTTAAATCAAACTTTTTACCTTTGTAGTTCTTAATACCACAAATCAAATCAACGGGGTTAAAATGCGTTGAAGCTCCCATGATTTTAGCTTGTTTTTTATCTTCAAGATCAATCTGTGAACTTTCAATAATTTGTAATGCTGATGAGTTGTCGGCATTTCTCACCCAGAAAGGTCCGCCACCCGGTTCCCCCTCATTCACAACCATACCACAAACACGAATAGGTCTGTTAAACTTCGCAAGCAGATAAGCTCTAAGTTTTGTTAAGTTATCTGTTTTAAGCGATTTGGGCGTTTTTATACATAGTTGGTCGACCGAAAAATTGAGCATTTCCAAAAGCCTTTCTGAAGTCAGTTCGAGTTTTGGATTGTCGAGTTCCTTCATGTACTCAAACATTTGCTTCTGATATTTTAATAAAACACCAGCCAACGCTTCTTTGTATTGGTAGGTTGTCTCTTTTAGTCTGTCAGGTACAACATTGTCGATATTCTTAATGAAAACCAAGTCTGCTTTAAGTTCGTTTAGATTTTCGATAAGAGCACCGTGCCCTCCAGGTCTGAACAATAAGCTGTCATCAACATCCTTGAAAGGTTTATTCTCCATATCTACTGCAATGGTGTCAGTAGAGGCTTTCTGATATGAAAATGTCACTTTGAGTTTGCCATCGTATTTTTTCTCAAAAGCAGATCTTGATTTCTTTAGCTTTCTGGCAAAGAGTTTTTTGTGCTCCTCAGATATGGTTAGATGAAGCTGAGCGGTGCCTTTATAGTTTTTCGCATAATGCAAAGCTTCAGCCCAATGCTCTTCGAAAGCTGTTCGGGAATAGTCCTGGTATTTATGAAATCTTAACAAGCCTTTGGGTTTATTACTGTAATTTAAACCATTGGCATTGAGTAAGGTGTTTAGTATTTCTCTGAAGTTATTCTTTTCAAGTAACCTTTCGATGTCCATATTTTTTTTCTGCAAGGCAGCCCTTAAATCAACAAAGAAGGCAAAATCTTGAATGTTTTCGAAAAACTTAAACATGCCATCATGAGATTTATCTTTCATGTAAGCCAGATAATCTTCTTCGGTTTCGTGGTAGTTGTTTAAGAAATCGTAGAGTTTTTGAAACATTCGACTTGCTGCTCCTGATGCCGGGACAAATTTGATGACAGAAAGTTTTTTGGGACGATTGATGTATTGATCTCTCAGAACTTTCAATTCTTCATCATCAATTCTCATAATTCCATCAGAAATGATGGCTGGGTTAATGAGCTTTACTTTAGGAAAACCAGTTTCGAAGTGTTTTAACTGTTCTTCGATTTTGGCTTTGTCCATACCTCGTTTTTTTATGAGGCTTAGGTCTTTTTTTGAGAACATGGTTTTGCTTTTTGTAAATTGTCGAAGGAGCAATATAAAAAATTGTTTTCAATATGAACTCGATTTTCTCTTATATTTTGATAAGTTATTAAAAGGTGGTTTCTTAAATATCAATAATACAATGATTTAAGTCAGTTAAAAAAGTGAATGGTTTAGATCTTTAAAACGAAGGGGCTAATACCGTCTGAAATGATATAAATACGACTGAAACTCTAGAGGTTGCAGAATGCTTATAAGTTTGTACTTTTGCGGCAAAGCGAAACAATTATGCAAACAGAGATATACCCTTGGGGACACAATAAGCGTTACAACGATTTTCCTGGTTTTTTCAAAAGAAAGTTTTCTGAACGCATTCAGAAAGTGACTATTGACGCTGGTTTTACTTGTCCCAATAGAGATGGGAGTAAGGGAACAGGAGGGTGTACTTATTGCAACAATAAGAGTTTTAATCCAGCTTATTGTACTCCAAAGGAATCGGTGACAGAGCAGATTGAAAAGGGGATTTTGTTTTTTGCGAGTAAATACAAAACCCAAAAATATTTGGCCTATTTTCAGGCTTTTTCAAATACCTATGGGGAGCTTGAACTTTTAAAAAGTTTGTATGAAGAGGCCCTTTCTCATGAAAAAGTAATTGGGCTGGTGATTGGTACTCGACCAGATTGCATTTCGGAACCTTTACTGGATTATTTGGAGACTTTGGCTAAGGATTATTATATCGCAGTTGAATATGGGGTGGAGTCTGCCAATAACATGGCTTTGGATGCGATTAATCGTGGACACACTTATGAGGAAGCTGAGGCTACAATCCTGGCTACGGCTAATCGGGGCATTCATATTGGTGCACATTTGGTGAATGGTTTACCACATGATACACCTGAGTTGATGTTGGAACATGCCATTCGACTATCGAATTTGCCCATAGAAACTTTAAAGTTGCATCAGTTGCAAATTTTGAATCACACAACAATGGCTAAGGAGTACGAGGAAGATCCCAATCGTTTCCATTTGTTTGGCATGGAAGAGTATATTGACTTTGTGATTGATGTGATGGAGAGGATAAATCCGGATGTGATGTTGGATCGTTTTGTGAATCAGGCACCTCCAGGCTGGCTGATTGCACCCAAGTGGGGGATTAAAAATTACCAGTTTGTGGCAAAACTTGAAAAACGATTGGTCGAAAGAGAGACCTGGCAAGGTCGCTTGTATAAAAAATCCTGATCACCAGAATAAGTAATCAGGATTAAGCTGTTGTATTTATTTTAATTACTGAATTTTCTTTAGCATTTGTTCTGCTTTAGGGTGTCCTAATTTTTTCGCATATTCCAAATTTGCTTTAGCCAGTTTTAAATCTTTAATATTGTAGTAAGCCACACCTCTTGCATAAATAGCCTGCTTAAATTTCTGGTCAATTTTAATAGCCTTGCTGTAATTCGCGATGGCTTCTTTGTATTTGTTCAGACAATCCAAGGCAACAGCCTTATTGTAATAAACACCAGAAACGTCAAGGCCTTCTTTAATGGCTTTATCGTATTCGGTAATAGCTGAATCAAAATCCCCAATGTAATATAACGAAATGCCTTTGTAGTGAAGAGCTTGAGAATGATGCGGATTTACCTCAAGAATTCGATCATAGTCGTTTATAGCCTCTTTGTATTTACCCATATTTTCATAGATGACACCTCGATTTAAGATGGCTTCTTCAGAATAACCTTGAGTCTTAATAACATGATTGAGGTCTTTTATGGCTTGGGCATTCTTCGAACTAAATGAATAGGAAATTGCCCGATTGTAATAGGCTGGAAGAAAGCTGTTATCCAAACTTAATATTTCAGAGAAAATCTGATTGGCTGCCTTGTATTTCTTTTGCTCGAATAAGGCCATCCCTTTCTTATTTAGCTTATCGACTTTCATTTTTGTACACGAAGAAAGACTCAAAACAAGAATTAGAATAAAGCTTATGGGTTTTAATTTCATAAAGACGATAGACATAAAGGGAAATTATAAATTTTGATCTAATGTAAATAATATCGGCAAAACTTAAAAGGCTTTGCCGATATATATTGTAAATAAAGAAGCTTTTAAGCCTTCGTTCCGAAAAGTTTCTTCAATAAATCTTTTTTACCCATATTGATCAATTCAGTCTTAATGGCATTTCGATATTCTTTTTTATACCAGAATAAGAACTTACGTTGAGATAACTTTTCCTGCTTACTTTTAGCCGTAAACACTTTTTGCATGGTGTAAGGGTGATAGCCTGAGTAATAAATGACGGTTGCAACAGTCATAGGCGTAGGCGTAAAATCCTGAACTTGTTCCAGCTTAAAGTCTAATTCTTTCGTTTTTACAGCCAAGTCAGCCATATCCACACCCTGCGAACCTGGGTGGCTGGAAATGAAATAAGGTATTAATTGTTGATTTAAACCTTCTTCTTTATTGATTTTGTCGAAAAACTCTTTCAGCTTGTAAAACAGTTTGAATGAAGGTTTTCTCATGATATCCAATACTTCATCGGAAGTATGCTCAGGGGCAACTTTTAATCGTCCCGATACGTGATTTTTAATTAATTCAACTGCATACTCCTTATTTGCTTTATTTACCTCTTCGTCTTTGGTTTTATGAAGCATTAAGTCGTAACGCACACCACTACCAATAAAAGATTTTTTAACGCCGGGAATTTTATCAACTTCTTTGTAAATATCCAGCATTGGTTGGTGATTGGTATTCAGATTCGGGCAAACATTGGGGTGAATACACGAGGGACGTCGACAAGTTTGACAGATACTTTCGAAAATACCTTTCATCTGATACATATTTGCTGAAGGGCCGCCAAGATCAGACAGGTAGCCTTTGAAATCAGGCATCTTAGTTACATACTCAACTTCTTTAAGAATTGATTTTTTCGAACGATTGGCAATAAATTTCCCTTGATGAGCAGAAATGGTACAGAATGAACAGCCACCAAAACAACCTCTGTGCATATTTACCGAGAACTTAATCATCTCGTAGGCAGGAATGGTTTTCCCTTGATAGCGGGGGTGAGGCATCCGTGTGTAAGGTAAATCGAATATGGCATCCAGCTCCTTTTCTTTCATTACCGGATAAGGTGGATTGACAATAACTTCCGAATCCTTATAGCCTTGAACCAGTTTTTTTGCCAACATTGAATTCGACTCCATTTCGATGTGGCGGAAGTTTCCTGCAAATTTCTTTTTATCTTTTAGGCATTCCTCATGAGAATACAGGACTTGCGTTTCCCACTTTTTCTTAGTTGGATATGCTTCACCTTTTTTTGCAATAAAAGAGGTTTGAGGAACATTTTTTAAGGTTTCAAAAGGAACGCCTTTTTTAAGTAGTCGAACAATTTCCTTTAAGGGTTTTTCACCCATTCCGTAAACCAATAAATCCGCAGAACTGTCACATAAAATACTTGGTCTTAGTTCATCCAACCAATAGTCGTAGTGTGTGACACGACGTAAAGATGCCTCAATACCACCCAATAGAATAGGCGTATCAGGATACAGCTTTTTCAGAATCTGAGAGTAGACGATACTGGGTTTATCCGGACGGAAACCATGCTTTCCTTCAGGTGTATAGGCATCATCGTGGCGTAAACGACGATTAGCCGTGTAATGATTCACCATGGAATCCATATTACCGGCCGTGATACCAAAAAACAAACGAGGTTGTCCCAACTTTTTAAAATCGCGTAAATCATCACGCCAGTTAGGTTGAGGAACAATGGCTACTTTTAATCCAGCACTCTCCAGTATTCGACCAATTACGGCAGCACCGAATGAGGGGTGATCAACATAGGCATCACCACTAAATAAAATAACATCCAGCTCTTCCCAGCCTCTTTCTTTCACTTCTTTTGCCGAAGTTGGTAACCATTGATTGTATCTTCCTGATATCTCGTCTTTCATCTTGATTCTTTTCATTGACAAGTTGTATTGCAAAAAGCAAACAGCTCGATATATTCTAAACAGGGCCCAAATTTTATCGAGAAGGGTAAAACCTGTTGTTTTTGAACTTTGGCGCAAAGTTACTACTTTATTTATAAAGATTTTAAAGAAGCATTAATTTATACCAGAGCTATGACGATCTATTATCTTTGGTGACCTGGTATCTTTTAATAAAATTTGAACTTTAATTATAATGTATTTTTCATATCATACTCATACAAACTATTGTGATGGGAAGGCTAAAGCAGAGGCTTTTATTCAGCGTGCCATTGAATTACAAATGAAATCTGTTGGTTTTTCTTCACATGCCCCTTTTCCAGTTGAGGTTTCCTGGAATATGGCGGAGAATCAGTTAAACAATTATGTGAGTGAGATCAGGGCTTTGTCAGAAAAATATCAAAATGAGATTGATGTTTATCTTTCATTAGAGTTGGATTATATTCCAGGTATAACCAAGCCTTTTGCCCAGGTAAAAGAGACTTTGGGCCTGGATTATACGATCGGTTCAGTGCATCTGATTCAATCACCTGTTGATCATGAATTTTTATTTTTAGATGGACCGGATACGAATTATTCGCACGGACTGGAATGCTTATATCAGGGGGATATTAAAAAAATGGTTGCAGATTATTTTTCACAAGTCAACGAAATGATCCTTGTTCAGAAGCCTGATATCATAGGGCATATCGATAAGATTAAGATGAACAATAAAGGTCGATACTTTTCTGAAGATGAAAAATGGTATCAGGATTTATTGAAAGAAACGATTGCTGTTATAAAAGAGACGGATTGTATTGTTGAGATTAATACCCGTGGTCTTTACACAAAAAAATCGCCGGCTTTTTATCCTGATTTAAATTTTGCGAGAGCTTGTTTTAAAAACCAAATTCCAATGACGATAAGCACCGATGCACATCATCCCGATGAATTATTGTTGTATTTTGACGAGGCCTCTGAAATGCTGAAAGAATCTGGTTATGATAGCATTCGTATTTATGATAAAGGGAAGTGGAATGATGTGGGTATATAAAATATTAGGAATGTTGATTTATTATGAGAATTAATGCTATTTTTACTCGATTGAAAAACGACTGAGATCTACTTTGTATCTGGCTGGGAATGGTGTTTTTATCATTTTTACTGTTGGTTTGAAATAGATTCTTTCTGGTGGGGATTGAATGTGTTCAGTCTTCTTTTTTTGAGAATTGAGATAAGAAATTACACGTGGAATACATATTCTTAGGAATCATGTTTTTGTAGATAATAGATTGGAAATCTACATCTATAAGCCATATTAATATTAAATAATTACGCATGAAATTGGTTGATCCCAAGGATTTGTTAAAAGCTAGTGAGAGTTTAAATTGGTTTGGAGGAGAGAGTTTTGCCAAGCTGTTAATGTATATTTTGCGGTTAAATAAATTGAACGATCTGTATTCTGCAAATTGCGAAAAAACGGGTGTCGAATTTATTGATGGTTTAATTGATGACCTGGGAATCAAGTTTGAATTTGATGAGGAAGAGTTGAAGCGTATTCCTTTAGATGGAAGTTTTATCAGTATTTCCAATCACCCTTTTGGGGGGATCGATGGAATTTTATTAATAAAACTTCTTAGCGATATCCGTCCGGATTTTAAGGTAATGGCAAATTTCCTTCTTCAAAAGATTGAGCCGTTAAAGAATTGTTTTCTTGGTGTCAATCCATTTGAAGATAGAAAAGGTGTTGCTTCAAGTATGGGGGGAATAAAAGAAGGTTTACGTCATATGAGTGATGGGGCTCCTTTGGGGATTTTTCCTGCCGGGGAAGTGTCTGCTTATCAGTCAGAATCGAAAAATATTACCGATAAGCAATGGCAACCGTCAATTTTGAAATTTATTAAGAAAGCTGAAGTACCTGTGATTCCAATTCACTTTCAGGGAAGTAATAGTTTGATCTTTTACCTGATGGGTATGATTCATCCTGTTTTGAGAACAGTGAAATTACCATCTGAATTATTGAATAAAAAGAACAAAACCATTCGTATTCGCATTGGAAATCCAATTTCGGTTAAAGATCAAAAAGGATTTACTGATATCAATCAGTACGGTCGTTTTTTAAGAGCGAAGACCTATATGTTGGGTAGTGCTGTTGAGGTGAAAAAGTTTTATGAGAATAAGTCAGCGTCTAAAAAGAAAAAGGCTGAAGATGTTATTCCAGCAGTTGATACTGAGTTAATCAGTAAGGAAGTTGCGAACTTATCTGATCATCTTCTGTTTAAATCCAGAAACTTTTCAGTTTACTGTGCGCCTTCTGATGATATTCCTAATGTTTTAAATGAAATTGGTCGTTTAAGAGAAATTACTTTCCGCGAAGTTGGTGAAGGCACCAATCAAAGCATTGATGTGGATGAGTATGATTTGTATTACCATCAACTCTTTATTTGGGATGAGGAAAATCATAAAATTGTAGGTGCTTATCGGGTAGGAAAGGGTAAGGAAATTCTTGAGAAATATGGATTGAAAGGTTTTTATCTTCAATCTTTATTTAAGATGAAGAAAGCGTTTCAGCCAGTTTTAAGCGAATCGATTGAACTTGGACGATCTTTCATTGTTAAAGAATATCAGAGAAAACCGATGCCACTTTTTCTGTTGTGGAAGGGGATTATGTACTTTTTACTTAAGAACCCTGAGTGCCGTTATTTAATTGGTCCTGTGAGTATCAGCAATGAATACTCCAATACATCAAAAGATCTGATTATTAAATTTATCATGCGTAACTATTTCGATTATGAAATGGGACAGTTTATAAAGTCGCGCAATAAATTTAAAGTTAAGGTAAAAGGTCTCGATATGGATATCTTACTTGAGGCTGCAAAGAGCGATATCAATAAGCTTGATAAACTAATTGGCGATTTTGAAGTTTCAAACGATAAACTACCTGTTTTGCTTAAGAAGTATATTTCCTTAAATGCAAAGATTGTTGGTTTTAATATTGACCCTAATTTTAACGACTGTTTAGATGGTTTAATTGTTGTTGATTTGTTTGATGTTCCTGTAAATATGATTGAATCATTGACGAAGGAAATTAACAACGATGAAGTATCTACTCGTTTTACGACTCGTGAAAAGAAAAAGTAAGGAATTTTATTCTTTTTAACACAATATATTTAAGAAGCAGGGGTGTTTTAGTATAAAATTACGACCTTTGTCAACTGAATTTTTTATTTGAAAAAGCCTATCACTTGGATATTCAATATATAATTAAAGGAATTGTTATAGGACTTATGGCATCAATACCATTAGGTCCAATTGGTGTTTTAATCATTCAAAAAACACTACAGAAAGGTCGTTTAGCTGGTTTTGTTTCTGGTTTTGGAGCGGCTGCTGCCGATACATTGTTTGCATCAATTGCTATTTTAGGTTTGGGGTTTGTTATTAACTTTATTCAAGCTCAGGAATTTTATTTTCGATTGGTTGGCTCTGTATTTTTGGTTTTTGTAGGCTTACGCATTTTCTTTACCAATACCATCAAACAGTTTCGGAAGTCTCAATCTCCTGGGAAACGTGGGATGTTAGGTGATTTCTTGGCTATCTTTTTTCTGACACTTTCAAATCCAATTGCCGTTATCTTTTTCGGAGCCATGTTTGCTGGTGCGTCTGTTTTTGGAGGCGACAACTCAACTAAGGTTTCTTTGTTTTTGATGTTAGGTGTCTTATTAGGAGGAGCACTTTGGTGGTATGCCCTTTCAACTCTGGTAAATGTTTTTAGAAAAAAATTCAGACTGAAGCAGATGTTTTGGATCAATAAAATTTCAGGTATTATTATTGCCGTTTTGGGTTTTGTAGTTTTCCTTTCTTGCTTCGAACCGATAAAATCATTTTTACAGTAAGTGTAAGATATAATGTATAAAAAAAGGAGAAAGTAATGATTTACTTTCTCCTTTTTGTTTGAGTTAAGCCGTATGGTCTATTTGATTGTTACCATTGTTGCTCCATAACCATATTCCTTGAATGAGGCATCTTGTGAACTGTGTTTGCGGTATTTTCTTTTTAGTTCTGATAACACTTTTTGTTTAAGAGTACCATTCCCAATTCCGTGAATGAAGACAATCTTAGAGCCTTTTTTGCCTTCGTTTTCACGCATGATTTCGTGGAATTTTTCCATTTGGAAATTCAAGATATCCGCATTAGAGAAACCTGTCACCGAGTCAATCAGTTTGTTGATATGCAAATCAACTTCAAGAATATCGGTTTTTGGATTGAGTTTAGGACTTTCAATTTTCTTTGATTTGCCCTCTTTCTCCCGAATTAATTTATTAAAGTCTTTTTGACTGAGTTCATCCAGTTTGTGTTCTATTTCTTCACCGGTTAGTCGATGAAGTATAACCTGTTCGTGAAAATAATCCGTCAATTTGTACGAATTTGATTTGTAAAATTTCACAGCCTGAATTTTCACCGTTTTATTGATTGGTGCTTTGGGGGTAAAATCACCGGATTGATAATATAGGATCTGAAAATGAAAAGCGCTTAAATTTCCTAAATCCTTTTGATCGAATTCGGTTAATAAGATTTTTGAGTTTGGATCAATATTTCCTGTTGTGATCCCTTCGAATTTTTCCCCATTCTGATTAAAGAAATTGTAAAGAAGTATCGAATTGGTATCATTTATTAGATAAAGCTCAAGCGGACTTGAGGTGATTTCGTAACCCGCACGGGGTACAAAGGCAAAATAGATATCTTCCTTTTGAACTTTAAGCGGTGCACTTTTAGCCGTACTAACCTTTTGTGTTGTTGAGAGGCTGTGCGAAGATGAGGTGTTCCCTTCTGACTGTGATTCGATAACAACTAAATCTTTTTTTAAAGTTGGAATTTCAAAATCATCCTCTTCGTTAAGAACCATTACGGTTTTGGCATCTATAATTCGGGTCACTCTTCCCCCTCCAATTTCGCTTAGAAATCTGACTTTATCTCCAATATTTATTTGCATGTGATATCTGATTTATTGCCGCAGACCTGTTTCCTTTAAAATATTCCCCATAATGAGCGGAATCTGAGGCATTGTTTTATAATACGAACAAAGTTAACTATTTTTGCACACCAATTCTATTCTCCGGCTTAGGAGAATTGTGATGTTGAGAAATATAATAGGAGAGATGGAAGTTAGAACCGAAGATACAATAATGAATCCACAGTGCATTCAAATATCAGATTTCACATACGATTTACCGGATGAGAAAATTGCAAAATACCCTCTAGGTAATCGCGAAGAATCAAAGTTGTTGGTATACAGGAATGGTGAAATTCAGGAGCGAGGATTTCGAAATTTACCTGAAGAAATTACTGAAGGGACAACAATGGTCTTTAATAACACCAAGGTTATCCAAGCCCGTTTGATTTTTTATAAGGAAACCGGTGCTCGTATTGAGATATTTTGTTTGGAACCACTTAATCCTGCTGATTACAATTTGGCATTTCAAGCTAAAGGGGTTTGTACATGGAAGTGTATTATCGGGAATCTGCGCAAGTGGAAATCGGGAGTTTTAAAAATGAGCTTTATTTTTGAAGGTAAGGAAGAGTACCTGTGTGCCGAACATATAGAGAACCTGGACGGGGCTCATGAAATAAAATTCACCTGGGATAATCAGGAGTTAAGCTTTAGTGAAGTTCTTGAACTAACGGGCAAAATTCCAATTCCACCTTATTTAAATAGAGATACTGAAAATACGGACTTAGTTCGTTATCAAACGGTTTATTCAAAACACGAGGGATCAGTTGCTGCCCCTACCGCTGGTTTACATTTTACTGATTCTGTATTTAATCGCCTGCATGAAAATGGGGTGAAAAGAGCTGAATTAACCCTTCATGTTGGAGCGGGAACATTTAAACCGGTTAAGGCTGAACAGATTGGAGATCATGAAATGCATACCGAGCATATTCAAGTGAATAAGGATAGTCTGCAACAAATAATTGATGCCGAAAATGGTATTGTAGCGGTCGGAACAACATCGGTTCGAACGCTTGAAAGTTTATATTGGCTTGGAGTTAAGTTGTTGACAGGTAAAGAAAATCCTTATTTATTGGAGCAATGGGATGCCTACAATCTTGATGGGACCTATTCACGTGTTGATGCTTATCAGGCAATTATTGATTTTATGAAAAAGGAAAATCTGTCCTTGTTTAATGCCGCAACGCAAATTATAATTGCTCCTGGGTATGAGTTTAAGATTATATCAGGGCTGGTGACTAATTTTCATCAACCTCAGAGTACTTTGTTGTTATTAATTTCGGCCTTAGTGGGTGAAAGATGGCGTGATATTTATGATTATGCATTGAATAATAAATTCCGCTTTTTGAGCTATGGCGATAGTTCTTTATTGATGAAGTCCTAAAGTGAAGATATATGAATAGAATTTATTATATTTATTACCGATAAGAGCTTTTGTCATTTTTGCGAAGGTTCAATGTCTGGGATTCATCGTCTTAATTAAAGGAATACGTCATTTATGAGAAATCTCTTCTTTATAGTAGCTTGTTTACTTATATCGATTGTTATAGGCTTACTGTCGCCCATGATTTCGCCGGAGTTATTCAATTTAGTTAAGCTTGATGATGTTAAGAATTCGGAATATACCGAAATTGTTGAGATTGAACCCGAATGTAAAACTACGGAGCATAATCTAAAGCCAGAGTCTAATAAGAAAAAGGAATCTCTGTCTACTGCTGAAGTTAAGACTTCACCTAAAGATAGCGTCAGCGATGAAAATTACATAGAGGAATTACCTCCGGAAACACTTTTTCGAATCAATCGTTATGGAAAATGGGAATTCTGGAATTATTATCGTGATGTGAGTCGCATGCGTTTTTCAAAGAAAATGAGAAACTTATACGAAGAAACTTACGGGATTAAAAATAAGAAGAATCCTAAATTTAAATATTCCATTCACGTTTTTGCCAGCAAAAATGCAACGCGCCTGAGTTTGCTGAAATTGACCGGACTGTATGAAAATTTTGATAAGGATGAACATCTTTATCGCTACTTTTACCGCAGCTATGATAACTATTGGGTTTGTAGACGCGAGTTGAGAGATGTGCGTTCAAAAGGTTTTCCAGATGCCTATATTGTGAAGTTATAAATAGAATGAGAGATCACAATTTCTGGAATATACAGATACAAAAAAAAGAGTAGCAATTTGCTACTCTTTTTTTTGATTATTAATCTTTAGATCTTGGATGACAATTTTTAATTGTCTCTTTTAGATAATCTCTATCTAGATGGGTATAGATTTCAGTTGTCAAAATAGACTCATGTCCTAACATTTCCTGAACAGCTCTTAAGTCAGCACCACCTTCTACAAGATGTGAAGCAAATGAGTGACGGAAAGTATGAGGAGAAACATTCTTAGTTAAACCAACTTTTTTCGAAAGGTTCTTAATGATAGTGAAAATCATCACACGAGAAAGTTTGCGACCTCTTCGGTTTAGGAATAAAATATCCTCGCTATCCTTATCGATGTTTAATTTACCTCTGTAGTTTTTAAGATAAAGTTTGATTTCTTTTTTAGCTCTCTTTCCAATTGGAATTAAACGCTCTTTGTTTCCTTTACCATGAATTTTAATGAAACCCATTCTGAAATGTAAATTCGAAACTCTAAGATCGATCAATTCAGAAACACGTAATCCACAAGAATAAAGCGTTTCAAGAATTGCTCTGTTTCTTTGTCCTTCAGCTTTGTTTGTGTCAACTGCCTTAACCAACACGTCAATTTCTTCCACGGTTAAAGTGTGAGGAAGTTTACGTCCGATTTTTGGAGCTTCCAACAAAGCGGTTGGGTTTCTGTCAATAACCTCTTCAAGTAATAAATATTTGAAGTAAGCTTTAATACCCGAAATTACTCGAGCTTGAGTACGAGGACTTGTTCCTGCATCATTAATCCAGGTTACGAAATCCTTAAGGTCTTGCAAAACAACTTGTTCTGGAGAGACAGTTCTGCCTTGCTCTTTGAAAAAAGTTGTTAGTTTAGTGATGTCATTGATGTAAGCATCAATAGAATTCTTAGACAAAGACTTTTCCAATGTGAGATAAGTCTTGAAATTCTCAATTGTTGTTGTCCAATTCATTTCAATTAATTTTAAGTATGTAGTTTAGTTGTAATTGTTAATCAAACTATTTTATTAGTTTTGCTTTAACGATAGCAATATACGTACTTTTATGATAATATGATAATTCAGAGTCAAAAATTATTACGTAAGATTTGCAAAAAGATAATAAAAACTCTATGTTAAACTAAGCCGAAATTTTGACGAAATGACTATTTTAATCATAAACGGACCTAATTTAAACCTATTAGGAAGCAGAGAAAAGACGATTTATGGGGCGCAATGTTTCGAAGAATATCTTGAGGAACTCAAGCAAATATTTCCGGATTTCACCTTAGATTACTTTCAATCAAACATAGAGGGGGAAATTATAAATAAGATACATGAATGCCGATTGTCTCATGAGGGTATTGTCTTAAATGCAGCTGCTTACACGCATACTTCAGTCGCTATACGTGATGCAATTTCGGCTGTTGATATTCCTGTGATTGAAGTTCATATTTCAAATGTTCATAAAAGAGAGCCGTTCAGACATGTTAGTTTAATTAGTGTAAGTTGTGTTGGCGTTATTGCAGGTTTTGGTTTGGATTCGTACCGCCTGGGAATTGAAGCTCTTACAAAATTAAATAATAGCAAATAATTTTTTTTTGACAAATGGTAAGTTTTGTTTGAAATTCAATTTGCCTTTTTGTTATTTATCAAAATTGACGAATAAATGTTTTGAATTGATTAAAATTCATTAGAGAAATTTATCGTTAAATTTGACTTGCTTATTTAGATTTATTCCAATTTTCGTTCCGCAAACGTTTTATAAAAGCTCTCATTCTTAATATTCTGTAGTACGCTATTTTAAAGTTTATAAAATACATACCTTAGTTTTTGAAAAGGAAATGCTGAAGATTGAATTCATATTTTTAGTGAATTCAATTAACGATAATGTGTGAATATTCAACTCTTGATTTTTTAACTCTGATAGAGTATTGAGTTATATATTTGATAGAAGAATGGCTTTTTTGTTAAAAAACCACCTGTTTGCAATATGTTCTTATGTGTTTAGTTAAGATTATCGACTTCCAGAATTATTTTGCATTGTTAAAAATTTTACTTATCCTTTAATCTGAAATTATACTCGTTAGTTAATTCTGATAAAGATCATTATCCTTTTCATAAATTCGATATTTGTGTCGAATTAGCGTGTTTTGTATTAATTTAAACTCAATTATGAAGAAAGGTACCAAAATTATAGCTACAATTTCTGATAAGAAATGTGATGTGAAATTTTTAACTGAACTCTTTGAAGAGGGTATGAATGTTGTCCGCCTTAATACGGCGCATCAGTCTCATGCCGACGCTCAAAAGGTTATAGATAATGTGCGTCAGGTATCCGATAAGATAGCTTTATTGATTGATACAAAAGGGCCTGAAATTAGAACAATAGGAATTGAAAAAGACATTTATCTTTCCAAAGGAGATCAGGTGAAAATCGTCGGTTCTCAATCTGATTTTGCTGATGAAAAGACCTTTGCAGTGAGTTATGAATTCTTTGTGCAGGATATTGAATTGGGAAACCGAATTCTGATTGATGATGGTGATTTGGAGCTGTTAGTTATTGAGAAAACAGATGATTATTTAAAAGTTGAAGCTCAAAACGAAGGTTTTTTAAAGAATCGTAAGAGTGTCAATATTCCAGGTGTCTCAATTAACTTACCATCCTTGAGTGATAAGGATAGGGATTTTATTCAATTCGCAATTGATCAGGATATCGATTTTATTGCTCATTCATTTGTTCGTAAAAAAGAAGATGTTATCGAGATTCAGAAAATTCTTGATGCAAGAGAATCTAAAATAAAGCTTATTGCCAAAATCGAGAATCAGGAAGGTGTAGACAATATCGATGAGATTCTGGAATACGTTTATGGTGTTATGGTTGCCCGTGGAGATTTAGCAATTGAAATACCAGCAGCTAAAATACCAGTGATTCAAAGACGAATTGTTCGTAAATGTATCGATGCTAAAAAATCTGTTATTATTGCCACGCAAATGTTGCATTCGATGATAGAGAATCCTCGTCCAACTCGTGCCGAAGTGAGTGATATTGCCAATGCGATATACAATAGAACGGATGCTATTATGCTGAGTGGCGAAACGGCTTATGGTGATTATCCTATTGAGGCTGTTAGAGTCATGACGGAGGTCGCAATGGAAGTTGAGAAAGAATTGGTTCCTGATAAATTGCAACGCGAACCCAGACATAAAGAGGTTACATCGGTTTTGGCACGATCAGCTGTTAATGCATCTCAATTCCTTTCAACAAAGGCAATTGTAACTGATACGCTAACGGGTAGAACCGGACGTTATTTATCGGCTTACCGAGGGACTGTTCCTGTTTACGCTCTTTGTTATTCGAAACGTGTTATGCGTGAACTGGCTCTTTCTTATGGCGTTGAAGCTGATTATAAAGAGCTATTGGCTAGCCGTGATGAATATGTGAAGGAAGCGATGTTGACCTTAATGGGAAAAGGCTATTTTACTAACGAAGACTCAGTGATTATCTTAGGAGGTAGTTTCGGCCCTTCAAAAGGGGTTAATTTCATGGAAATATCAAACGTTTACCAATTGACGCATAAAGTGTAGTTGATGACATATTTATATAAAAAGCAGATGTTCAAATTCTATTTGAACATCTGCTTTTTTTTTGATTTAGGTTTATTTTGGCATTAAAACAACTTTCATTTCACAACGTTGGCAGTTAAATTCCAGGCTGTATTTTCTATTGTTATCAACTAAATAAAGCGGTCCTGGTTTATCTCCAATAGACTTCATTTTTTTTGGACACTTGCCAAATTCATAACGCAGGCAATGTTTGGTTATCATTATGGTCTTTCCGTCGAAATTCTTCTGTAGTTCAAAAGCTTTCTCGATATTTTCAACACCACATTTTTTATAGAAATCCTCGGCTTTACAATTACTCACATTTCCCATATAGGTAATTTTATCGGCATAATATTTTGGGTGAGTGATGAGAGGCCTGGTTTCTTCTTTCTGTGCCAGTTCAATTCGATTTGATGTTAAGTCATCCAGAGTTTTACGTCTGAGTTCATTCAATATTTTAGCTTGAATGAAGGGCGTATTCTGCAAATTTAAACGGATGGTATTCAAATCATATATGGAATCCCCTAGTTTTGAGAGTTGTTTCGTGATATTGGCCTGGGCCATTTCTTCATTTTTGGCTAATTCGAAACTTTCTGATAAACAGTTCGAGGCACTAACACCATTCTCATCGGTTATTTGTAGGGAGATTTGATTTTCCACCTGCTCTAAAAGAATATCAATGGCGATTTTACGTGTACTTTTATCTTGTTTAAGTTCTTTAGCAAACTCATGATCGTTATTGCGATAAAGCGTGACGCCATCACAAATCATACTCATGTCGTTAGGATAAATTTTATCGCCCTTAACACCATTAACCTGAATACCTTTAAGCAGTTTATTTTTATTAAAAAAACACAAGCCATCTCCATTATGCAGGGGATATTTACTCTTAACAAGAAAATGATCTTTTCGAACGGCTATGATTTTACCGACTTCTTTTCCAAGTGATTTTGGAGAGAAGAAGTTTGCAATTTCAGGTATGCGACCTTTAAAAAAATATGAAGTAAAGCCACGATTGAATGTTCGTTCAGGATCTGGCTTAAAGTTGACCTTAGTATGTCCGGATGATGCTCGTTCAAGTTCCTTGTTGTGATGAATGGCTGCATCCAGCTTTTCGCTGTAATGGCTCGTAATATTCTTGATATAAGAAATGTCTTTTAATCGACCTTCAATTTTAAGAGAACAAATTCCGGCATTTACAATATCTGTTATTTCGTTTGAAAGGTTTAAATCTTTTAACGAAAGGAGGTGTTGATCTTTAGCTAAGATATTGCCATCCGCATCTTCAAGATTGTATTTCATTCGACAAGCCTGACTGCATTCGCCACGATTTGCCGAACGTCCTGTTATGGCATGAGAAAAATAGCATTGCCCACTTAAGCAAACACATAATGCTCCGTTCACAAAGTATTCCAAATCGACACTTGTGTTGGCTCGAATTTCTTTTATTTGTTCTAACGAAAGTTCACGGGCAAGAATAATACGTTTGAACCCCGCTTTTTCAAGAAATTGAATACGCTCCAAATCAAAGTTATGCGTCTGTGTACTGGCATGCAATTCAATGGGAGGCAGATCCATCTCCAAAATTCCCATATCCTGTACAATAAGGGCATCGGCTCCCAATTTATAGAGCTGATGAATAAGTGCTTCAGCCTCCTTAAGCTCATTGTCATACAAAATGGTATTCATTGTGATGAACACCTTTGCCCAATATTGGTGTGCGTATTTAATTAATTCTCCAATATCTTCCAAAGTATTCCCAACAGCGGCACGAGCTCCAAATTTCGGAGCGCCTATATATACAGCATCTGCGCCATAGTTAATGGCGGCAATCCCTGTTTCCAGATTCTTAGCAGGTGCTAAAAGTTCAATTTTACGCATATTCTTTATTTTGATTGCGAAGATAAGCTTTTAAGCTGATTTTTTCGTCGAATAAGAGGAGTCATAGTTAGCCTAAAACGAATGCTTTATATGGTATCACTTCCATCAAATAGGTTCAAGCCTGATTATCTCATCAATATATAATTTATTTCCTGACATTTTTTTCTAAATTTATGATCTCTTACGCAAAGGATTTCGAAAACCGGAAATGCAATTTAAATGGTTTCTGTTTTTTTATGCGTTCTGATTATAAATCAACAAATTGATTTCAAATAAAACTTACACAATAAACAATCTTATGAATTTTTCTTATCTGATTTATGAAGAAAGGGAAGAGATCGGTATTCTGACTTTGAACCGTCCGAATGCTTTAAATGCACTCAACGATGAAGTTTTTGATGAGTTGCAGGCTTTTCTTGATTCTCTAAAAGAGTCGATTAATATTAGAGCCCTAATTATTACAGGTGCGGGAAAAGCTTTCGTTGCTGGTGCAGATATCAAAGCTTTTCAGGATATGACCGAACAGGAAGGTTATGATTTTGCAGAAAAGGGCAAATCTGTGTTTCGTCATATTGCTCAGTTACCCATTCCGGTTATTGCTGCCATTAATGGGTTTGCTCTTGGTGGCGGGCTCGAGTTGGCATTGGCTTGCGATATTCGTATTGCAAATAAAGAAACGCGTCTTGGTTTGCCGGAAGCTTCTCTTGGATTAATCCCGGGATTTAACGGAACTGTTGAAGCTCTTAAACAAATTGGTTTGGGACATGCCATGTATTTAATGATGCTTGCTGGTGGTATAAAGGCAACAGAGGCATTTGATTTGGGCTTGGTGCAGAAATTGACTGATGCTGATCAGGTCATGATAGTGGCAGTGGATTTGGCTAAGAAAATAACAAAGAATAGTCCGAACTCACTTCAGGTATTAAAGAGAATTCTTCGAGAAGGGAAAGAAATGACTCGTACTGAAGCCGAAGCGCTTGAATCGAAAGAATTTGGAAAATTGTTTCAGGCAGACCAAACTGAACGTATCGAGGGGGTTAATGCCTTTATTGAAAAAAGAAAACCAAACTGGAAATAATTATTATTTAAAATTCAAAATCATAATTTTAAGATGAAATATATTAATAAATACACAAACATAAGTCTTCTTGGTGCTGCTGGTAAAATGGGTAGTGGTATCATGGCTCTTTTGGCATTCGAAGTTGGAAAATTGAAATTGGGTGCCAAACGCGAAGAAAGTTTTGTTATCAATGCTATTGATGTTTCGCCTGAGGCACTTGAGGGCTTGTTGAAATACCTTAAATCTCAATTAATAAAGTCGGGTGAGAAAAACATCGTTGAACTTAGAGAATGGTATAAAGATGCGACCGAATTGGTAGAAAACGAGGATGTGATTAATGCCTATGCAAATGATGTAATGGCGATGATTAAAACCAGTACTCGTATTGAAACAGCTTACGATTCTCAATTGGTATTCGAGGCTATTAAGGAAGACAAGGGCTTGAAGGTGAAATTGTTTTCACAAATCAAGCAAAACAATCCCGATACTTGGTTCTTGAGCAACACATCATCAATTCCTTTGGGAGAAATCGATAAAGAAGCTGGTCTGAATGGTGATATTATTGGATTCCATTTTTATAACCCACCTGTGATTCAAAAGTTACTTGAAATTATTCCTGTTGAAAACATCAACCCGGATATCATTGAATTTTCAGAGGCTTTAGCTAAGTCGATGAGAAAGATAATAGTTTACTCTCGTGATGTGGCTGGATTTATTGGTAACGGACACTTCATGCGTGATGCTTTGTTTGCTTTAGATCAAGCTAAAGGCATGGGCAACGAAACACCTCTAGCTGATGCGATTTATCGTGTAGATACTGTCAGTCGTGATTTGTTGCTTCGTCCGATGGGAATTTTTCAGTTGATGGACTATGTTGGGATTGATGTGATGTGTTTTATTCTTAAGAGTATGCAGGCTGCTTTCCCTCAGGAAAAATTATCTCATGAGATATTGAATCAATATATGGATCTTGGTGTAACAGGCGGTCAGTTTTCTGATGGTTCGCAAAAAGATGGTTTCTTTCAGTATGAAAAAGGAAGAATCGTAGCTGTTTACGATATCGAAGCAAAAGCATATAAGGCAATTGCTGATGTGAAGACTGCTAATGCGGATTATTTTGAGCCTAAGCCTTCTCAGGAATTAAACTGGAAAACTGTGATTCGTGAAAAAGAAAGAGGAGATATCCTTACAGCTTTCTTTAATGAGTTGAAGACTTTAAATAGCCCTGCGGCACAATTGGCTGTTTCTTACGGGAAACAATCAAAGGCAATTGGTCAACTTTTAGTTGATGGTGGTGTAGCAGCAGATACAAATGCTGTGAATAAGGTTATGGAAACGGGTTTCTATCATGCCTATGGTCCTGTCAACACATTTTTCGAATAGACAATTATTAATTCATAATACAAAAAGCTCAACTTCGGTTGAGCTTTTTTTGTTATGTTTTATAAGGGCTTATTCTCTCTGATAGCCTATGGTCCTTGTTGTTATATAAAATTGTTGATTTCTTATGAAGATTCAATAATCTTAACTATACTGCAGTATTATTTTACTAATCTATAGTTGAATTTCACTAATTAAAACTTAATATATGACTGAAGTTTCTAAAGGATGGAAACCTGATGATAAGATTCATCACAACCGATCTCGTGAGATATCAATTGGTTATATAATAAAGGTTGTCTTTAACCTTCTTGGACCTATCTTGTTTGGTTTATCAATGATTTATAGTCCTTTTGAATTCATGGATGCTCGTACACATCAAGTCGTAGCTCTTGTTATTTGGATGCTGGTGTGGTGGATAACAGAATTTGTGCCTTTACCAGTAACGTCATTGCTACCTTTGATTATACTACCAACCTTCTCGATATTCGATATGAAATCGGTTGCAATCCCATATAGTTCATCGGTTATTTTTCTTTTTCTAGGTGGTTTTATTATCGCATTGGCTCTTGAAAAATGGACGCTTCATAGACGGATAGCTTTGTATATTCTTAAATTAATGGGATCTAGAGCAGACTCTATTGTTTTAGGTTTTGTTATTGCGAGTGCTTTTTTAAGTATGTGGATATCCAATACAGCTACTGCTGTTATGATGTTGCCAATTATACTTTCTGTAGTAGCTATGATTTCAAAAAACAGCAACGAGAACCCAAAGAATATTCGAAACCTTAAAATATCCATGTTGTTAGGAATGGCTTATGGAGCTAATATTGGAGGTATGGGAACGTTAATTGGAACACCTCCCAATGCAATTCTAGCAGGATATATTCGTACAACTTATAATGTTGAAGTTGGATTTTTAGAGTGGATGCTATTTGCATTACCTATTGTAATTACACTTATTTTTATAATGTATATTCTTATTACAAAAGTTGTTTACCCTAATAGAATGGGACGAATTGAGAGCTTTACTACTATGGTCGATCGAGAATTAGAAGAAATGGGAAAAATGGGCAGAGAAGAAAAATCAACATTTGCTCTTTTTATTTTGGCCGCTTTTATGTGGATTACTCGTAGTGGAATCAATAGTCTTTTTAATATAGACCTTGGGGATACTTCAATTGCCATGTTTATAAGCGTTCTCTTTTTTCTTATTCCTACTTCTAAAGGCACAGGGGAACGTCTTCTTGAATGGAAAGACACATCTAAATTACCTTGGGGTGTTTTAATTTTATTTGGAGGAGGCTTAAGTATCGCATCAGCTTTGGGGGATACTGGAATTTTAAGTTTTTTTGCAAATTATATTACAAGTATACAAGGTGTCTCAGTAACAGTTATTTCTTTAATATTAATGCTCATATTAGTTGTTATGACTGAACTTATGAGTAATACAGCTTTAGCAACTATTTTCTTGCCTATTATTGCAAGTATAGGGATTTCTTACGGAATGAACCCCGTTGCCTTTGCTGCTCCAATGATATTGGCAATGAGCTGTGTTTTTTCTTTACCGATGGGAACACCTCCTAATGCTGTTATTTTTGCGAGTGGAGAATTAAAAATTAGTAATATGGTTCGAGTTGGTTTTATGTTAGATCCTATTGCAGTAAGTATAATATCTCTGACTGGCCTCTTTTTAGCAAATCTATTTTTAGTTTAAAAATACTATAAAGGACTTGAATGAGTTCTATTTCTTCAATTCTCCTTTTGTCTCTATACAGAGATGAAAGGAGATTTTTTTTTATTAACAATTTGCACTCTTTATGCTGATTTTACTAGTTATGTAGATTGGTTATATTTATTTATTATAAATAAGATTCGTGATGATTCTGATTTTAAGTGAATTATTATTAAATTAAGTCACTGAAAAAATATTTCGACTTATAATTTGGGACAATAAGCCTTGTCAAATTGATATCAGATTTCACATTAGTTCTTGAAGTTTTCTTTGGTTTAGGCTGCAGTTTCGATCGAATAATATTCTAATATTAAATGCTAATCTCTATGAAATCTCCACGCCGAAAAATCTACATGCTTGCTGGTTACAATACAGTTTCAATGGGAACGGGTCGATCAGACTTTAATCCTAAAAAAGGGAGTCGTCCTTTAGAGAGTTATATTAAAGAAGCGGGACAGGCCGTTTTGGAAAAAATTGGGGGTGCAGATCAAGTGGATGAAGGGGTTATTGGAAATTTTATGGCCGCCCGTTTCAACAATCAAGCCAATTTACCCGCCTTTTTTCCATTAATTGATGCAGGCTTAAAATTTAAACCTGCGATAAGTGTAGAAGGCGCATGTGCTTCCGGCGGATTAGCATTAATAGCAGCCATAAAATCAGTATTGGCTGAAACGGCTGATGTTGTTCTTGCCTTAGGTGTTGAAGTTCAGAATACCAAAAAAGCGGTTTATGGTGCTGATATTTTAGCTGGTGCTGGTTGGAATCAATCCCGGAAAGATGGACATGCCTATTTTTTTCCAGGTGTTTTTAGCGATAGGGCTGGCGCTTATTATCAAAAATATGGGAAAGAGCGCACACGTATGGCCATGTCGCAATGGTATGCGAATGCTATAGAAAACGCAAGACTTTGTCATACCGCACAGGAATCCGAAAATAAAAAATCGAATTTATACGATATGGCGCTTAGTATGCCATTGAATCCTAAAAAATTTGTTGACCATTTAACAGTTCTCGATTGTTCAAAGGTTTCAGATGGGGCTTCTGCAATTGCAGTTGTATCCGAAGAAGGATTAAAAAATCTGGGTTACAAGGCTGAAGATGCTGTTGAGGTTGTTGGTTTTGCTCAAATGACCTCTGATATAACGATGAATCCCGAAAATCCAACCTCGTTGGAAACCACTAAACAAGCCGTTGCTAAGGCTTTGGATATGGCAGGAGTTCGTTTGAATCAAATTGGCACCATTGAACTCCACGATTGTTTCTCCATTGCAGGAATAATGGCTATTGAAGCTATTGGTCTTGCCGAGCCAGGTAAAGGTGTCGATTTTGTTATCGATGGCAAGTCGAAAAGGGATGGAGAGATGCCTATAAATACTACTGGTGGATTGATTGGATGGGGACATCCGACAGGAGCCACAGGAGTGCATCAGGCGGTTACCATCTGGGAGCAATTAACTGGAAAAGCTGGACCTGCACAAATAAATATAGATGAGAGTCGGCCATATGCTTTGAGTATTAATATGGGAGGAGACGATAAAACTCTTGTTTCTATTGTTTATAAAAAAACGAAGAATTGATAATCGATTAATTGTTAGAATCTTTTAAAAGTAAAATAACCACAAATACAATAAACTATTAACCCTTAAATTAACCACACTATGAATTTTGAATTCACCGAAGAACAGTTGATGATTCGCGATGCAGCACGTGATTTTGCACAACGTGAATTGTTGCCAGGCGTTATTGAGCGCGATGAAGATGCCATATATCCTAAAGAACAAGTGAAACGATTGGCAGAACTTGGTTTTCTGGGAATGTTGGTCGACCCCCAGTATGATGGAGGTGGAATGGATACCATTTCGTACGTTTTAGCTATGGAAGAAATCTCAAAAGTTGATTCCTCTGTTTCTGTGATCATGTCTGTTAACAATTCTTTAGTCTGCTGGGGTGTTCAAAAATATGGCACTGAGGCTCAAAAGGAAGAATTTTTAAAGCCAATGGCACGAGGGGATAAGATTGGTGCTTTCCTTTTATCAGAACCTGAGGCAGGATCAGATGCTACCTCCCAGCGAACCACAGCTGTTGATATGGGAGATCATTATTTGGTTAATGGAATAAAAAATTGGATTACATCAGGAGGAACAGCTTCCACATATCTTTTGATAGCTCACACGCATCCGGAAAAGAAACATCATGGGATTAATGCTTTTCTGATTGATTCAAAACTAGAAGGAATTAGTGTTGGACCTCATGAAAATAAGATGGGAATGCGAGCGTCTGACACACATTCTGTCATGTTTAATAATGTAAAGATTCCTAAAGAAAATCGATTGGGAGAAGATGGACAGGGCTTTAAAATAGCTATGAAATCGCTTGAAGGTGGGCGTATTGGTATTGCTTCTCAGGCCTTGGGAATTGCGTCAGGAGCCTACGAATTGGCATTGCAGTATGCACAGGAAAGAAAAACATTTGGGAAAGAGATTATCAAGCATCAAGCTATTGCTTTTAAGTTAGCAGATATGGCGGTTGAAATTGAGGCAGCTCGATATTTTTGTTTAAAGGCAGCATGGCTTAAAGATCAGGGGAAACCTTATGGACAGGCTAGCGCGATGGCCAAACTTTATGCGGCAGAAACAGCCATGAAGGTGACTACAGAAGCGGTACAAATTCATGGTGGGAATGGCTACGTAAAAGAGTATCATGTTGAACGATTGATGCGCGAAGCCAAGTTGACGCAGATTTACGAAGGAACGTCAGAGATACAAAAAATTATTATTTCTAGGGGATTATTAGCTTAGATTGATTATCTTAATTAAGGATTTATGAGTACTATAATCCTTTATTCACGTTAATGACTCTGAATCAATACTAACCACAAAATAAATACGGTATGAAAATATTAGTTTGTATCAGTAATGTTCCCGATACTACAACCAAAATTAAATTTAAGGAAGGAAATAAGCAGATTGATGATGCTGGAATTCAGTGGATCATTAATCCCTGGGACGAGCTGGCTCTAACACGAGCCATTGAGTTGAAAGAGGATGCTTCAACACCGATTGAAGAAGTCTGTGTTATAAATGTTGGCGAAGCCATGTGCGATGCGACTTTGAGAAAAGCACTTGCTATTGGGGCTGACAAAGCCATTCGAATCGATGCAAGTCCTCTTGATGCTCATTTTGTTGCGGGTCAGATTGCTGACTATATAAAAAAGACGCCTTATGACATTGTTTTGAGTGGGATAGAATCCAGTGATTATAACAGTTCATCGGTAGGAGGGATGCTTAGTGAATTCTTGGATTGGCCTGCCATTTCATCAATGACTCAATTGGGCTTCGATAACAGTGAATTGATCATTCATAGAGCGATTCCTGGTGGGAAGCAGATTCTGCAATTGGATCCACCCTTTGTCGGGATTGTTCAGAAAGGAATTGCAAAAGAACCCCGAATTCCGGCAATGCGTGGTATTATGATGGCAAGAAAAAAACCTTTGGAGGTCGTGCCAGCTGTTGAGCTAACGGCATTGAGTCGAATCGTGGAGTTTGAACTGCCTCAGCCTAAAGCATCATGTAAAATGATAGACGCCGAGCAATTGGACGACTTGATTGATTTGCTTAAGTCAGAAGCTAAAGTTCTGTAAGCCTTTAGATATCCATTTTTATAAAAGATAATCTCTTAAAATATACGCTATGTCAGTAATCGCATTTGCAAAAAACTGGGAGGGTAAATTCAAAAAATCAACATACGAACTGGTTTCCTATGCTAAAGATTTAGCCTCTCGTCTAAATACACAAACTCTGGTTCTTTCAATTGGAGAAGTCGATGAATCCGAATTGGAAAAATTGGCTCTTTACGGACCTGACCGGATTATTTCGGTTAATGATTCCCGTTTAAATACGCTTAGCAGTCGAATTTATGCAGAAATTATTTCTCAGTTCGTTCTTAAAGAATCTGCCACGCATGTTCTTTTGAGTGATAACAATTCGGGAAAAGCCATCTCGCCCAGATTGTCGGTTAAGCTTCAGGCCGGATTGGCGGCAGCAGTGCTCGATGTCCCCAAATCATTAGAACCTTTTGTAGTGAAAAAACAGGTCTTTTCCGGAAAAGCTTTCGCTTATGTCCAAATAGACTCAGAAAAGAAAATATTGACTCTTTCTAAAAATTCCTTTGGTTTAAAAGAGAATCCATCAACAGCTGCGATTGAATATTTCACACCTGAATTAAAGGACGATCTGTTTAAGATAAAGGTGAAGTCGGTTGAAAGTTCAGATAATAAAATCATTTTAACTGATGCAGATATTGTTGTTTCGGCAGGTCGTGGAATGAAATCGCCGGATAATTGGAAACCCGTAGAAGATTTTGCTGCAGCTCTAGGTGCAGCAGTTGCTTGTTCTCGCCCCGTATCTGATGATGGTTGGCGAAGTCACGAAGAGCATGTTGGACAAACAGGGAAGGTTATTGCACCAAACCTGTATTTTGCAGTTGGTATTTCCGGTGCCATTCAGCATGTGGCCGGTGTGAGTCGCTCGAAATGCATTGTCGCTATCAATACCGATCCTGAGGCGCCTATATTCTCAGTGGCTGATTATGGCGTTATTGGTGATGCCATGACTATTCTTCCGAAATTAACTGAGATTGTTCTTAATGGAGAGTGATATTAATTGAGTCAGTTTGAACCTGACTCTTTATTTTCTGCGTAATTATAATAATGACATCATGATAAAACAAACGTTATTCACAGTTGTTCTTCTTTGTACATTAGGTGTTTTTACCTGGTCTGTTTTTCGTTTAAGAGCTTTTTTTAAACTAACCAAACCGGCTTATCCAATTAAAAATATCTCAGCACGCTTGACTCGTACGCTTAATGTGGCATTCGGTCAGCGTAAAATCTTCAGAAAGCCTGTTATTGGTTTAATGCATGCACTGGTTTTTTGGGGATTTCTTGTGATAACAATTGGTAGTATCGAAATGGTTTTTGATGGTTTGACAGGATCGGATCGGTCATTTGCATTTTTAGATCGGTTTTATGATGTTTTGATGGCATCGGGAGATGTATTTGCCTTTATCATTCTCATTTTTATTGTGTTGTTTATCATCCGAAGGAAATATATGAATATTAGCCGATTTAAAGGCGTTGAAATCGGTCCGAAAGCAAACCTGGATGCTCAACTCTCACTTTATTTTATTGGTTTTTTGATGTTATCCTTATTGGCTTTTAATCTGGGTTATCTGAGTAATCATTCTGACCATGTTTTAGGTGTTTACCCCGTTTCATCTCAGATTATACAATGGACTGGCCTTGATTTTGGTGGGATTCAGGAATCGGGATGGTGGATTCATCTTTTACTGATTTTTGTTTTTGCAAACTATTTGCCCTATTCAAAGCATTTTCATGTTTTTTTATCCATACCGAATGTTTTCTTATCTAATCTCGATCCTTTAACCAAATATCCAAACCTTGAATCGGTTACGAAAGAGGTGCAACTGATGCTTAATCCTGAAGCGAGTTATGACGAAACCGAAGACGTTTCCCGTTTTGGAGTGAAAGATATTGAAGATGTGACCTGGCGTAATTATATGGATTCATTGGCCTGTACGCAATGTGGACGTTGTACTGATGTTTGTCCGGCTAACATTACAGGTAAACGCTTATCACCTCGTAAGATATTTGTGGATTTACGTCACAGAATGAATGAGAAAGGCAGCCTCTTAATCAAGGGGAAAGAGGATACGAAGAGTTTGATCAGAGATTATATCAGTGAAGAAGAAATTTGGGCTTGTACCACTTGTAATGCCTGTGCACAGGAATGCCCTATTGAAATTAGTCATCCAAATCTGATTATGGATATGCGCAGGTATTTGGTGATGGAGGAAGCCTCAGCACCATCAGGCTTGAATGCCATGTTTGCGAATATCGAAAACAATGGTGCTCCCTGGCAATATTCTCCTGAGGATAGGATGAAATGGGCTGAATAAAAGAAACTTAAAAAAAGAACTATCTTATTTATATTATATGACAACAGACACAAAAATTGATATTCCTGTAATGGCTGATTTGGCTGCTGAAGGAAAGCAGGTAGACTATTTATATTGGGTTGGTTGTGCAGGTGCTTATGATCTGCGTTATCAGAAGGTTGCACGCTCGTTTGCTAAAATTTTAAATCATCTAAAGATTAATTACGCCGTACTGGGGACTGAGGAAAGTTGTACAGGTGATGCGGCTAAACGCGCGGGAAATGAAATGCTTTTTCAGATGCAAGCCATGCAAAATATTGAAATCTTAAATGGCTATGGTATAAAAAAAATTGTTTGCACCTGCCCGCATTGTTATAATACGCTTAAGAACGAGTATCCGGATTTGGGAGGTAATTATGAATTGATTAATTACACAGAGTTTTTGGATGAGCAGATTCAACTAGGCAATTTAAAATTGGATTCAAATCCTTTTTTAAACCAAAGTATCACCTATCACGATCCGTGTTATCTGGGAAGGGGAAACAAGATATACGATGCACCCCGAAATATTGTAAAGGCAGTTTACGGTGAGGTTAAAGAAATGAAACGCTGTAAAAGTTCGGCACTGTGTTGTGGCGCCGGAGGTGCGCAAATGTTCAAGGATGCCGAGAAGGGCGACAAAGAAGTCAATATAGAGCGTATAGAGGATGTTCTGGAACAAAAGGTTGATAAGTTGGCAACGGCATGTCCCTTTTGTATGACTATGCTGACCGATGGGATTAAGTTTAAGAATAAAGAGGACGAAGTTGAAAATCTGGATTTGGCTGAAATTGTTGCTCAAGCTTTAGATCTTTAATCGTTCATAGAGATTTTAATTAAAATAGAAGCTGTGTCATTTTTTGAAATGTATCTAAATGGGAATAAGTGATTTTTTGAATTATAGTTTGATTACATCTAAGAATTTTACGCTTAGCGTTTATGGCGTTCTGATTGTGATAGCCGTAGTTTTGGTAACGATAATTGCGTTACGAATTTTGAAACGGGTATTTAAACGGTTTATTGCTAAGCGAGAGAGTGATCAAGGTATTTATTGGTCAGTCTTTTTGTTTATAAAATATCTCACTTGGGTAATTGTAGTTATAGTTCTACTTGATACCGTAGGTGTTCAAATTTCAGTTCTTCTTGCCAGTATTGCGGCACTTTTGGTTGGAGTTGGTCTAGGAATTCAACAACTTTTTAATGATATCGCTTCAGGTTTAGTCTTGATAATAGAGCGTAATCTCCAGATTAATGATGTGATTCAGTTGGATGACGAAACAGTAGGAAGGGTTATTAAAATTGGTTTGAGAACATCGAAAATTAAAACCCGTGATGACATTGTGATGATTGTGCCTAATTCAAAGTTTGTAAACGATAAAATTATCAATTGGAGTCATATCGATTTTAAGACCCGTTTTTTTGTTGAAGTCGGTGTGGCTTATGGTTCAAATGTTAAGTTGGTGAGTGAATTATTAAAAAACTGTGCACAGGAAAATAAAAAGATTGCGAATAAGCCAGAGCCCTTTGTTCGTTTCAACAATTTTGGGGAGTCTTCACTTGACTTCCAGTTGTATTTTTGGGTGAAGGAAAGTTTCTTGGTTGAAAATATTAAAAGTGAATTGAGATTCGCTATTGATGAGGCTTTCAGAAATAATAATGTTACAATTCCATTTCCTCAAAGAGATGTGCACATTTCAAAGTAGGGATGTTAGTCTGTTAATGAGAGTAATAGCATAATTCGAAATGAAGTAGAATTATTTGATTGAAATTTTGCCTGTTTGGGATTCGAAGTCAGGTTTGATAATAAGTTGTTCTTTGAGTCTGATATTTTTAATTAAGAAAAACAGACCTGTTAGTATTTTGTTTAAATTTGATTTATATTCAAGGGTTATTTCCTGAATATAATGACTTGATGAATATAATGAACGTCGCGTATGTTCAGATGTCTCACAAAAAATGAAAAACATTGTACCGCTTAAAATCAAAAATAGATACACAATCGGAAGAATTTCTTGATAATAAGAAGTCCTATCAAGCTCTTATTGCAGATTACCGTCATAAATTGAAGTCGATATTAGAGGGCGTTGATTCCAAGTTAAGGGAAAAGCATTTATCCAGAGGCAAATTGCTTGCTCGTGATCGAATAGAGCTTCTTCTTGATAAAAACACCCCATTTCTAGAGCTGTCACCTCTTGCTGCTTACGATCAATACAACAATCAATTTCCTTCGGCAGGAATTATAACCGGAATTGGCGTGGTTCAGGGGCGTGAATGTGTCATCATTGCCAATGATGCAACCGTAAAAGGGGGGACTTATAATGAGTCTACAATAAAAAAACACATCCGTGCGCAGGAAATTGCCATGGAAAATCATTTAGCTTGTATATACATGGTTGATTCTGGTGGGGCTTTTCTACCGGAACAGGCAAATGTCTTTCCTGACAAGCTTGACTTTGGTCGATTCTTTTTCAATCAGGCTCAGATGTCAGCAAAAGGAATTCCACAGATTGCAATGGTAATGGGCTCGTGTACAGCAGGGGGCGCATATGTACCCGCCATGAGTGATGAAACCATTATTGTCAGAGGACAGGGAACCATTTTTATCGGAGGACCACCATTGGTGAAAGCGGCTACAGGAGAAGAAGTAACGGCTGAGGAATTAGGTGGTGCTGAGGTGCACACATCGAAATCCGGGGTGGCCGATTACCTTGCCGAAGATGACAGGCATGCCATTCAGATTTGCCGAAATATTTTCGAATCGATTCCTATTCCAAAAAAACAAAGCATTGATCGATCTGAAGTTATTGAACCTGCCTACGATCCTGAAGAACTTTATGGATTAGCACCTCTGGATCTTAAAAAGCCGGTTGATGCTCGTGAATTGATTATGCGAATCGTGGATGGGAGTTCCTTTAACGAATTTAAAGAAAATTATGCCCCGACCATCGTTACCGGTTTTGCAAAAATTATGGGGTATCCTGTGGGAATTATTGCCAATAATGGGATTATATTTTCAGAAACATCCTTAAAAGCGGCCCATTTTATCGAGTTGTGTTGCCAACGTAAGATTCCTTTGGTATTCCTTCAAAATATTACAGGTTTCATGGTTGGGAAAGAATATGAACATCAAGGCATTGCTCGTGATGGAGCCAAAATGGTGCATGCAGTAGCCAATGCGCAGGTACCCAAGTTTACGATTATTGTAGGAGGCTCGTTTGGTGCAGGCAATTATGCGATGGCTGGTCGTGCTTATGAGCCTCGTTTGCTGATGATGTGGCCCAATGCCCGAATATCTGTAATGGGGGGCGAACAGGCAGCAGGTGTTTTGGTTCAGGTTAAAGAACAACAATTAAAGTCAAGAGGTCAGAAGTTTGATGAAGTTGAAAAGAATACACTCCGGGAGACCATTTTAAATAAGTTTGAGGAAGAGGGATCGCCTTATTACAGCACGTCACGCATGTGGGATGATGGAATTATTGATCCGACCGAAACCCGTCAGGTATTGGCCTTGGGAATTGCAGCCTCACTTAATAAGGAATATGGTGAACCAAAATTTGGTGTTTTCCGTATGTAAATTTTAGATGTGAAAATATAAAACGAACATCATGTATAAAACAATTGAATTTAAGATAGAAAATCAGATTGGTTATATTTATTTAAATCGACCTGAAATACATAATGCCTTTAATGAAGAAATGATTTCTGAATTGATTGATTGCTTTGCGAAGGTTGAAAAAATGGATTACAAAGACATCCGACTGTTAATTCTCGAAGGTAGAGGTCCTTCATTTTGCGCAGGAGCTGACCTGAAGTGGATGAAATCAGTCGTGAATTACACTCACGAGGAGAATTTTCAGGAGAGTTTTAAGCTGTCTCAATGTTTCAATACCATCTACTCATGTAAGTTTCCAACTATAGCTTTGGTACATGGTGCAGCCATTGGAGGTGCTAATGGTTTGTTGGCAGCCTGTGATTTTGTTCTAGCCGATAAGAATGCTGTTTTCTCACTGAGCGAAGTGAAAATTGGTATCGTTCCGGCTTGTATTTCACCCTATGTGATGAAACGTGTGGGCGAATACAAATCGAAAGAACTTATGCTGACAGGAATCCGTTTTTCAGGAAAAGAAGCAATGAGATACGGTTTGGTGAATTGGGCCTTGGGAGAAAAAAAGAGAAAAGCAAAGCTCGACGAATTGATTACCAATTTGGGTTCGAGTGGGCCTATTGCTGTTTCGCAATGTAAAAAGTTGCTCTACGATATGAGTAATCGTCTGACTCATGAAGAAGCGATGACTTATACCGCCAAGATGATAGCAGATTTAAGAAAATCAGATGAAGGCCAGGAGGGAATGAATTCTTTCCTGGAGAAAAGAAAACCAAATTGGGTGAAATAATTGATACACATGTATTATAAACGACTACTAATAGCAAATAGAGGTGAAATTGCGGTTCGAATCATTCGAACGGCCCGAAAATTGGGCATTTCAACTTTGGTTATTTATTCAGATAAGGATAAAGAGGCTGATCATGTTCAATTTGCTGATGAGGCTTACCCTCTCAAAGGAAATGATCTTTTATCAACCTATTTGGATAAGCAACAGATTATTAAGATTGCTATAGAAAATAAGGCTGATGCTATTCATCCGGGCTATGGGTTTCTTGCTGAAAATCCTGCTTTTGCCAAAGCTTGCCTTGAGGCAAATATCGACTTTGTTGGACCTGATGCGGAGTCTATTGAGCTGATGGGTAATAAGGTTAATGCACGTGAATTTGCTGTATTACAGAATCTACCTGTTTTAGAAGGGATTATTGGCGATAAGGAGAGTTTATTGAAGAATTCAAAAAACTTGCAATTTCCCGTATTAGTGAAAGCTGCAGCAGGTGGTGGAGGTAAAGGCATGCGAATTGTGCGATCTGAATCCGATCTGGAATCTGCAATTACTGCCACCTCGCGTGAGGCTGAGAAATACTTCGGTGATGGGGAGGTTTTATTGGAGCGGTATATTGAGAATCCAAGACATATTGAAGTTCAGGTACTAGCCGATAAATATGGACATGCCATTCATTTATTTGAGAGAGAATGCTCCATACAAAGACGTTTTCAAAAGATTATTGAAGAAGCGCCATCGTCTAGCGTGGATTCTGAACTTAGAGAACGAATGGGACAAGCGGCTGTTCGTTTGACCAAAGCTTTAGGCTATTCCAATGCAGGAACAATTGAGTTTTTGATGGATGAAAATCAAAACTTCTATTTTCTTGAGATGAATACCCGAATTCAGGTTGAACATCCCGTTACAGAAATGATTACAGGTGTCGATTTGGTTGAGCAGCAATTGGCAATTGCTTCCGGTAAAAAGCTTCAATTGAAGCAGGAAGATATCGTTTTAAGTGGGCATGCTATTGAAGCTAGAATTTATGCCGAAGATCCTGATCTGGATTTTATTCCGGCACCCGGCGATATTGAATTTTATAAGGAGCCTAGTGTGAGCAATACGAAGCTACGTATTGATTCGTCACTCTCAAAAGCGGGTACAATTCATCCCGATTTTGACCCCATGATATCAAAATTGATTGTTTGGGATGAAACAAGAGTGTTGGCCATTAATGGTCTGAAAGAAGCTTTGTCTGACTATCACATTCATGGCATTAAAAACAACATTCATTTTCTTAAGAATCTGATCGGAACAGAAGAATACATCAAGAACCAAATTTCAACCCATTTTTGTAAGCAAAACGAGCAGCAACTTAAGCAGAGAATGAAGGAAGATCAAAAATCTATCGATCTGTCTTTGTTCTACGCAGCTTTCTCTCATTACGATTTAAGGCTTGGAAAACCTCAGAATATTTGGGAAGAAATCGGTTTTTGGCGAAATGCTCGTAAAGCTTTCAAAATTAGTCATGAAGACAGGTTGATTGATGTCACATTCAAGGATGATCTGACTTACGAGATTGACGGTGTGTTATATACGTTTGAAAAGTTGAATTTGAAAGAAAATTGCGTGAATCTGATTTATAATGGCAAAATTTTTACGTTTTACATTTCAAAAAATGAATGCAATCAAGCTCATGTCTCATGTAAAGGTATTTTAATGTCTTTGAGACGCTGGTCTGATTCCGGGAATGAACTTTTTAATGAAAATTTTGCAAGTGATGGGCATGCAGGTGATCGTATTCTGGCCCCACTTCCGGGCAAAGTTGTTAAAATTAATGTAAAGGCCGGGGATAAAATTCAGAAGTCCGAGGTGCTGCTTATTTTGGAATCTATGAAAATGGAGAACAGTATATTGGCCCCTTTTAATGGGATGGTTTCTGAAATTGTGATTAGAGAAGGCGAGCAGGTAACAAGTCAAATGGAACTAATTAAGTTGATTGAGGTGTAGGATAAATTATGAACGGATACAATCGGGATAATATTTCGATGTTAATAAAATGATAGAATCATGAAAAACAAAATTCGTATTGCAAATGCCGGTGGTTTTTGGGGAGATGATCTTGGCGTATTAAGACGTCAGTTAGAAGGGGGAGAAGTCGATTATATTTCTTCAGACTTCTTAGCTGAAGTAACCATGAGTATTCTTCGAAAACAGCAATTGAAAAATGAAGCCATGGGTTATGTGGGCGATTTTGTTGATCAGATTGTTGATGTGGCTGAATTGATGAAAGAAAAGAAAGTGCGGATGCTTACCAATGCGGGAGGGATTAACCCTCTGGCTTGTGCACGCAAAATTCTTTCTGAATTAAAACATAAGGGTGTCGATTTGAAAATTGCTGTTGTCATTGGTGATAACATTATCGATCGGATTGATGAGTTTTATCCTGAAAAGGCCAGTTTTACTGACATGGAAACGGGTGATGATTTTGAAGGAATCAAAGAAAATATTCAGTCTGCCAATGTCTATTTGGGGGTTCCTCCTTTATTAAAAGCTCTCGATAGTGGTGCTGATTTGATTCTTGCCGGTAGAGTCACGGATACATCCATAACCATGGCTCCCATGATTTATGAACTCGGCTGGGAACTGGATGATTGGGATAAACTAGCTGCGGGTTTGGTTGCAGGCCATATTATTGAATGTGGTGCTCAGGCCAGTGGGGGAAATTTCACCGATTGGCAAAAGGTAAGCCTTTGGGATAATATGGGTTATCCCATCGTAGAGATGAGTCGTGATGGCAGTTTCGAAGTTTACAAGCATCCCAATACAGGCGGTTTAATTAGTCGGGATACCATTCGTGAGCAATTGGTTTATGAAATGGGTGATCCCAAGCATTATATCAGTCCGGATGTGGTTGCCGATTTTAGTCAACTGGAACTAAAAGAGTTGGCACCGAACCGTGTTTTGGTTAAAAATGCGAAAGGGCATCCTTCAACTCACTTTTTAAAGGTGTCAATGGCTTATGAGGATGGTTATAAGGCGGTTAGTTCTATTGTAATTTCGGGAGGTCGAGTTCTGAATAAGGCTCGTGAATTTGAAAAGATATTCTGGCAACGTTTGAACACAGATTATAAGAAAACCAATACGGAATATATTGGTTATAATGCGTGTCATCAAAATTTGGTTGAAGATATCGATCCCAATGAAATTCTCCTTCGTTTCTCGGTTTACGATGATGATCTTGATAAGATTAAACGATTTTCAACCAGTATTGCGCCGCTGATTTTAAGTGGACCTCCTGGTGTTGCAGTAACGGGAGGCAGAGCCAGAAATCAGCAGGTTATTACTTATTGGCCAACTTTGATTCCCAAAACATTGATTCAATCTACAGTGCATGTTTTAGATTCTCAGGGAGATATTCAGGAAACGTATGATATTGATTCTGTATTGGGAAATGAGGCAGATTTTATCCCACAAAGCACACAAGTTGATTCTTCTCAGGGAGATCATTATTCAGATTCGGAAATGATTGATGTGCCATTACGAGAGGTCTGTATGGCTCGTTCCGGAGACAAGGGAGATACCTTTAATATTGGTGTTTTAGCTCGGTCTGAGGAGATTTATCATTATTTGAAATCAAAATTGACGCCTGAGATCATCAAAAGCATGTTTAAAGGTATTTGTAAAGGGAGAGTTAAACGTTATGAATTGGATAATCTGTTGGCATTGAATTTTTTACTGGAAGAATCTTTGGATGGAGGGGGAACAAAATCCTTGATGATAGATGCTCAGGGCAAGACAATGGCCTCTGCACTTTTAAATCAATCTTTTCCTATCCCAAAAACTTATCTGAAAGATATTTAGAGAATTGTATTCAAATTATTAATTAAAAAAATGAATTGATTGAAGTTTAATACTCAAATTATTGTTAACTTATAATCAATATGAAAATATAAGTATATGGATCCTTTTTTGAAAGAAGAACATCATATTATAAGAAAGGCGGTTCGGGATTTTGCTGAAAGAGAGATAAAACCCTTCGCTGCCGAACTGGATGAAAAAGAAGAATTTTCTCCTGAAATAACAGAGAAAATGGGAGAGATGGGTCTCTTTGGAATGTATTTGCCGGAGAAATATGGTGGACATGGAAGCGATTACCTATCCTACATTATTGCCGTGGAAGAAGTGGCTCGTGTGGATGGTTCACATGCGGCAACTCTTGCTGCCCATAATTCATTGGGCATTGGGCCCATTTATAATTTTGGAACGGAAGAGCAAAAATTAAAATATTTACCGGGACTTTGTTCGGGTAAAGAACTCTGGGCTTTTGGTTTAACCGAAGCTGAGGCAGGATCGGATTCGAGAGGAACAAAGACCTTTGTTAAGGATTTGGGGAGATTTTGGGAGATTAATGGTTCAAAAATTTTTATTACAAACGGATCAAATCCACAAACGATGGGAGTGACGGTTCAGGCTGTTTCTGCTATTAATGGGGATGAAAAAGAATTCACTTGTTTGTTGGTAGAGAAGGATACCCCGGGCTGGAAGAGTCAGGCGATGCATGGAAAACTAATGTGGCGTGCTTCTGATACCTCACAGATGTTTTTTGATGGCTGTTTCGTTCCTAAGAAGAACATTCTTGGTGAACGTGGTATGGGGTCTAAAATCATGTTACAAACTCTGGATTCAGGACGACTATCCATTGCGGCTATGGGTTTGGGCTTGGCTCAGGGGGCATTTGAAATGACCTTGGAATATGCAAAAGAACGAAAGCAATTTGGTAAACCGATATCAAAATTTCAAATCAATAGCTTTAAGTTGGCAGATATGGCAACTAAAATTGAGCTTGCCAGAAATTTACTTTATAAGGCTTGCTGGTTGAAGGATAACAATTATCCTTTTGAAAAGGAAGCTGCCATGTCGAAACTATATTGTTCTGAAATCGCTAAGGAAGTGGCAGACGAAGGGGTTCAAATTCATGGTGGATATGGTTTGATGAAAGAATATCCTATTGAACGTTTTTATCGGGATCAGCGCCTGTTACAAATTGGAGAGGGAACTTCAGAAATTCAACGCTTAGTCATATCACGATATATTGGATGTTAAAATCCAAAAGGGATGAAAAAGAAAGTCTTAAGCAAGTTACGAACACTAAACACGAATAATATGAGAGATCTGGTTTTAGCACTTAATCCACGAATGTATTTCACGAGAGTGGCCGTTTATCAGGGAAATTCGACATTATTTCTTAAGAAAATTAATCATCACGATTTAGAAACAGAAATGTATCCTTCATTTGAAGATCAGGTTGATTTCCGCACATCTGTGATTCTTAAAGAGTTGAAAGAGAATGATGTTGAAGTCAAAAACATTAAAGTGATTATTGGTAGAGGAGGTTTGTTAAAGCCCGTAGAATCGGGTGTTTATCGTGTAAATTCCAAGATGATAAAGGATCTTAGTTCGTCAGAATTTGGCGATGATGTTGTCAATCTGGGTGGTTTGTTAGCCAATGGAATTGCCAAGGCTATTGATGGTGCTCATGCTTATATTGCCGACCCGGTTGTGGTTGATGAACTTCAGGATATTGCTCGTTTCACAGGCCGCCCTGAGTTTAAACGGCGTTCAATTTTTCATGCACTCAACCAAAAAATTTCAGCTCGAAAGTACGCGAAGATTAAGTATTCGGAGTATGAAAAGATGAATTTGATTGTCGTTCATTTGGGAGGTGGAATTAGTATTGGAGCACATAAAAAGGGTCGTGTGATTGACACCAATCAGGCATACGATGGTGATGGGCCTTTTTCACCAATTCGCTCAGGTTCCTTACCTATGGGCGATGTGATCCGGATGTGTTATTCAGGTAAATTTACGATGGATGAGATGCTGAAAAAACAAACGGGTGATGGTGGGCTTTATTCATACTTTAAAACGCATAGTGCCTTTGATGTTTGCCAATTGCGTGATGCGGGTGATGAGAAAGCCGCAGAGGTATTATCTGCTATGGCTTATCAGGTTTCCAAGTATATTTCATCCTTACATGTTTGTTTTGATGGTGAAAAGCTTGATGGTATAATTATAACCGGAGGGCTTGCCAAGGATGATACCTTTGTAAGCGAAATCCGCAATCGAGTTGAGATTATTGCACCTGTTTACGTTATGCCAGGAGCAGAGGTTCTTGGTGCTTTATCCTATTACGGTCAGATGATTCTTCGTGGTGAAACAGATATCAAAGATTATGATTAGATATTTGCTTGAAAGCAAGGATAAAAAAAATAAGGACAACATTTTTGTTGTCCTTATTTTTTTCTGTCTTAGAGTTCTGACCCTAAATGATCTCAATATCTTCCTTTTTTAACCAGCCCTGATTTCCATCGCTCAATTTGATGTTTCGCCAGTCTCCTAGTTCTTCTATAACCTTAACCTTGGTTCCTTCGTGTAAGAGGAAGAGTTGTGTGCCACTTTCATCAGGAGAACCTTTTACTGTTACACTGGGACTAAAAACAATAGCATATTCTCTCGAAGTCAGCTGTTTATTCATCTTTGAGGCGAAATTGTAAAAGACCAAACTTGAAAGTAAACACAAGATTGATAGAAAGAAGCCCAATTTCTTAATTCGACTTATCTTGCTATATAAATACAAGCTCATTAAAGCCAAGAAGAAGAAAAAGAAGCCAATTGATAACCAAGACCAGGCATTGGCTGATAAACTGTTCCATAAGCCGGAAACCCATGAACTCACAAAGAATTCAGGAAGAACCTCTAATTTGTCAGTTACATTTTTTTGTGCCAATTCTAAATTGTACTTGATATCTTCATCCTCAGGTGATAAAAGCAATGCTCTTTCATAATTCAGAATAGCAGGAGCTATTTGGCCCGTTTTGTAATAGGCATTAGCTAGATTGAAATAGATTTCCGGAGCTTCAATACGAGTTTCCAATACAGATTCGTATGATTTTATGGCATTCTCGTATTCGCCTTTTTGATAAAGATCATTCGCTTCTTGAATTGGATTTGCCTGAATTTGGGCAAAAACCTGAACGGATAAAGCTAAGGCTATTAGAGTATAAATGAATTTTTGCATAATTACTTGATGTTTTTTTCAAGTTTGGTAATTGTTTCCATTGTTTTCTGATAAAGACTGTCCATTTCGGATGAGCCACTTGATGGCGCATAACGAGCAAATTCACAGGTATCCAAAATTGTCATGAAATCGCTGATGATTTCCTGATCCACGCTTCTGTCAACTAGAATACCATTGATGTTGTCCTTGCTTAAATCGGATAGTGGTAAGTTAAATTTATCAGAAATATAATCCCAAAGGGCTTTCAGTATTTCATCGTAGAAAGCCTCCTTTTCTTTTGCATGAAGTCTTTGTGATGCTGCTTTTAAACGTTTCATGGCAACACGATTGGCCCGCTTGTTTTTCATTTTAGCCACATCAGCATTCTCTTTAATCCGTTTACGATTGAAAACAAAAGCAAGAATGAATATAAAAAGAGGGAGGATATAAGCTAAATAGAAATTGAGGGTTCCAAAAAAGATCTCTCCCTTGTAGATGGGTTCAAAATTATTGGTTTTGATAAAACGAATATCCTTACCAATAAATTTAACATCCTCTTTAGTGAATGAACTAATGGTTGTGTTTGAGACGCCACCTTCACCCTTAGCAACATGAATCTTGAATTCAGGTGTTAGTTTGGTTTTATATCTTCTAGCTCTTGGATCAAAATATGTAAACTCGTTGGTTGGAATGGTGAAATCACCTGCATGACGCGGAATAATTAAGTATTCGAATGTTGTAGATCCCGTCATTCCTTTAGCCGTACTCTCAATATTTTGATTCGTTTTAGGATCGTAAACTTCAAAATCAGCAGGGAAGTCAAATTTCAAAGGGTTGATCAATTTCATATTTCCATTACCTGAGATTTTTACTTTCATGGTAATGGCATCGTCAACTTTAACGGAATCCTGATTGATACTGGTGCTTATCTTAAACTGACCAACAGCACCATCAAAACTTGCAGGAGCATTATTAGGAACTGGTTTTACCTTAATGGTGACAGGTTTCGATTTGCGAGGTACACGAACATTTTTGTAGTTGTTAAAAAAATCATCGAAGAAACCTCTTGAACGGGCTTGTGCTGATAATTGCACAATGCAATTCATTTCCCAGGGTTCGATTACAATTTCACCCTCATGTTGCGGGAATAAAAGGTATTCACTGCGAACGTAGGTATACATGATCTCACCATTGACATTTTCTCCGGTAAGGGTACTGGGTGAATCTCGTTCAATTTCCTGTGTCAGGAATCCCTGAAAAGTAGGGAGTTTAACAGGTTCAATATTAACAAGGTTTTTGTTTTTTGAGTAGATTTTTAGAGTTGCTTTTACGGGTTCTCCCATAAAAACTGACTTTCTATCAACATTAACCTTGATATATAAATTATCCTCAGTGATACGTTGCGCCTGAGCGGATGTACTACTATGTGTGCCTTGTTGTTTGTTTTTAGTGCTTTCCCGTACAACTTCAATGGTGTGGCTATTGGATTTAACAAGCTTACCATCAACTGTAATTTCCGCTGGTTCAAAAGTGAATTTCCCTTCGGTTTCAGCAAGCAATACATAGGTATATGTATAGGATGAACTTGAGGTCATTTTGCCATTGATATACTGCGTACTCATACTCGTTGAGGTGGAAGGCCCCATTAAAATCTGAAAACCTTTTATTGCGGGAAGTTTCAGATTCGTTCCTTTTTCATTCAGGCTGTAGGATAGGCGAAATTGCTCTCCCAAGGCAACAACATTTGGAGCTGTAGCAGTAAATTTAGTTTTATCAGCAAAGGCCGAAGTACTAATAAATAGACATGTAAGTAATAAGAAAAATAGTCTCTTCATCAATCTTGTTTTATTTTTCTAAAGGTTCAAATTTTATGCAAAATCAAAATTACTGAATTATTTTGCAAAATAGGGCTTAAGCACCTAATAAGTCTGTTCCGAATGCAATCGGGAGTTCAAATATCAACTTATTATTGATGATTTAAGAATGGCTTTTAAACTACAAATCTCAAATCTAATTTAACAATGCGTTTTACCAATCCTTTTTTATTTTCTGTTTTTTCTTTTGTTGTGCTTTAGCTTTGGCTTTTTGCACTTTCTGTTGCACTTTTTTCTCGTCATTTTCTAGTGCTTGTAGCAAGCGCTGAGCATCTTCTTTGGAGATTTTACCCTCTTTAGGTTCTTGTTTTTTATTTTTGTCGCCTTCGTTAGGCTTTTGCTTCTCTTTATCTTTTTGATCTTTCTTTTTATCCTGATCTTTTTTCTGATCGTCTTGCTTCTTCTTTTGATCGTCCTTGTTTTGTTGATCTTTTTTATCCTGATCCTTTTTGTCTTTGTTATCTTTATTGTCTTGGTTTTGCTGATCTTTGTTTTGCTTTTTTTGTTGCTCTTGTTTTTCCTTCATCTTACGAGCGTATTCCAGGTTGTATTTGGCCTCTTTTGAATCCGGATTATGTCGAAGCGATTCTTTATAAGCTTCAATACTCTCATCAATCTTTTTGTTTAGAAGCAGGGTATTGCCAATATTGTAGTGCAATAAACCCAGACGTTGGGGATCTGTTTCTTTAGAAGCGAGCGTTTGAAATTGCTCAAGAGCTTCATCGTATTTTTTTTGTTTGTAAAGGGCATCTCCCAGATTAAATGCAGCCTCAAAGGATGCATTTTTCTTATCAAGAGCTTTTCGATATTCGACCTCCGAATTCTCAAAGTTTTTATCTTCAAAAAGGCCATTCCCTTTTCTGATGAATTTTCTTTCTTTCTGGGCATTTGCTTTGAAACAAGCAAGGCTAAGTAAGGCTAATATGAGTAGGCTAATTCTTGTTTTCATGTCAATCTTTTTAATCAATCCTGATTTTAATATCTATTTGCTGAATAAATGAATATCCTTTAAATGTCGATTCTTTCTATCAAGAATCAGATATTCGATCAGAATAAGTAAAAGGACAATTGCGATGAAATATTGGAATTTTTCATCGTAAGCCGAGTAGATTCTTTGTTCCAATTCGGTTTTGTCCATTTTGTTAATTTCTTTGAAAAGTGCATTTAATCCTGTAGTGGTATTATTGGCTTTAATCATGTTGCCACCGCCGGCTTCAGCGATTTCGGCAAGCATTTTCTCATCCAATTTTGAGATCACCACATTTCCATTCTCGTCCTGTCTGAATTGACCGGATTTACCTTTAACAGGGATGGGAGCTCCTTTTGGTAACCCCATGGCAATGGTGTGAACAACAATGCCTTGTTCCAGTGCTGTTTTTGCTGCTGCTACTGCATCATCTTCATGGTTTTCACCATCGGTAATAACGATGATGGCTTTACTCGCTTCGCTATCGGGTGTGAAACTCTTACTTGCTAAGTTAATGGCTGCTCCAATAGCCGTTCCCTGAACAGGTACAATATCTGTATTGATGCCCGATAGGAAAAGTTTGGCCGAAGAATAATCGGTTGTAATTGGCAATTGTGTATAAGCTTCACCGGCAAATACGATCAATCCAATTTTATCATTATTCAGATTATCCACCATTTTAGAGATGGCACGCTTGGCACTTTCTAAACGATTGGGTTGAATATCCTGAGCCAACATGGAGTTTGAAACATCCAGAGCGATTACAATTTCGACTCCTTTACGTTTTATCTTTCTCAATTTTGAACCAAACTGAGGACCAGCGATGGCAATAATCAGAAAGGCAAAAGCCAAAAGCAGGATTGAGAATTTATAAATTGGACGAGTGAATGATGCAAAAGGCATCAGTTGTGAAATGATAGACATCTCCCCATATTCCTGAAGAGCCTTCTTTTTCATTCTGTAGCTGATGTAGTAAAGTACCACAAGAGCAGGAAGAATAAAAAGGAGGTAGAGATATTCCGGATGTTCAAAACGAAACTGGTTCATTTTCAAATATTATTAGATGAGTATCGACTTTTAGCTTTGTGATGATTTACATCTCAATACTCAATGGTTATTTTATTTTAATCTTAAATCAATAATCCTCAATTTTAAATTCGTTAAGGAATGTTTCTAAGAATACTGTTGCGAAAGGCAATTTCGAATAGAAGGAAAAGAGCAGCCCAAAGTGCATAAGCTTTATAGGCTTCTTTTTTAGTGCTGAATTGTGTCACTTCAATTTTTCTTTTTTCCATCTGATCGATTTCTTCGTAAATGGCTTTAAGCTTATTGTTATCTGTTGCTCTAAAGTATTTCCCCCCTGTAAGCTCGGCAATATCTGTTAGAGTTGCCTCATCGATTTCGACAGGCATATTCTGCATTTGTATGCCGAAAGGTGTCTGAAAAGGGTAGGGGGCTGTGCCCTGAGTTCCAATACCAACTGTATAAACACGAATGCCGTAAGTTTTTGCCAGTTCAGCTGCCGTAATAGGAGCAATTTCACCTCGGTTATTAACCCCATCAGTCAAAAGAATGATGACTCTTGATTTGGCGTCAGAATCTTTTAAGCGATTCACGGCATTTGCCAAACCTAAACCGATAGCCGTACCATCTTCTATCATTCCTGATTTGATGTCGGAGAATAAGTTGATTAAAACGGCATGATCAGTTGTTAACGGGCACTGTGTGAAACTCTCTCCACTAAAAATAACCAAGCCAATTTTATCTTGCTGACGACCTGTGATAAATTGTGTAGCCACATCCTTTGCTGCTTCCAAACGGTTAGGTTCGAAGTCTTGAGCTAACATACTACTCGAGATATCCAGTGACATAACAATGTCGATACCTTCTGAGCTTACATTTTTCCAATCGTTACTCGATTGTGGACGAGCCATAGCAATCACCAGAAAAGCAATAGCCAATACTCTTAAAACAAGTAGAGCGTGTCGGAAATAATACTTGTAAGTCTTAGGAGCCTTAGTCAGGCTCTTTAGAGTAGAGACCTGTATACTGGCATGAGCCTTTTTATCACGCCAAATGTACCAACCCACAAGAGGACCAATTAGCAGCAATAAATAAAGGTATTCAGGATTTGCAAAATCTAGATTATTCATATTATAAGTACAAGTGTAAAAGGTTAAAAAAAGGATAAAGAATAAAAAGGTTAGACTAAGGTGAAATAAAAATTCATATTGGCTAACCTTATCACGGTAAACAATAGTAGCTTACGGTGTCATATTTTTTGCTTCACCCTCTGTTAATTCAATTGGTTCAGCGTCCTTTTCTGTTTCGTCTTTTACAGTTTCTTTTATTAGTGTATTTTCTACAATGCGATATGCATATTTCAGACTGAGTTGATTTTCATCCGGTAGAGGCTGAAATTTTGCAAATTTGGCCAAGTCCGCTCTTTCCAAAATAACTCTTAAGTCAGCAATCAGATCTTTTGGCATGATGGCTTCGGTAATTGTCTCCATGGTTTCCTCAGTTGTCGACTCCAAAGTTGCCAGGTTAAAACGCTCATCCAGATAGTTACGAACGGTGTCCGTCAGATCTGAATGGTATTGCTTAACATGGCCTTTTTGCCAGAGTTTCTGATTGTCTATTTCTTCCAATTTTCTAAATGCGATAACATGAGCAGGTTCGGCAGGAACTTCTGCTTTAAACAAAGGTTGATTCCGTTTGTATCTGCGATAGAAATAATAAGCAGCAAAGAGTATGGCAATGAGTAAAAGTCCGCCACCAGCCCAAGGCGCAATCTCAGCAAACGAGACAGGCGTATGAATTGGCATAGCAATATCGAAATTGGCTTTGGTGGTATCAATTTCAAAACTTCGTACACCCAGTTGCAGGGTATCGGTACGGATAATGTTGTTGATATTTTCTCCATTTAGCTTGAATTCGAAAGGTGGAATTTTGTGAACGCCACCATCGAAAGACGTAATCAGATATTTCTTGCTAATTTTCAGACTACCATTTTTTTTCTTAGTGGTATCCAATGGCCACTGACGAATGATTTCAATATTCTTGGTAATACTATCGGTAAAAACAGGAAAGCTAATATTTATACCTTTGGGTTGATCTACCGAGAGGTTTAGGTGAATCTGATCCCCAATGGCAATGACGTTAGTGTCGAGAGCAACACTGTAGGTAAAACCATCCTCTTGGTTTTGAGCCGTTGCCGGATTGAGCAGCAAGGCAAAACCCAAAAGGAGTAAGCTTTTTCTGAATTGTTTCTTTATTGTTTCTAATCCTATCATCTTATTTCTTTAAAATCTCAACTTACTTAAGATTTCTGATTACAGATTTGCGATTCGAAATCCATTCATCAATCAAAAATCCTCAATTGTTATTAAGCTCTTCTTTTAAATAGGGCAATTAGTGATCGGACATAATCCTGATCGGTTCTGATATTTGCCACATCTACACCTGAACGTTTAAAAGTCTCTTCGATTTTAGCTTGATTTTCTTTCCACCATTTGGCATGAGCGTTCCTTACCTTGGCACTTGATGTATCCACCCATTGATACTGTCGGGTTTCGGCATCGAGCATTCTTACAAGACCGATTGAAGGTAATTCTTCTTCACGTTTATCGTAAATTTTCAGGGCAACGACATCATGCTTGTTGTTGGCAATACTCAGGCTTTTCTCAAAATCCTGATCATCTATAAAATCAGATATCACAAAAGTGGTACAGCGCTTTTTAATAGCCTTAGTCAGGTAGCGAAGGGCATTATTAAGATCGGTTTTGCGATGTTCGGGTTTAAAATCGATTAATTCCCGAATGATTCGAAGAATATGCGACTTCCCTTTTTTAGGTGGGATGAACTTTTCAATAGTATCTGAAAAGAATAGGACACCAATTTTATCGTTATTCTGAATAGCAGAAAAAGCAAGTACAGCAGCTATCTCAGTTATTTGATTTTTTTTGAGTTTTGACATGGTTCCAAATTCACGGGAACCACTGACGTCAATCATCAACATCACGGTCATTTCGCGCTCTTCTTCGAAAAGCTTAACAAAAGGGGTATTGTAACGAGCTGTTACATTCCAGTCGATATTACGAATATCGTCGCCGTACTGATATTCGCGAACCTCGCTAAAGGTCATACCCCTACCTTTGAATGCAGAATGGTATTCGCCTGCAAATATATTTCGAGACAAGCCTTTGGTTTTGATCTCGATTTTTCGGACTTTTTTTAATAATTCACTAGTCTCCATTTTACAATTTTGAAAAGGTTAAAGTTTAAAGGTTAAAGTGAAAAAGTATAAGGTTAGAGTTGAAAGGGAACGATCTTGAGATCTTTTCACTTTATCCTTTTTCTGTATCCTTATTTTCTCTTTCTTTCCTTTAACCTTGAATTACGGTACTTCAACAGTATTCAAAATTTCAGAGATAATGTGTTCGCTGGTGATGTTGTTGGCTTCGGCCTCGTAGGTTAAACCAATACGATGACGAAGGACATCGTGACATACGGCACGAATATCTTCAGGAATGACATAACCACGACGCTTGATAAAGGCATATGCTTTAGCAGCTGATGCCAATGAAATACTTGCACGAGGCGATCCACCAAAGGCAATCATCTCTTTGAATTTTTCTAAGCCATAATCAGCCGGGAAACGAGTGGCGAAAATAATATCAACAATATATTTTTCAATTTTTTCGTCCATATATACATCTTTCACTACGCTTCGAGCCTTAATGATGTCTTCAGGTTTAAGAATTTGAGTGGCAACAGGGAATGCTTTTAGTAGATTCTGACGCATGATAATTTGTTCTTCATCTTTTTTAGGGTAGTTGATAACGACCTTAAGCATAAAACGGTCAACCTGAGCTTCAGGAAGTGGATAGGTTCCTTCTTGCTCAATAGGGTTTTGAGTTGCCATTACAAGGAAAGGCTCTTGTAATTTATAGGTGTGATCACCAATAGTCACCTGACGCTCTTGCATTGCTTCCAATAGTGCAGCCTGAACTTTAGCCGGGGCACGGTTAATCTCATCTGCAAGAATGAAGTTGGCAAAAATAGGTCCCTTCTTTACAACAAATTCTTCTTTTTTCTGAGAATAGATCATAGTACCTACAAGATCAGCAGGTAAAAGGTCTGGTGTAAATTGTATACGGCTAAAGTCTGCGTCAATTGTTGTAGCAAGGGTGTTGATAGCAAGGGTTTTTGCTAATCCGGGAACCCCTTCAAGAAGGATGTGTCCATTGGAAAGTAAGCCAATCAGTAGGCTTTCGACCAAATGCTTTTGTCCAACAATAACCTTATTCATTTCCATAGAAATCATATCCACGAAGGAACTTTCCTGCTGGATACGCTCGTTTAGCTCTTTGATATCAACTGTCTGGATCATAAAAAATATATTTTGCTTTTGTTATTAAACATTCAATCTGATTGGTAAGGAGAGACTTTGATTTTTGAAGACCGTTAAATGCTGAAGAAAACTTGATAAAACAGTCTTGTTTCAGAAATCAAATGACTTCCATTCAAAAAAAGTATGATTTGGAACAACTTTTCAGGGCAACAAAAATGTCAATTATTTTTTGTGCCCTACAAAGATAATTTTTTGGACTATTTATAAAAGTTGTTTGCCGTTAATTTTTGTTAAGCTTTATTTTTGTGGATGAGTTGAGGGGATGATGTCGTAACCGAAACTTTGTGTAATAGTGACGCTACTATATTATAGTGTAGTGGTCATACGATTACTACGATTGGAGGAGTTCCTTGAGTCTGTTTTATTTGAGTGCTTTTAAATAGAAACTAAAAATGCTTCCTTGTCCAATTTTGGTTTCAAGAGAGAGGTGGCCATCAAGCTTCTCAATGATTCTATTCACGATAGACAAGCCAAGTCCTGTGCCTTTTGTGAGCTTGTCTTTGTTTTTATCATGCTCATTAAAAATAATACATTTCAGTTCATCAGCAACGCCTTCGCCATTATCCTCAATGCTATATTTAATATAGCCATTGTCTGTTTTGGAACTGTATATTTTAATTTTAGGATTTGTTCCGCCATATTTAATCGCATTGCTGATAAAATTTAACCAGATTTCTTCAACCCATAGGGAATATCCCAAACAATTCGAGATTGTTTCGCTAATTTCAAGTTGTACTTCTCTTTCTATAATCTGATATTTTAATCGATCACAGGCAGAGTCGATTAATTCTTTCATATTGATTTCTACAACATCAACATCTTCTTTTTTCATACTTGCAAAAAGAAGAAGTTCACTGATAATATGGGTCATTTTTCTACTGCTTCGTGCAATTTCTTTTAAATACGTGTCCTGTTCTTCTTTTGAGAGTTTATAGTTTGGGTCTGTAAGTATTTCACTGCAACCAGTCGTACCAGCCAAAGATGAATTTAAATCATGCGCAACCGTATGTGCGAAGGCATCCAATTCCTGATTTCGTTTCTTAAGTTCATATTCAGCTTTTTTTCGGGTCGTGATATCTGTTAAAAAAGCGATTCCCAATTTACCCGATTTCATATCCAGGAAACTGATGCTGATTTCAACGGGAAAAGTCGAATTGTCTTTTCTTTTGGCAATCAGTTCAAGCTCTTTTCCCATGGGGCGAATTTTCGGGGCCTTGAAGAAACTTTTAACATGAAAATGATGTATTTGATGCAACTTATAGGGTATAAAAAGATTCATGTGTTGTCCGATTACTTCATGTTTGTCGTAACCAGTTAGTTTAGCCATACGGTCATTTATAAAAATAATTCGGCCCCACTCGTCTATGAAAATAACACCTTCAGCCAATGATTCAAGTAATGTTGTGATTGTAATATCATTCAATAAAGAGCCAGATGTGTGGGCTATTTCGTCTTGGAATTTGAATTCTGAAAGAAGTTCTGTTTGATTTTCCATTTTTAACGGAGTGTTAATGAAAGAATAAATGCAAATTAGATGCAGATTTATCGAAAAATGATAAAAAAGGCATTGAACACTTTGGTCTTTGCCTCTCTCAATTTATGAATATAGGAGATGTTTGCAAAATAAAAGACTGGCTTGTCTCTTATTTAGAATGATTGATTATTAGTTTGTTGTGTGTTGAATGGGTGAGGGTAAACAATTAATGTTTGTCATTATGGTGGGAGAGGTGCTTATAACTGATAGCCTCTTTTTTGTTTAGTGTAAGTTTTATAGTGATTTACGATTTGTTCCAGTATATCGTATTGACTAGTCGTTTGAGTAATGTTTAGTTTGGGGCCGCAATAGGCCATAAAATTGTCTAGTTCATCACCGCTTAAGCCTGTGTTGGCGGCTACAATTTCTCTGGTGTAATACTGATTTAGTATTTTTATTTGCCATTTATTTCGAATCATTTTAGCCACCTTCCGTTTTCTTTTTTCCTTCTTGCTGAATTTTGAGAAAAGAAAGGAGGCGGGTGTACCAATGGCATCCCAAACACTAAGATCTTCGATAATAGGGCGATATTGAGGCGGAACGATATTTGGTTTTTTGGTCTGGAAAGGTGCCAGTTCTTTTGTTATTTGAGAATTGAGAGCATATTCATTTTTAATTTCTAATTTCCGAAAGTCAGCTTTAAATTCGTCCCAGGTTCCCAATGCATATACACTAACTTCATTGAGTAAATAAGCGGTTTCATCCAAAGGAATTTGGAAGAATTGGGAGAGTGAGCTTCCGAAAATAAATGGAACAGCCCATTCTTTAGTTTTATAGCCTAAGGCTGAAACGAGTAGTGTATCTGATTGTTTAACCTGTAAATGGAATATACCCAAGCTATCACAAATCTGTCCACTTCGTTTGCCTTTAATAATAAGGTGTGAGAATGGGATGGGGCTTAAGTCAGATTTTGTAACAATCTGGCCAGATATACGGATGATGGAATCATTAGTTAGTGTAGCTGCACTTGATGAATTGCAGAAAAGGAAAAGAATCAAAACAAAAAGTAGAATTCGAATCATATATAAGTAGGAGATCAGGTTATTAATAAGCTCCTCTAAAGTAGTTAGGCTGGAAATATTAAACAATATGATTGTTTTACTTTTAACAGTATTTAAGCTTATTTAATATGATGGAATACAATGTTTTCTTGAGATTTGGGTATTTGTTATGGAGGAAGGCGTAAAAATAAAAAGAAGACCTCAATTAAGAGGTCTTCATTATAATGTGATTAGAGTCTGTTAGATGAAAATACTAGAAGCATTACCATAATAGGATTCATCGGTATTAAGGATGTTGACTTCTTTTGTGGTTTTATCAGTAAGATTTATTTTGAGCATGCCACTTGTTACATCGTTGTCGTCATCTAAAAAATATATTATTTCATTATTCGTTTCGTAAAAAGTCGGACGTCCATACCATAATTTGGGGTCTGAAAACTCCATAACAACTTCTTCAGATCCAGTGAGGGTGTTGATTTTTAATAAATCAACTTGTTGCTCAAATACCGTTTCGTTTGCCAAATAGATGCTATTGTCAGTTCCAATGATAAACCCATAAAGGCTTTTAGGATAGCTTAGTGGGACTAGTTTTTGTTTCTCAGTATTTAAATCAACGCTAATAAGCTTTGTAGATCGATCTTCCCATCCATCGTTATCGGTAATTATAAGAAGTTCGTTAGTTTCTTTAATAATTTTGGTTCCGAAAATATAATCCTCTGTTACTTCCGTTAGTAATTTTTGCTCACCGGTTTCTATATCAAATCGATATATGGATGATTTGTTGTGGTCTTCTTCAGTCCATTGAAAGTTCTTAATTAGGAACAGGTTACTTTCCCTATCTGATATTAAATTGATGTCTTCAAGATTAAGTGTTTCTTTGAATTCTTTTTCTGTAATCGTCTTGGTTTCGATATTTATCTTGAGCACAGAGTAATCTTTAACTGGCCATTCTGCTCTTTTCATTATAACAAGTTCATTTGTTTTGCTGAGATAACATAAAGACGAGTACATTAGATCAACATCATGTTCAATTTTAGGTAATTCTACAAATAAGTCTTCCTTCCCGGTTTCCGGGTCTATTGTCATGATATAATCACCCCCATTATCGAAAATGCATTTTAGAACAAAAAGCTTTTCTTTGCGTATAGTAAAGATTCCAAAGTCAATATTAGCTTCATCCACTCTTACACTTAGTTTACCGGTAGTTGCACCTTTAGGAATAGTAATTATGAGCTTTGTTGAAGTGGCTTCTTCAACAGGAATTATCAATTCGTTAAGGGTTACGATATTTTCCTCTTTTATTTCACTAAAGCCTTCTCCTGTAATTGTTATTTTATCTCCGAACCGACCTTCAGTAAGACTTAACTCTCCAGCTGTTAATATGATTTTGTCGTCATTGTCATCACTACACGAAAAGTTTAATATAGTTATCAGACAGAGTAATAAAAGTAGTTTTGTTTTCATGAAAATAAGTTGTTTTTAAGTGTAAATATTTATTATGTAACAACAAAAAAAGCTAAAAAATCAATATGTAATGAAATGATATATATGTTTAATAATACTTTGAAAGTTTTTTCATTTTTTGTGAGTTTGATAGTCTATTTTAATCAATTGGGTTAATTGGTTGAGGCAGAAATGAGAGCAGCCCAATCTCTAATGATAGAAATTGGGCTTCATATATTTGTAAGGCTTAATAGGATGTCTTTTATCCTTTAACCTTTTTCACTTTATACTTATCGATTAATCTTCCTGCGGGTTATTCAGCTTTAAAGAGAACAAAAGTAGGATCAGAACTAATACCCCACCAGCGATACCGGCAAGTTGGTAGCTGCCTGTTAGGGTGAATATACGAGAAAAGAATAGGGGAGCTATAGCTGAGCCAAATACCATAAGAGACATAGCTAATCCACTAATTGCACCCAAATGATCTTGTCCGAAAAAACGGGGCCATGTAATCGAAGCCAGCACAGAGAAAAGACCTCCCATAACACCATTACCAAGAATCAGAATGTAGTAACCACTCCAATGCGAAAGGCAAGATAATCCGATGCAAGAAAGCAAGCATCCCATAAGGTAAATAATTAGAATACGCTTAAGTGGCATATAGTCGCTTATTACATTTCCTGCCAGGGCAGCAACGATAGAAATTAGCGAAGCAGGAATGAAAATACTTAATGCTTTCTGTTCGCTATAACCTGATATCTCGAATATAGAAACCACATTAAAAGTGAAGCCTGTAATGAAGAAAGCACTAAAGGCAATGGCTAGCGCATAAACCCAAAAGATAGGCGTTTTCTTTGCTTCTTTTAGTGTGAACTGTTTGTTACTATCCTTAAAAGCTTTTTGTTTTTTCTCTTCAATTACTTTTCCATCTGGAATAAGTCCACATTCTTCAGGGTTATCTCTAAAGAAAACATAAGCAAAGACGATAAACGCAACAATAATGGCTGCCATAATCAGGTAGGCTGCGCTCCAATCGGTGCTATGGATAATGCCTGCTACAAAAAGTGGAGCTACAGCAAATCCGAAAGATTGAATACCCGAGGAGATGCTATTGGCTAATCCACGCCTTTTGTTGAACCACTTCATCAGCATATTGCGAGATGCTAATGTCAATACGCCCTGTCCGGAGAAACGAAGTATAAAGAATAACGCAGATACCAATATGAAACTGATTGTTGAAAATGAAATATTTGTCAAGGACGAAATACTCGCAGTCATCTGATCGCTTATAGAGAATAGCAAAAGTGTTATTGCAAGAATGCTTGCAGCAAGAATAGAGGTGAATCGTGCTCCAAATCGGTCATACACTTTTCCAGCCTTGGTTAGGAATAATGAACTCATGGCCGTACCAATCAGATAGGCAGAGCTCAGGGCGTCGCGGGAAAGTTGCAAAGCATCTATTAAATAATCTGTAAAGACAGATACTCCAATGGTCTGACCAGGGATAGAACAAATGATTCCTATTGTGGCAGCAATCATGGCCATCCACCCGTAAAAGACAGGGAATTTGGAAGGCGCAAAAGGTAAGTTGGGATGACGTTTTATTGGCATATTATAAAATTTTGCACAAAGGAAGCCAAATTCGCCGAAAGAAGAAATTTATGTTGAAAAAAGGTCGGAAAGCCAAAAGAATGATGGGGTAGCTGAAAAGTGTTGAATTGAAGGCTTTCATAAAAATGCCACAATCTCAATATTGAAATTGTGGCTAAATTAGTAGGTTATTTTAGTCCCAGTGGCTTTCTAAGCTTCTTGTTTTCTAGCATTCATGTAATGTAAAATGAACCAGAAAATGCCCGCGACAGAGAATAGTATGGCACCTGTTAAAGGTGGGATCATACTTACTTTTAATCCGCCAACAACTGCTGCTGGTGAAACTGATGGGACATCTTGAATGGAATTAAGGGCATTTGAAAGGCCTATACCTTGACCAAGAAGGCCGAGGAAAAAACTTATACTTCCTAAGAATAAAATGGCATCTAAATGTCGTTTCGTAACAAAACCAAGTTTTAGAAACTTGATTAAAGTTAATAGTGACCATATAATGGCGCCCAGTCCGGTAAGCACTATAACAGTCATGAATAGGGTACCGCCTTGAAAGAAAAGATCGATCATGTTTTAAAAGTTTAGGTTAAACAAAAATACGAATCAAACCTATCGCTTGTTAATTTCTTTTCAAATTTATTGCGTTTAATAGGTAAAGAGTTAAGATGAATAACATATAAATAAGGTTAAGTTGTTTTTTATATACAAGTCAATCGTTTTCATATGTTATACGAATTTTATGATGTTGTATCATAATGCTTTGTTTGTTGGAGGTTTGTGTGTGATGTGTAAAAGGTTTCTTCGATCATGTAAATGATATTGTTTTGTCGTTAAGCTTATAATTTGGCTGTTTGTCGTATATCATAAGTAAAAGGTTTTTGCTTCAGACTAAAATATCTATTTTCGTAACTGCTATGATGAAAATTTCAACTTTGCTTAATAGGAATCTTGTAAACTGGAGAAGAACAGCTCTATCTCTGTTGACTTGGTCTATGGCTTTTTTGTTTATATCTGTCTTTTTCGGTTTGTATAGCCAGGATTATTATAATGCATTAATTTTTTGTCTTTGTTTTGTGCCTCTTGCTTACGTTTGTACGCGTATTTTAAATAATTTTATAATTCCACGTTACTTATTAACCAAGCGTTATTTTAGGTTTGGCTTGTATCTATTTTACCTGCTGTGTTTATCTCTGAGTATTGAAACTTTAATCATTGCAGGTCTTTTTGTTTTAGTTTGGAATTATTCTCTTGTGGGAATTGATCCTGCAACCATGGATGTGCGTTTTTTTCTCGTTGGTTTATACTTTGTGATTTTGGTTGGAGTTGCCTATCGCCAGCTTCAAAGAAGTTTGCAAGAACAACGATTAAGAGAACAACAGGATAAGATAAAGGTAGAGACTGAATTGCGTCTTAAGGAGGCAGAATTAAATTTATTGAAAGCTCAAGTCAATCCTCATTTTTTATTCAACTCCTTAAATAGTATTTATGGATTGAGTCTTGAAAAGTCAGAAGAAACGCCTCGGATGATTATGCTTCTTTCTGAAATATTGGATTATACGCTTTATGGATGCAATACCAAATTTGT